>NZ_JBXWOJ010000004.1:0-327806 GCF_059610805.1 Ruegeria sp. CDSC025 | reverse complement strand
CCGAAACCATCATCTCAATGGATCACAGGCCAATGATGCACTAACAATCAAATTGAACCAGTCAGATGAGGCTGCTCAGCCCTTTTCAGGGCTTTTTCTGCCTGCTCTGCGTATTCCCAGTAAATTGCCGCGTGAATCCCAATAAAGCTGCCGCCCAATCTTGTTGACAACGTTTATCCAGAACGATGGCCTTCAATCGACGTGCCACAGGCTACTTGGCAGTAAGGCCACACGGCAGACCTTCGCCGCGCTTGCATCAACAAGCCCTACAAACGGCGGCAATAGCATCGGAAGCGGACTTTTAATCCAAGATGCAGTGGTGTGGAGCTTTGGACAGTGGCCATGCGGGACAAAGCCGCCATCGGGAAATAAAATCAAAATGGAAGCATTTCCTTATACGGCGGTCAATGCCCCCTCCCAATTTGTCCACTCATACGCAACAACATTAACCGAACGTGAACAATGTATTCTCAGAGTGTTCAACCGTTATCGTTCATACTTCCTTACTCAGGGCCGATCAATGCGTGCCCGGATGCACTGAAGGGGAACAGCATGATCAATACTGCCAATGAGGGTGCGCCTAGCATTCCTACAGCAATGCAATCCTCGCGCACCGTCTCAGGCGGTGAAATGTCAAACATCACGAATTCGAGCAACGGTCGCTTCCCTCCTATCGAAAATGCACTGTCTGAAATTATCAACAATAAGCGACTAGAAGAGGCAAAACGGGGCGTCTGATCTCTCAACAGAACGTCTGCGTATATCCCAAGTCACGTGGTGTTGTCTGGGATGTAGTGAAACCCGCTCCGGATCGGAGCGGGTTTTTTTATTTGTGATGTTGTTATGCCTGCTGGCTCGGGTCTATTTGACCTGATGATTGATTGGACAATCAGCAATCAGCTATCAAGACCAAGCAGAGTTTTTACGGCAGCTTCGACCTCATCCGTCACAGGCTTGTTGGCGGCAGCCTCCAACGCTTCACGCTCGGTCTGCGGTTGATTTTCTACAGCCTCAGTCAGCGCATCGACTTCTGCCACCGTATCGTTGTAGTCGACCGCAGCCTGCCGTTCGGCGCCTAGGTCTTCGGCCGTATCGAGGGCTCCCTGAAGTTCGTTATTGGCGTCCTTAAGCTCTGCTTCTATATCCGGATCTGTGCCCCCGGCATCGGCAAGAGCGTCCTCAAGCTCGTTCACGCGATCCTGCTTCTCCTGAACATCTGTCAGAGCCGCATCAAGGTCCTCTTCGATCTCAGAGACCGGGCGGTCCGGCGGGGTCATGCCATCCAGCTGTGCCTGTGTTTCCGCAAGCTCCTCACGCAATTCATCTCCGGCCAGAACCGCGTCACGAAATGCGGCGATGCGGCCCACACGGGAATTAGGAGAGGCGTTCTTGAGAGCATTCTCATTAGCGTTGGCGGCGTTCAGTGCGCCTAGTTCAGATGGGTGCACGCCCAGCAGATCCGCCATCTTGTACCCTTTCGGTTTCGGGGCGGGGCGAATTGCTTTGGTCACCTGATCCACTGGTTGACTTTTGCGTACGGTCTTTACGGCTGTGGATTTGGCTTTGGTCTTTTTGCCCCCAAACAGGTCTTTCAAGGAAAACTTGTTTTTTCCCGATGACTTTGACTTACCCGCGTTGGAAGATTTCCGGTTAGATTTTCCGGCCGCTTTATCACTATCGCTAATGGACGCACCAGATCCGCCATTACCGTTTCCACCACCATTGCCGTTTCCACCGCCGTTGCCATTGCCGCCGCCGTTTCCGTTACCGCCGCCGTTTCCCCCTTTGGCATAAGCAGCATCAGGAAACGCGACAGCTCCGACAATCGCGGTCGAGCCCAGCAGGGCGATGGCAATAGCAGAGGCTTTTAGCAGGTTGATCGGTTTGGTGTTCATATTGGTCCTCGTTCGTCAGGTGCGATTCTTGTCTGTCACGGTAATCAGCGGCGAGCAGACGCAAAAACTGGGTGTCGAAAACAGAGTCCGACACCCCTGATCTAAACCCATCATCGTTGAACCCACGCGTAACTGGCTGTTCACCGTAGGTTCACATAGAAATCGGTAGATTGAGCCGGCGTTTTCGCAGTAATGAGTGACAAGGATGAAAAAGCTTATTGCCATTGCCTGTCTACTTGCCTTTCTCCACCCCGGAGAGGGACAGGCTTCTGCACGTGAGTTGACGCAATCCGAGTTGCGCAAGGCGACAACCTCAGGCAGTGCCATTCGTTTGAAAAAAGTAATCAAAGGCGTTGAAAAGGCTTTTGGTGGAACGCCAGTTGACGCGCGCGCCTTTCAGGCTGACAGGCTATATTACCGTATTCTCGTCAAGAAACCGGATGGTAAAATCGTCAGTGTCATCGTCAACGCTCAGACGGGTGTTGTTGTCTCCAACCGATCCGTCGTTGGCCGCCAGATTTCTGAAGCTGCCCGCGCTGCGCCGGGTAATTCCGGCAAGGGCACTTCGCAGGGGAAATCTGCAAACAAAGGCAATAGCGGCGGTAACTCCGGTGGCAATGGTGGCGGTAATTCCGGTGGTAACGGTGGTGGTAATTCCGGTGGCAACGGCGGCGGTAACGGCGGTGGTAACTCCGGTGGTAATGGCGGAGGTAACGGCGGGGGCAAAAAGTAATGGTTATACTTCCATTCGCTCGCCTATAGTCCCTAAGTATGAGAGTATTGCTGGCAGAAGACGAACCGCACCTCTGCGAACAGATCAAAAAACTCCTGAACGCAGAAGGCCGCGTTGTGGATGTCGCCAATAGTGGGCTCGACGCCCTGCATCTGGGTGCGACCGAACCATATGACATGATCATCCTTGACCTCGGCCTTCCAGAGCGCGACGGCATTTCGATTCTGCGCGAATGGCGCAACGAGGGTGTCAAAACACCGGTGCTGATTCTGACTGCCCGCGATGGCTGGAGCGAAAGGGTCGACGGCCTGGATGCGGGCGCAGATGACTATATGACCAAACCGTTCCACATGCCCGAACTGGCCGCGCGTGTTCGCGCCATCCTGCGACGGCAAAGTGGACAGCTGAATCCCGTGATTGAAATGGGAAACGTCATTCTGGATACCCGTAACGGCCGGGTGACAGCCGATGGCGTGCCGGTTGACCTGACTGCTCAAGAAATCGCGGTGCTGACTTATCTGGCGCATAATTCTGGTCGGATGATTTCACGATCAGAACTTTCAGAGCATATCTATGAATACGATGGAGACCGGGATTCGAACACCATCGCCGTATTTGTTACCCGTCTGCGCAAGAAGCTTGGCACTGACCTGATCACAACGGTTCGGGGTCGTGGATATATGATCGATTCGGCCTGATGTTATCGCTGCGACAACGGGCATTGCTGGGGGGAATTGCATCTGGGGCAGTGTCTGTGGGCGTAGGTACACTGGCGGTTTTCTCATACATTGATGCACGGGTGTCCAACCGGTTCGACTCTGCGCTGCTGGATCGTCACACACAGCTGGTTGTCGGGCTGAATGTCACAACCGAAAACCCGGAGGCACTACGAGATCTGATATTTGACCCGGCTTATGGCACCCCATATTCCGGACGGTACTGGCAGGTCAGCAGCGCCGACGGTGTGGTCTTCACCTCTCGCTCGCTGTTTGATGAGGTCATCGCGGAACCCCCCGGTATTCCTGACATCCCCACAATCTGGGACACAAGCGGTCCGGAAAATGAAGTGCTGCGCAGCGCTTTTCAGAAGATCACTTATGAAGATGGCACGGTATGGGGCGTCAGCGTCGCCGAAAGTCAGGCTCAGCTCGTGGCCGAGCGGCGCGCGGCGCAGAAAAGCCTGCTGCCGGTGTTTGGCCTAGTTGGCCTGATCGGTTTAGCCGGCTCGTTGTTTCTAATTTCAGTTGTTCTGGGGCCATTGCGAAAGCTGCGTACGGATGTGGCCCATCGCTGGGATCAGGACGAAGACCTTAGGCCCACAGATTACCCCGAAGAGGTCTCGCCATTGGTCGAGGACCTGAACCAGCTGTTGCGTCGGAACCGCGAGATCGTCTCGGGTTCGCGCCGCCAGGCCGCAGATCTGGCACACGCATTGAAAACTCCTACAGCCATATTGCGCAATGAACTTGTGACATTGTCCGACGCCGGAGCGGTGACAGATACCGCACAAGAGGCGCTGGACAGGATCGATGCTCAACTTGGTCGATCTCTGGCCAGGCTGCGGGCATTGAACGCTGCTGACCTGACCCATTCGCGGACCGATCTGTCTAACTCCATCGAGCGCCTGGCGCGGCTGTTCTCGGCCATGGCGGACCGCGAAGGCAAATCGCTGCAGATCGATGGCGATCCGGGTCTTTGGGTGCGCATGGATACGCAGGACGTAGAAGAGATTTTGGGCAACCTTCTGGACAATGCTGTCAAATGGTGTCGAAGCGCGGTACGGCTGACCGCGAAACGTAAGCAGAAATACATCGAAATCAGTATCGAGGATGACGGTCCCGGAATTCCAGAAGACGCCCACCGCGAAGCCTTGCGATCTGGCGGACGATTGGACACCTCGGTCGTTGGTAGCGGGCTTGGGCTGGCGATCGCGGTCGACTTACTGAAAGCCTACGATGCCAGACTAGATCTGGACCGCTCTGAATCGCTGGGTGGGTTGGTGTGTCGGATTGTGATCCCGACCTGAAGTCGCCCGGAATCTGATCTGCAAAGTGTCGTTTGAACAATTCGCAACTTTAACTACCAATGGGCCCGAACCTGTCGTCTGACGATCTCAGTAGGTCATCGGGTTGGTTCAGACCGCACAAAGTCGGCTTAATGGACGAAGCAGGCGTTCGACTGGGTTCACATTTTCAGAAAAATGAAGGCACTTTTTTTCTGCGCATTGGATTGGGCGATCAAAAGTTACAGCCAAAATACTTCTGTGAAGGTAAACCGATAGGAAGAACTGCCGAAGACAATGTATTCAGTCAAAAAGCCAAATTGCTTAAGTGAGGGACTCGGTGACTTCTGAGAACGCCATAATTTACCTGTCTGACGACGACCTCGGGGGTTTAGGCATCCAACCTTCGGAAGTTGCCGATGCCATCGAGGCTGCTTTAATAGCCAAGGCAGACGAAAAGCTTCACACTTCTCCCAAGACAGTCATCTTGCCCGGCGATGGACGCTACGCAATGTCTACATTGGCAATGGGAGATGATGGATTCATCGTGACCAAGCAGGTTACAGTGTGTCCGGAAAATCCGGCGAGGGGTCTTCCCGCGATAAACGGTGCCATCATGGTTATGGATGCGCAAACCGGACTACTTCGCGCGGTCTTGGGAGCGAATTGGATTACGGCAATCAGAACTGCGGCTCTGTCAGTGGTGGCAGCGCGACGGCTTGCTGACCCTCATGCCGAGACGGTGGCTTTTGTGGGCGCGGGCGTGCAAGCTCACTCCCATCTAGCTGCGTTTTCAGAACTGTTTCCCTTGAAACGAATCCGCGTGTTCGGGCGTGGTAAAGAGAATGCCGACAAGCTTTGTCGTTATGCTAGGGGCATGGGTCTCGAAGCTGAAACATGCGCCAATGCCAAGGAGGCTTTGAGTGATGCTGATCTGATAGTGACATCGATAACGTTGGACTATTCCATTGAACCCTTCTTGGATGCCCGATGGCTGAAGCCGACTGCCTTCGCAACCATAACTGATGCGTGCATCCCGTGGGTGCCGGCGCACATGACTGGTATTAAAACGGTAATTGTCGACGACCGTTTGCAGGAGCTGGAAAGCGACAAGCCGATGTTGCCATACGAGCAAATTGCTGGCGACTTGACGGAATTGGTCGCTGGCAAAGTCGACGTCCGAGCACGCAATAAACCGGCGGCTTTTGCTTTCAGAGGGATTTCACTGGGGGATTATGCTGCTTCGGTCCTCGCAGTTCGCCGGTTCACCGAAAAACCCGTGAAGTGAGGCCAAAGACATGAACACCCACTTTGTAATTAGATACCGGAATGGTCGCTTTGGGCTCAGATACGCCATTCTCTGCGATCAGTTCAATTAGTTAGTCGCAGCCCAAAGCGGGCATTCGCCACTGAGCTTTGGAATTTCAACTGCGCGGGACGGGAGTTACTATTGGTGCTGAAGGTTTGAACGCACGCTCCGAGCGCTTCGCCACGGCAAGAATGTAAGAAAGAAATTGACCGTGAAAAGCACGGCGGCTGAAACAGCACTCTTTAAGGAAGCAGGCGCCACCGCACACTTTCGGGCAAAACAGGTTTAACCCAAGGTGTTTCCGGTGATGAAGGTGTACGAACTTTCGACCAGATCGATGACTATATCCAACTCTTCTGGTGTGGTCGGAGTATAGATCATGACAAAGCCACTCCATCCGGGGCGTTGATTGGCCCAAGGGTGTCCTACGGCCCAGCCAGCCTCAATTGCTTTTCGCGCCAATGCTGGGTCGAGCGAAGCGTGCAAGCTGCCATCAGGATGCATATGCGCAAACTCAAACCCACCGACGATAGAGTTCGGTTGAGACAACAACATGTCAGGATCAAGCTGAAAGCCAAGCGCGCCAGGTAATGATATGCGTGTTGGGCCAAGTGTGACCCCTGGGAATTGCGCAACTCGCTCCAGCAATAACTGGGCCAAATCGGCATTAATTTCGACACCAATCTGAGTATGCGGTACGCCGCTTGTCGTTTCGGGACGGGGCGAGGTGCGCTCCGGCAAGGAGCGCTCTTGCGCGGACGCCATTGAGCACATCAATACCACTACCGTCACAGCAACCGCCAATGTTCTCAGGTGCACATTCATCGTGTTGACCATCTGCCAATCAAAAAGATTGAGTGCTGAACGCAGTATCAGCGCACTTGCACACATCATTCAGCCTTTAACGCTTCGATATTGATCAAGAGCTCTATTTCGTCGCTCACCGCAGGTGCAAACGCCCCAAGTCCGAATTCAGACCGCACGATAGTCGCCGTGGCTGCCAGCCCCAAGGTTGGCGTGCCCTCTTTTGGGCCAAACGGGTATGGCGCTGACTTGTTAAGCGTTGTTTCCAGGACAACAGGTTTGGTGATGCCATTCATGGTCAGGTCGCCAGAAATATTCGCGGAATTGTCCCCGGTCACTTCAATGCTGGTTGAGGCGAATGTGACCACGTCACCGTCACTCGCGCTAAAAAAGTCATCGGACATGAAGTGTTGCAAACGGGCATCCCAGCCCGTGATCATAGATTTTACAGGCATAGACACTGTGACAGATGACGCAGACGGATCATCTTCGTTGAACTCTATCTCACCGCTAAAACCTGAGAACATTCCATATGTTTCTGAGAACCCGATGTGGTTGTAGCTGAACAATACCTGGCTGTGTCCAGGATCCAGCTCGTAGGTGCCACTCTCGGACAATGCGGTTGTCGCGCCCATCGATAAGAGTACCACCAGCGGGGTTGCTGCCACTTTGAACATTGATACGCTCCCGTTTTGAAAAGACGTGTTTGTGGGATTTAGGTTTTGACCGACCATACTTTTAGAACAAAATGTTCTACTATGCAACAAGATGTTCTATAGGAGGGACGATTGAAAGAAGATCCTAGGCTGATCGCCACACGACAGACCGCGCTTGATGCCGCGCAAAAGATACTAATGGATGAGGGCGTGCTGCACGTAACTCATGGCGCAGTTTCGAAGGCAACGGGCATTTCGCGCAGCACACTTTACAGGCACTGGCCAGATGCGCGCAGTCTGCGTGATGCAGCATTCAGGCGCATCGCAACACCGCCGAACATACCACCCAAAACCGATGGCCCGCTGCGATCTGATCTGCGCTGGTTACTCGGAGTACTGATGGGAGCTTTGAATGACACACCATGGGGTCAAATCGCGCCTCAAGTTGTCGCTGCTGCGTCCACCGATGCAGAAGCGCGGTTGGTGATCACTGAATTTATGAAAGACAGGTTCGCAAGTGTTGAAGCAGTATTTGCAGCCGCAATAGGCCGCGGTGAGATCACCGCCGACGTTCCGGTTGACCAGCTTATAGAACTAGCAGTGGCTGCACCTTATTTCCGCAAACTCATACGTCACGAGGCACTGGACGAAGATTGGTTGGATCAACATGTTGATCTGCTTTGCAGTATAGCGAAAACCAATTCGGGACATTGAACATCGCCTGAATTTGCAGACAAAGCGACCAAGAAGCCTAACGATCTCCAAGATCGCGGTGAGGCTATGTTCGCTGCGTGACATCAGCACGTCGCATGGTCAAAACGAACCGCTACTCACAACGTTGATGTCTGTACCCTGATTTGTCGCTGCCGCTCATTCCTATTGCAACATGAACACCTTGGGCTCAGTGTTGCCATTCTCCGCAGCAAGCACGATAGGCCGCTAGCAGCCCGAAGCGGACCTTCAAGACAGGAATTTGCAGTTTCGTTGATGCGAGCCTACCCGCCGTTCGCTACTCTCGCATAAAAAGCATTCACAGTCTCGGTTAGCGGCCATTCAACAACGCTTGCCATGAATTGACTTTTGGTGCGAAGGAAGCTTTCGCTTGGATCTATGTTAGGCTCAGGATGCATTGATTTTTGCTGCGCTGCGTGATTCACAACTCCAAATATGGAGCGATGACATGAGCGACCTTTATTGGCTGACAGACGAGCATATGGCCAAGCTTTCCCCTTTCTTCCCGAAGTAGCACGGCAGGCAACGGGTCGATGATAGAAGGGTGTTGAGCGGGATTATCTTCATTAATCGCAATGGGTTGCGTTGGCGAGATGTGCCCTGGGAATCCGGACCTCAAAAGACGCTCTACAGCCGGTGGAAGCGTTGGAGCGAGAAAGGCATCTTCGCACGGATGATGGCTGGTCTAGCTGCCGAGCACGGTGAAAAGAAGATGGTTATGATCGACGCCACATATCTAAAAGCCCATCGCACGGCGTCCAGCTTGGGCGTCAAAAAGGGGGGCGTGGCCGCCTGATTGGCAGAACCAAAGGCGGCATGAATACCAAGCTGCATGCTATCTGTGATAGCCAAGGTCGCCCGCTCAACCTGTTCGTTACCGCCGGGCAGGTCAACGATTACATCGGTGCTCGGGCTCTGCTCAGCAGCATACCAAACGTGGATTGGCTGCTCTGGGAACGCGGCTATGACGCCGACTGGTTCCGAGAAGCGCTAAAAGACAACGGGATACGCGCCTGCATCCCAGGCCGTAAGCAATGCAAGACACCGGTCAAATACGACAAGCGCAGATACAAACGCCGCAACCGGATCGAGATCATGTTCGGCAGGCTCAAGGATTGAAGGCCCGTGGCGACACGTTATGACCGTAGTCCCAAGGTCTTCCTCTCAGCCTTCGCACTCGAGGCAACCGTTATGTACTGGTTATGAATCTTGACCCTAAGTAGAATTGGTCAAGTAGAGAACTCTGTCGGTTTCAGCGCCAAGCCTTGTTGCAACAAACGTCATTGAGCCGCCTGGCGCTCTTTTTCCGGCCAGAATTCATCTACCACGACATATGCGATGATTACAAAGAAGGCGGCGCTGGCAACTTGCAAAACTCGAATGATGCTCTTGACGTCAGCCTCGTCTGAAAACGGTGCAACCGACCCGCCATATACTATGAGAGCCGTTGTAATGGCTGAGCCGGCGGCGGCGGCGAGTGGGGCTTGAGATTTACCGAGTGCTCCGAGTGTCAGGCAAAAGAAAAAACACAGTAAAATGGGGGTGAGAATAACCGGCGCTATTACGTTTGTCTCATAGCAAATGATGGATACTGCCGCCCCAAGCAGGTTTGCCGTCAGCATAGCTTTTGCAACCGATTTACCCGCGGTAGGCATCGCTGCAAGTTGTTGGCTCAGCAGCGCGACAAAGAACAGAACCAGCAATGCAGACGCGCCGGAAACAAAAAATGCCATAGCAAACGGGACTGTGACAAGCGACATCCTGACTATGCGACGATTTGGGTCGAAGCTTGGCGGCGCTGCAGCTTTTTTTTGAGCCGCCGTTTGAGGTTCAGCGGGTATCAATACGAACATCAGTGTCGATACGAAGCCTGCGAACAGCAGGTTCAACGGTATCCAATACACGAGCACCAAAGCCAGGTCCTGTGATTGCAGAACCAGGTTCGGAATCATCAATGCGCCCATGAGAGCTATGACACCGGGTAATACTCCGGCGCCGGAAACTGACCACATGAAAGACAGGATTATTCCAATCGCCACCAGCATCAGAAATACAAGCGGATATGGTGAGAAGATCGACGACACCAGGAACGAAATGAACATCAACCCAATAGAGAAGACAAAGAGCTTCGCAAATGCTGTCAAAGGCAATGCGGCAGGTGCTTGCAGAAAAAGGGCGGCGAACACCGCCCCGACGACGGCAAGCGGCCACCCAAGAAATAGGCCCAATGAAAAGACGCCGGTAACACCCAGCGCAAGCCGGGTGACAGAGCGTTGGTCCTCAGTACGCATAGGACAGAATTGAAACCACGCGGATGTAGGTGCGACCTACGAGGTTCAGCAACGAGTTGTCGCTTAGGTACATGATCACATCGGCTTGCCCATTCAGTTGAAAGCGAAGGTCATCTTCGGCGCTTCCGGCTTCATAGCCAGGTAAAACGATCCTGACTGGGAATCTCTCAGGCTCGCGCAAAAAACCTTTAGTGCTTGGCGGGCTCGCCAATTGCCCGGGCACATCACCGCCACTTAGGGAAACAGCCGCACTAAAGCTCTCAATGACGCCCGGAATAACCTGACCTGGATGCATGTCCAACACTACATCAACCGGAGACCCTATCGAGGCTCTTCCTAGGTTGTTCTCGGAAAAATACGCCTCAATCCAGACGTCAGTTGCGTCCAGAAACGTCAACAGATCCTGGCCGGATCGCGCATATGTTCCGGGGGCTATCAGCAAATTAGAGATGACACCTGTCGCCGGAGCGCGCAACTCAGTCCACTCAAGGTTAAGCTCCGCATCCGCCAAGGCGGCCAACGCGCGCTGGATTTTCGGGTTTTCGATTCCGTCGTCACCAAGTCTCTGTTTTGCTTTTTCCAGATCTGCTTTTGCGTTCTCATAGTTTGCCTCGGACTCTGCCAGTTGCCCTCGCGCATCATCGGCCTTTGAGACGGCAATCAACCCTTTCTTTTCGAGCGCAAATACGCGTTCTGTTTGAATGCGCATCGTATCCAGATCGCTCTGCGCCCTTGCTAGTTTGGCCTGTGCCGCTCTTACTTCTGCCGAAGATGCACCGACTTCTTGAGTGGCTGCTTCGAGATCAGCTTCCGCCTTGTCGCGCTGAATTTCGTAGGGTCGCGCGTCGATCCGGACGAGGACATCTCCGGCCGAGACGATTTGACCATTTTCGACCAAGACTTCAGTCACAGTTCCAGTCACCTGCGGGACGATCTGGGTCGCCACGGCTTTTACTCTGGCGTTCCCGGTAAATGGCGTTTTCCGATCAGCGACCAGGTACCAGACAAGAAAAATCAGAATGACCGCCAGGGTTGCCCAAATTGTCTTCCTCATTTCGCCGCGCCTTCAGCAGTGCCCTCGGCTTCGGGCGAGGTATCAATCCAAACTTTGAATAGCTCATAGAAAACAGCGAAGAGAACCGGCCCCATAAAGACGCCGATCAAACCGTACGCCATCATACCTCCGAGAACACCGATGAGGATGACCAACATGGGAGTCTCAAGGCCTTTTGAAATGAACACGGGTCTTAGAAAACTGTCCATTATCATGACGGGAACGGCCAATATGGTGAAGATCAAAGCAGTCCCGCCGGACATGGAACTCCAAGCGTAGATAATAACCGGTATTAGAACCAATCCGGGCCCGATTTGGATAATCGAGAGTATCAGGCAGATAAATGCCAGAGTGGCGGCCGAAGAAATCCCAAACAAAGCCAATAGTATCCAAACGCAGACCGCTTGAATGGCAGCTACGCCAATCACGCCTTTTGTAACGTTCCGAATTGTTGCGCCTGCCAGGGTTACGAATTCTCCACCGCGCGGAGCGAAAACACGGTTGGCAAAGCGCTGAAGACCTTGGACCATATTTGGCCCGGGGCTGAACAACGCCCCCATTATCAATACGGACAGAGCTAAGCCAAGAAGCCCGATGCCGATGCCCAACACCTTTCCAAACAGCGACTTGGTGATCTCAAGGATTTGCGCGCCATATTTCGTAAGCGCGCCGTCAAGATTGCGCTCAAACATCCCCCAGACATCGGAAATTTTGTCTCCCACCAATGGTAATTCCTTGAGGCCCTCGGGCGCAGGGGGGACTTTCAGCTCACCCTTGTCTGCTTGTTCCGCGAATTCAGCCCCTAGTTCTGCAGCACCAGACACCGCAGTTGCGACTGGCCCCAGGGTCAAAACAAGGCCCAGCAAAACCAAGATCGTTGTGGCAAGCTTTTTCCGACCTCCCAGCTTGGACTGCAGCCAATCAAATGCCGGGTAAAGCGCCACACAGAGGATAGTTGCCCAGATAACCACGCTTGCAAGCGGGGCCACCATGACCAAAGCGCTGTAGAGAAATAGTCCGAGAAAGAGCAATCGTATTGCCAGATCGACAATCTTTGCGTCCTGTGTCTTTTCCATTCCATCCCTCCATATGTTTTTTGAATGTTATACTCAAAAAACATAATATGTATATTTTTTTAGTTTTAGTGATCATCTATCAGCTTGAAGACGCAAATGAATCCAGGCCGCAGCTTGAGATGCACAGACGGGCCAATGCCTGTGCAGGAACTCGGTTTGGCTCATTTGAGTGCAGTCTATTAGTCCGCTTTTTTGTCGTCCTGGGACAAGATTGTATCCGCCACTGTGGTCGCCGCGGTCACGAAGACACCGAGGCCCACGATGATGTAAATCATTGTGAAGATCTTCCCTGCCGCGGTTTCAGGTGAGAAGTCACCAAACCCCACAGTCGAAATCGTCACGACAGAAAAGTAGATTGAGTCGAGCCAACTCCAACCCTCGACAAAGTGGTAAAAGACCGAGGCCCATAAAATCATTCCAACCGTGAAGGCAAGAATGCCTTTCACTCTACCGTCTTTGAAAGCGACGCCTATCCCACGTGTTATTCTAGTTAGTGAGTTCATCCTGTCCTCGTCGTTTGAAGAATTCACATATAACAGTAATTAGATAAATGTGGGAAATTGAGGAAATCTGGCTGCCAATAGCTTGGGGATGCGTCGAGCCGCTGAAGTCGCAACCCCTGCAACGTGTCCAGTTCTGGTCGGTCAAACTCACTTCAAGCCAGCTGATTGGAAGCTGGGTCAGCGGTACAAAAGTTATTTTGTCATCTACCCGTGATTTAGCTGTCCGACCAAATCAGCGAGAGTTATCAGCTGTACGGTCAAGATCATTCAGAGGTCGGGAAATTTACCGACCATATAATCCATTAACCTAACAAATAAATGGTTTAGGTTGCCCAACGTATGAATCGGAACATTAGGAGAAAAGCGTGCGATACGTTGCAAAAGGTGTATTGGTTTGTAGCGCTGTCGCGTTTGTGGCTGTGTTAGCAGCTTGGCTTTTCCTGTCTTCTACGTTGTTTTCTTCTGTAAGGACCACCTTCGTTGAAAACCTGATCTCCAAGAAACTTGGTCAGGACGTCATCATAGAGGATGAAGTGCGTCTGGGCCTTGGCCGGCACTTGCAGGTGTCAGCGGCGGGGCTGGTACTACCCGGTTCGCGGAGAGCGAACGAGAATCTGGCAGCAATCGACGAACTTGAGTTCGAAATTTCCACGCGCGACCTCTGGAACAGTAATCTATCGTTGAGCAACCTTTCTCTCTCGGGCGTTCACCTGAACCTGATCACAGGCAAAGACGGCGTCGGAAACTGGCAGTCCCTTTCCCAATCAGATGTAGAAGCCGGGCAAGCTGCTAAGTCTCCTAAAATGCCTTTGGCTGGAGTTCTAACGGACCATAAAATTGACCTGACCGATATCACCGTTTTTTACCAAAACGATCTAAACGGGCTTGAGCTGGATCTGCAGCTTTCTGAGCTGCTTCTAAAACGCGATACGGAAACCGACGTTGCGACCGCAGTTGGGGCCGGTTCGCTAAACGGAGAGAGGTTTGATCTGAACGCGACATTCCCTGCGGAAGACCCGTTTCAGGTAGCGGTGAACTTCGAACAGATTTCGATTACCGCAGAGGAATCCCCCATAGAAGACGGGCTGCAAGTGAAGACGACCCTAGAGGTTGTAGAACTTGGCCAGCTTCTCGATATCCTGAAGCTTGACCGTGTCCTGGAAGGTTCAGGAAGTATTGGTGCAACATTCAAATCGGTCGACGGCGTTGCTCGGATTGATGATCTAAGTGTTTTGACGGAGTTGGATGGCGGGCAAAGCCTCTCGCTGACAGGACAAATCGGAGAATTGGGAAATCCGGAAGACGTATCGTTGACAACCCGCATTCGGTTGTATCCTGAAGATGCTGAACCAGCCCCCGCCGCATCGCGGTATGATCTTAAACTTATCTCGGTCGACATGGTTATCGACAGCGTCCCCGGGCAGATTCCGCAGCGGCAAATGGTCATTAAGACCAACGGATTCACATTGGACACGTCTGGCGAGGGCCCGCCTCCGATCAAGTTCTCCGAACTTTCCAGAACACCAGAAGGCAGCTTAAGGGTCGGAAGCATCAACTTGAGAATTGGGGACCCGGCTGATCCGTTTATCATTTTGGACGGTTCGGTCGATGACGCGCTGCAGTTACAAGGAATATCAGCAGAAGGTCTAATGGATATTCCGGCAAGCAGTTTGATCTCACCAGAACTGTTAGGACCGGACGACCAACTCGGCAGATTTTCCGGCGACTTTCATTTGAATGGCGACATCAATCAGCTATCGCTGACGAATTTAGATGGAAAGACAAGTGAAACAGAAGTCTGGAACCTCGAAGTACATGGCACTGTGAAGAATGTACTCAAATTCGAGGACCTGGATTTGGCAATTGATGTCGAAGTCCCATCAGGAGCGGACCTTTTGGAGGCACTATCGCTTGAACGTGTGGAAACCGGACAGGCTCGCCTTGAGATTGACCTCGCTAGCGAAGGCACCGATTGGAACGCGAGTGCCAATGTAGAGGTTGCTGAATCTGTCCTCGAAATTGTCGCCGATCTTGATGATGCAACAAGTGATCCTGCGCTGAAGGGTTCCATAGAGAGTGACCTGATAAAGATAGATCATATCCGAACCATCGTTCAGGCCGCCGCACAGTTGCGGAAGCTAGGCGGTACGGAGCCCGATGAGGAAGATGTCAATCAAGAAGCAGATGACACTGGCCCTTTGAGAGATGTGACGCTTAAACCAATTGGACGTTCAGTTCTCTTGTCCGGTATGGATATGGATGTCGACATTGACCTTCGGCACATAGAGGGCGCCAAAGGCATTAGCAGTTTGCAGAGCGAACTGACGCTTAACAAAAATGAGCTTAAGGCCGGACCTTTGAAATTTGAATACGGTGGCGCTCATTTCGACGTCAGCGGGCAAATGGATCTATCGAACGATGCGCACCTGCTCACGTTGACCGGCAAGGCAGGCGGCTGGCAGCTGGATGACATTCTTCACGGTCTGAACTTCAAAAAAGGTGCAAGCGGTACGATTTATGCAGATTTTTCGGTGTCAGGAGGAACCGATTCACCCAAGCACTTTGCCAACAGCATGAACGGCAACGCCACAGTTTCATTACGTGATGGCTCGATCGAGACCCAGCTTTTGGATTTGGCGGGGCTGGGTGTGCTACCTTGGGTGTTTACCAAAGAGAAACAAAAGGTTGCTCCAATAGTATGTTTGCGTGCTCCGATTAGTATTTCCAATGGAAGTATTTCGACGAAACAAACCACATTGGAGACAGATCATGTCCAAGTCGTTGTCTTTGGCGGTGTTAATGTGGCGGGCAAGGTTTTGGACCTGAATTTGCAGCCCCGCAAGATTGGCGAACCTCTTTCGAAGAGCCCCTGGCCCGTGACCTTGAAGGGCCCAATAGCAAAGCCGAAGATCAAGGTCAAAGACGGTCCGAAACGACTGAAACGATCGGATGGTGCGCACAAAATGCCAGCAAAAAGAAAACTATGCGTTCCGGATATTTTACAACTGCAGTAGTGGTTGAGGCAGTTGGTTCAGGAACATATCTAGAATTGAAGAAAGATGGCAATGCTCCCGAAAAGGGATTTCCGCTTTGAGACCAAAGCGGACACCAAAAAAATGCCAGGCGACGCCAACAATTAGCGTCGCCCGATAGTCGTGGCCGTCGCTTTATTCTACCAATTTCAGATCACCAGGACGCCAGGTTTTGTCGAACCAAGGCTCGAGCGGTCCGTAGAGGCGCATCATCACGTTGAAGCTTTGCCCTGGCATGGTTTGCGCCCAGTTGTTCTCCCAACCTTCTGGGGCTTTTGGTCCCATATGCGCTGACTTCAGACAGCTTTTTCAAGAGACCAACTCAGGCTCTTGGTAATATTGCTTACACAATGCGACCACAGACAGCCGGATGGGTCACTTGGTTAACCGATCTTCTGAGTATACGTGAGGGTCAATGATCGCGACTATGTCGTTTCCACTGTCCTCCAAGCCAAGTCTTTCGCAAAGCCGTGCAGAGGGAATGTTACCCGGAGCGATGCCTGTCTTGAACCCTGTGGCGCCAAGCTTTTCATGCGAGTGTATTAGAGCTATCGCCCCCAAGACTTTTGCAATGCCCTCGCCCATGCGTTCAGGTTTGGTCGAGAGTTGCCCCCATTGTGCGCGACTATGCAGCCGACTGCTGGAGGGATGACACAGAACTGAACCCGCAGTTGCGACTGGAGCACCTGATCGATCAACGACGACCATAGCAAACCCGGGACGAGACAATCCGCGCATCACCGGCCCTATTGGCGGTAGAACACCATGGCTCAACGCGACTTCCGCGAAAGCTTCAAGCCATTCTGGTGGAGAGCTGCGATCAATCACTCGTATGGTTAAATCCTCGGGCAAAGCATGAGTTGCGACCACTTGGCGAGCGGCTTCGACACAGTTCAGACCGCCAAGATAGCAAGCAATCGTGTCGGTTTTTAAACCCTCGCTTTCAATTCGTTCTCGCGCCGTCGCCACCTCCTCACGCGGTATGCTTTCTATCGCCGTGATGCCAAGAATTCGGGCCATTGCGACGGCATCATCCAACGCCCCGCTATACTCGTTGGCAATCTGTATACCACGCCCATGGCTACAAAACCGAGGGTCATCACCCAACAGCTGCATAAGATGCTCGCCCATGGTTGACATGCGTCGCTGTGCTTCACTTCCGAATACTTCCATGAGATCTCCCTTGAAGTACCACATGACAGTTCTGAGATGATCGTTTGATAGGGGTCGTGTCGTCAAGCGGACGTCACGCGCAAGACTGCGACACAAAGAGGATTTTGGGAAAGGGCGAATTGCAGCTATGTCCGCAGGGCCGCCGTTCGTTCCTCATTGTGAACTGGATGTGTCGCAAACTTTTGCAACGACCATAGGCAGTCAACTACCGGACACACCAATTCTGCGATCTCGGCAAACAGCCGAAGGCCCGACGTGGTAGTGCTGGGGAATTGCCGCTTCCGGATCATTTTGGCGACCTCGATGCCGTCCAAAGTAGCTGATGCGGATCTGAACGATTTGAACCCACACATATGCCGTACACGACGCTTGATAAACCGATGATCCTGTTCGATTAGGTTATTCAAATACTTGGACCTGACCGTTTGGATTTTGGCTGGGCAGCCAAACCGATTAAGGATTTTGTTCACCACTCGAATGCCAGCCGCGTTGGCGCCGCTTTTGTCGATGACGATCTTGCTCGGGATTCCATTTGAAGACAGCGCTTTGGCAAAGAACCTTGCTGCTGCTGGACGGTTCCTGCGCTCAGACAACATGAAATCAAGAGTATTCCCAGCTTTGTCGACGGCCCGATAGAGGTACATCCAGTTGCCGCGAACACGAATATAGGTTTCGTCCATGCGCCATGAACTCGGCGTTGGACGCTTCTTTGACAGCGCACGAGCTGCGACGATAGGCGAGTATTTCACCACCCACCTATTCAAAGTGGCATGGTCAACTCGGACACCGCGCTCAGCCATGATCTCTTCCAAGTCACGATAGGACACCGTGTACCGCAGATAGAAGAAAACAGCGTACAAAACTGCATCCTTGGGGAAATGACAGCCCTTTAACGAGATCATGCTCAAATAACCTGTTCGAAAATTATTCGACCAGTAAAAACCTCAGATCATGCATGCTCGTCAACTAGACACCAGAGTTTGCGACACATCCTGTTTTTTTCAGTCATGTCCGTATCTCCTGTTCGAGCGAAAGAACAAAACCAGACCCTATTTGGGAACTTGCTGATAAAAGAAAAATGATAAATAAACCGAGCTAACGCGAATTTTTCTTGGTGGTAAATGCCGTCCAACCAGATAAGTCTAACCTGGCTGCGTAGCTTTGAAGCCGCGGCCCGACATCTGAATTTTACCAGTGCAAGCGTCGAATTGGGGCTGACGCAGGCTGCCGTCAGCCTGCACATCCGATCATTGGAACAGCAGTTGCAGCACAAGTTATTTGTGAGGCGCGCAAGACATCTGTCTCTCACAGAGCTTGGTCAGGCTTATTGCTCAACTGTCCGGCAGGCGCTTGCTGATATCGATATGGCCTCGGCAAACCTTTTCGGGTCGATGGCGACGAAGACAGTTACGATCAAGGCGCCGATATCGACCGCTTCACTTTGGCTTGCGCCCCGTCTTCCGTCGTTCAAGAAAGACCACCCGACGATAAATCTTCGCCTTGTGACAAATATCTGGACAGAGACCACCAATTTAGAAGAGATCGACGTAGAGCTACGCTTGGGTCGTGGCAACTGGACCGACGCACTCTCCGATAAGCTCTCTGATGAAACGATCGTCCCGATATGCGCCAAAGGCCGGAAGAACAGTGCAAAGCAAGTGCAGGATCTGCTGTCTGGTCCATTTGTTCACATATTGGGCCATGAAGGCCATTGGGAACGATACTTGAGTGCATATGACTGCACCAAGCCGCAAGACGCCCCGCAATACCTGGTAGACACAACCATTTCGGCGCTGCAACTTGTCGCGAGTGGCGGTGGCTATGCCCTAGTGTTCTCGCGACTGGTCAATACCGAAAATGGGCTCGCCTCGGGCGTTCGATTTGCCGGCAAACCGCTGCCACATCCGGATGCACATTTCCTAATGCAACCTGTTTCCAAAAAATCTGTACGACCAGAGGTCGAGATTTTTGTGGACTGGTTGCGTAAGCAGTTTAAAGAAGATGTTTGATCTTGGGATGAAAACAGATTTGCAGCGAGAGGGACGGTTTTGTCGACCACGATCTGCAACGGAATGTCCTTGTTGACCAATGCCTCCGCGAAGAATTGCTTCACGGCCGCGGTATCGCGGCTTTCAAACGGCATAAAATCAAGGGTTTCGCCGTCGCGATCAACCGCTCGATACCGATACATCCAATGGCCGCGCACTTTGAGATGGGTTTTGTCCATGCGCCATGAAACTGCACTAGGGCGCTTGCATTTGTGCGTCTCAATCTTGACTTGGGGCGAGAATTTCACCACCCAATCTGCTGATTGTCACATGATCAACCGCAACGCCCCGCTCAGCCAATATCTGCTCCAGGTCGCGTTAAGGCACTGAGTATCGTGAGTAAAAGTAGATTGCGTGGACAACGATGTGCTTTGGAAAATGGCATCCTTTGAACGAGAGCGTGTTGAGCATCCGCTTTGCAGATTGACTCACGCATCATGCCGGTCGGGGTTATTCCAGGCAATCAAGTTGAAAAGTTTGCGGCAGAGCCTGCAGGAGAAATTCCACCTGACTAAACCGGCAACGCGGTGCTTCAGGTGCCACTAGATGCGTTGAAAGATTAACTGCCGGGATTGCTGGTTTCTGCCAGCTCGTGAACAGGTGGCATTTGGTCGGGTAACCGATTTCAATGGCCAAAAAGTGCTGCATAGAGTCCGAATGCTCCGACGGCGATGAGGCTGAGTGCCCAAACGACATCAAGATTGAACCATGTCTTTGAGAGGAACCTGAGCCCCAGCCAAAGGTAGATCACAACTGCGATGGTGCCGCCAGCAATTGTCATCGACAACGTGTGTACTGCTGCAACAAGAAACGCAGTCGTCACGTTGCTGCTCATAAGTGTTTGTGCTGCGGCATGACCGGTTTCGTTCGCTCCAATCGCACAGATGCCCAGAAAAATCGGCACCAGCATCAAACCAGCCCCATGCGCCATCGCAGCGAGGAATGACCAGAGCGCCAACCGGGCAGGATGCACGCGCGCCAGAATTTTCGGATGTCTTCGGTTGATCAGCAGATAGAGGCCCATGGCGATAACCAAAAGCCCGGCGACCACGCGGATTTGAACTTCCCACTGAACAAGGAACATCATCAGTGAGAGCGGCAACAAGATGCCAATCATCGCGAGGAAATGCCCCGTGGCCAGCATTGCCAGCGCTTTTGGCAGGGCGCTGTGCTTTCGCTCCATCAACGCCGCCGAAACGGCCAACGGCCAACCCATGCCGGGGTTGATGCCGTGGTAGAGTCCAGAAAAAATGACAGCCCACCAAAGGGCTGTCATTGTTGTTATGTCGCCCATTTCTTAGACGGACGGATAGCAGAAGCTGTCGGTCGAACAGTCACCGCCTTCTAGGCGAATTTGGTGGCTGCGCAGACCTTTGGGGAAGTCGACATAAAAGTCATTGTTCAGCGTCAGCCCCCCGTTTTCGCCCACATCGGCCATCACCATTTGTCCGCCTTCGTCGTCGGGATAGAACTGGTTGTCCCAGGTGGAATAAAGCGAGTTGGTCCAGTAGACGCGCTTGCCGTCGCGGCTGATTTCTACCATTTGCGGGCCATAGGCAAAATCCTTGCCGTTGGAGTGCTTGGTGCCGCGGGCGATGCCGCCCAGCTCGACTTTTCCGGTCAGCTTTGGGTTCATCGGGTCGCTGACATCGTATTGATGCATCTCGCCCAGCCCCCAGCACGCAACATAGAGGTATTTGTCGTCTAGGCTCAGGTCGATATCGGTGACCAGCGGCGGCACGGCCTCGAACCCTTGCAACAGTGGCGGCAGGTTCTCTGGCTTTTCGGGGCGCGGGTCGATGGTGATCGTTTTCTTGGACTGCCATTTGCCGTCGTCACCGCGCCACCATGTGAAAATTGCGCCTTGCAGGTTGGTGGTGTCCACCACGACACCACAGAAACCATAAGATTTTGTCGGGTCATGCGCAGGGCGAATTTCCAGTGCCATCTGGTAATTGTCGCCGAAATCCATCGTCTGGATATTCTTGCGCGCGCGCAAGTCCCAGAAGTGGATCGAATGACCATACTTGTTCGACAACAGGTCCTCGGGCACCACGCCGTTTTCAAACTGCGGCGGCAAACCCCATTCGGAACTAACCATGTAGTCCTGCGGCAGATTCCACCAGAAATCATAGTGCTTGTCCTGCTTGCCGCGATCCATCTCGTATTGCCCGATAATTTCGAACGTCTCGCAATCCATAATGAAGATGCCCGGAGGTCCGTCTGTACCGTCTTCGCCGCCACCTCCAAGGCAGGAAACATAGATCCCTTCGGGACCGCAGTGGATGGTGTGCGGGCGCGAATACCCGGTTTTTGCAAATAGTTCTTCGGGTTCGATCGTCTTGTGGATCTTGGCCTTCAACGGGTCTTTCACGTCGATGATGTAAATACGTGAGGATCGGATTCCAGGTACGATCAGATAACGTCGTTCCAGAAAGGCGTGTCCGGTCAGAGGAGACAGAGATGACGAACAGGCGTTCCAGCCGAAATGGTGAAATTCGTCGCCTTTGTTGGGGACAATGACCTGATGTACGATCTGGCCATAGGTGTCGGAGTCCGGTTTGAGGTCAATGACCGCGATGCCATCAGATTGCGATCCGTCCGGGCTGAGCATAACAGTGAAGGCGTAGTTTTCCACCGGTGCCTGCATGGCAAGCTTAGGCGAGGCGTGAAACGTTGGATCTGGTCTCAGGTTCATTTGGTTTCCTCCGGTTTGTTGAATTTTTCCTATTCTCAGTGTCATCCTTTTGGCCAAAAGGGCCGGTAGTTGTTCGTTTCGTTATGTATCCGTCACGTTGCACAGCTGGATTGCGCCACTGACCTTCTTGGACAAACCTTTCAATTTCTCGCCGATCTTCATGCGGTATTCGGTGCGGAACCGGCGAATGGGGCCAACCGCACCAATACTGAAAGTAGCTCCGATGTTGCCGATCGATACCGGTGCCGCAACGCTGGCAATTCCGATGTCGATTTCCTGATCACAATCGGCAAAGCCGCGTTCGCTAATTATCTCGAATTCGCGGCGTAGCTCATCTTCGGTCGTCTTGGTGTGTTCAGTATACGCCTTCAGGCTCCCTGACATGATGCTTTCGCGAAATTCCGGTTCCGCAAAGGCGGCAATGGCTTTCGAGCACGAGCAGGCATGCATGGGACGTACGCCCAAGCCCGGATGAATGAAGGCACGAGCGGGATCATCGGGTGTTTCTACGTGGATGATTTCAACTTTGTTGTCGCGAAAGCGCGCAAGAAAAACCGTTTCATTAAAATTTGTCGCTGCGAGGCGCATAAGGGGGGCTGCACAGCGTCGGACATCGGCATCGGACTTTCCAAGCAAGGCAATCCTGATCATCCGCTCGCCAATGATGTATTTTCCGTCATCAGAGGGTTCGTCGAGGAGATTTTGTTCAACAAGTGACTGAATGAGCCGGTAACATGTGGGCTTGGGCAGATCGGTTGCACGTTGAACCTCTGCCACCGAAACAGGGCGTCCGACGACTGCGATGATTTCAAGTATCTGGATCAGACGTTCTAGGTGCATGTTAATGAAATTCTCACAATACGAGACTGTATATCGAATGATGGGAATCTTTCGTCCAAACGCAAGTATAATCTTTGGGAAATCTATATGCGGACAATGGCGGTGGCTGCGATTGAGACCGAAAAATTCCTTGAGATCATTGAGGTGGAGCTAGATGGATCACAGGCTGGCGAAGCCCTGATAGAGATCTATGCGACGGGGACTGTAGCTATTACCAACCCGGCCGAGGCCGAAATTGACTGAACCGGTTTCGCGTCGGATAGGGCGGGATAGGCCCAACGCTATTCAAAGATTACGACCTGTTGGCGCGGTTCAGATCATTAGTGTCTGCCCTATGCATGCACCTAAGTAGATCCATGCGGTTGTTGAATTCTGGCAAGGAAAGTTACCGACTTCATCTTTACTGAAGTTAATTAAAGCTAATTGAGTTTGACTGATATCGCCCTGTAGCTGCATTCTGCTCTGAATCGGAATTGCCGAATTTGGAGCCAGACGTGACCACTTCTGAACCTGATCGCGTCGTTTCAGTCGGCGAGCAATGCTCGGCTGCCAGATGTGAACCGTCGGTAATCCTTGAATGTGCCGCTACCGGAGACGTAGCGCTAACCGCCACGCTGCATGAGAAAATCGGCACGTGTGTTCGAACCAAAGGCCTGTCGGGTTCATGGTAAAAAGCCAACTAACCTGTGCGGAAAAATAATGAAAAAGTGACAACTGGGAGGAACCTTATGTCATTACCTGAACCATTTACGGATCTAGAGATAGAAACGGCGGATGCCGGTTTCTATGAGAATTACAGCGTACCGATTGCGCTGATCAGCAAGGGCATCATGGTTGCCCTTGTACTGTGGGCGCTTGTCTTCCCGGCCAATGCCAACAGCACCCTCGGTAGCTGGAATGGCAAGCTGCTGGAAATCTTCAACAGCTTCTACATTGTTATTGTCGGCCTGTTTGCCATCTTTCTGGTGATTGTGGCGATCCTGCCGTCGACAGGGAAGCGGGTGATGGGAACACCTGGCGAAAAGCCCGAGTTCTCGAACTTCTCGTGGTTCTCGATGATGTTTGGTGCCGGTCTTGGTGTTGGTTTGATGGTTTTTGCTACGGCTGAACCGCTGGGCCTGTGGGGATCAAACCCCGAGGTCGTGTCCGGTGCAGTTGCTGGCAACGATCCCGAATCCGTTCAGTCGGCCTATCGGTATACCTTCCTGCACTATGGCTTCCACGCCTGGGCAATCTATGTGGTGACTGGCCTGTCGCTGGCCTATTACGCCTATACCCGTGACATGCCTCTGACCATCCGTGCGGCTCTGACCCCGCTGTTCGGTCGTTTGATGAACGGATTCCTTGGCCATGTGGTCGACGTTCTGGGCGTTGTTGCAACGATCCTGGGTGTGTCCGTGACCATCGGTTTTGGCGTCAGCCAGTTCATCGACGGTTTCTATGCCATCACCGGCATGGAATGGATCATGGACTTTGGCGGAGATGTTCCGACGCCAAGCAAAGTTGGACTGATTGCAGGTCTGGTCGTCATCATGGGTCTGTCGATTATTTCGGCGGTTTCGGGTGTGGGACGCGGTGTTAAATACCTCTCGAACCTGAACCTTGTCCTGTCGATCATCCTGTTGGGCACGTTCGTGATCTTCGGGTCCTTCGTCTTTGCCATGACCACATATGGTACGGCCCTGGTTGACTACCTTCTGCACTTCCTTTCGCTGAGCTTTGGTGCATATGGTCCGTTGTCGACCGAAGCCTTTGCGGCGGCTCTTCCGGCCGAAGCGCAGGCGCATGCGGACGCCCTGATGGGTGGCGCTACCAATGCCTGGGGCAGCTTTGACGGCTTCAAGAGCGGTCTGGAAGGCGCAGCTGCGGAGTTGGACGAAGCAACTTTGGCCGCAGCTTATGCAGCGGGCGAGCAGGGCCGTCAATTCGGCTGGCAGTCTGGCTGGACCACGTTCTACTGGGCCTGGTGGATTGCGTTCTCGCCGTTTGTGGGCCTGTTCCTGGCGCGTATCTCCAAAGGTCGCTCCGTGCGTGAGTTCATTCTGGGCTGTGTCTTCGCACCGGCACTGGTGTGCTTCGCCTGGATGACAGTACTGGGTGGCACCGCGATTGATCTGGAGCTGGCCGGTGCCGCAGAAGGCGCGATCATTGGTGCCTCGAACACCAACAAGCTGTTCGTGACCCTGTCCTACATGATCGACGGAGGGCTACTGTCCATGCTGAACGTCATGTGCGTGATCCTGATCATGACCTTCCTGGTGACCTCAGCTGACTCGGGCATTCTGGTGATGAACACCATCATGTCCGGCGGCAGCCAGGAGACCGGCATCAAGCACCGCATCATCTGGGGGGTGATCCTGACGGCTGTGATCGGCGCGCTGATCCTTGCTGCAGGGGAAAACAACCCGATGGATGCGTTGCGCAACGCGATGATCATCGGTGCATTGCCATTTACCATGGTGATGGCCCTGATGATGGTCTCGCTGACCAAAGCGCTTTACCGCGACGGACAGCGTGACAAGCATGCTGACGCAAGCACACAGGCTGCCGAGTAATCAACCTATAGCGTTACGAACCTTGCGCCGCCCCTTTGATCGGGGGCGGCGTTTTCGTGCAGCGGTGGGTTAAGTTCTGACCAGTGTTTCGTGCCAGACGTCAGACAGGCAGCATATTTGCAGAAGCAGCACAAATGCTACTGCGCGCACATGGTATGCCAGATCGGTGGTGATGCCTGGGCCATAATCCGCCTCTTCGCTGCAATCAGAGACGAACATTACCCGTTGCACGAGCTAGACTTGCGGCATTGTCAGTGCTGTCTCGAAGAACTGGTACGAATTGATCTCGTACAGTTTGGACGAAAAATTGCTATCGGAATTGGAATCGGCACCTAAAGAACGGTGCTGCCGCTTATGTGAATCCGGCGATTCAGACCTCGGTCAGGTGCTTTCTGACAGTTGGATCAATCCTATTACTTTGAATTGGGTAAATGCCACAAGCTGCGATCGCCTCGCGCGCAGTTACGCGTTCGTGCAGACGTTTCCAGATTGTTTTGGCTGCGTATGGATGGGGGTATGGGCGCCAAGCAACGCCCATGGTCATCCCTCGCAAATACTTCAGTTGCTGGCGATGCGCCGAGTACAAGATTGTATTGGAAACGCTGCCTTCGCGCGCGAGCTCGTGTTCGGTCACGAATATCCTGTTCCCGCGCATAGTTACAAAGCCAGCGTAGCGCGAAATCTGATGCATGCTCTTGTCTGGAGACGTGGCAATTTCACGGGACCGGATCGTGATTAGCCCTTCAACTTCCTGAATGCGGATCAATGAACAGAAGATTTTTCCTTCCCAAGATGGCGTGCAGAAATAGGAATGATAAAAACCTATGTAGCGCCTCAGGTTCTTCTGTTGCCCCCGGAAGGGTTCCAAAAACGCATCTGTGGGCGTTTTCCCAACTTGTGGCAGGACGCCTCTTAGCATTCGTTCGAAGCTTGCAGTTTCCTCGAAAAGCTGTGCTTCGGTCAGGTCGAAATGACGTGCAATGCGGCGCATGTTATGGGCAGAGGGCAGGCTGGAGCCATTCAAATAGCGATTGAATTGCTGTCTATTGACGCCGATTTCGCGGCAAATCTGCGAAATGTTTCCATGCTCTGCGCACAACGATCGTAAGTTGGCAGAAAAATACTCGGGCACAAGAAAAACCTTTCGCGTTTTGACGCTATATCACTGCAAGCTGCGTCAACTCGCATAAGATTGCACAATTTGATTTATCTGCAAATCGGTTTCTTCTTCAGCATCAGATCGTAACAGACAAGCTTCAGATGCCAATCGAAACAATCGAAAACACATGGATCACACTCGCCGATGGGCGACGGCTTGCGGCGCGCCTCTGGTTGCCCGAGACAGGCCCCACACCGGCCATTCTGGAATATCTGCCATATCGCAAACGTGACGGCACCGCGCCCAGAGACGAAACAACACACACGGTTTTTGCAAAGGCGGGCTATGCCTGTATTCGGGTCGACATAGCTGGCACCGGGGACAGCGAAGGGCAATTCGACGACGAATACTCGGAACAGGAACTGCATGATGGTGAGCAAGTCATAGCCTGGATTGCCGCGCAGGATTGGTGTGACGGCAATGTCGGGATGATTGGGATATCTTGGGGCGGGTTTAATGGTCTGCAGCTGGCCTTCAGGCAACCACCTGCACTGAAAGCCATCGTCAGTGTCGCTTCGACTGTGGATCGATATGCCGATGACATCCATTTCATGGGTGGGTGCCTGCTGAGTGACAACATGAATTGGGGCAGTCAGATGTTTGCCTATCTGACGCGCCCAGCAGATCCAGAGCTTCGAGCAGATTGGCGACAGGACTGGCTTGCCCGACTGCAAAACGTCCCATTCTCTTCTGCAGATTGGCTGCGACATCAGACGCGCGACCCATATTGGAAGCACGGCTCAGTTTGCGAGGATTGGACCGCGATCCAAACCCCTGTCTTGGCGATTACAGGCTGGGCAGATGCTTACGTCAATTCGCCTCCGGCTTTGGCAGCCAACCTGACGGCGCCAACCAAAGCTATCATTGGGCCGTGGGAACACCGCTATCCGCACATCTCAAAGCTTGATCCCGCAGATTTTCATTCCGAAGTCGTTGGATGGTTTGACCGCTGGCTGAAGGGACAACAAAACGGCGCCGAGGATTTGCCTGCCTATCGGACTTACATGCAGGAACACTTCAATCCGACTGCGCAAAACGGTCCTCGGAAAGGTCGTTGGATTGCAGAGACGGCATGGCCGTCACCTCATGTCTCAGAACGGGTCTGGCATCTGGTTCCTGGAGGGTTTTCGCGGGACCCGGTGGTTGGTGCGGTCGCTGTCGCATCGCCTTGCTATGTTGGTGAAGACAGCGGGTATTTTTGCGCGGGCATGCGTATCGACAATGAACTTGCAGGGGATCAGGCCGGTGATGATGCCTTATCGGTCTGTTTTGACAGCTCGCAGCTGCAAGCACCGCTCGAGCTGCTGGGTCGGGCAAAGCTAAAGTTTCAGTTTTCAGTGGATCAGCCTGTTGCCCAGCTTGTCGCGCGACTGTGTGATGTTTCACCCGAAGGTGTGTCACAGCGGATCAGCTATCGTCCGTTGAACCTGTGTCACTACCACAGTCATGAGACGCCGCAGGTCCTGCAACCAGGTGAGCTCTACGAGGCTGAAATCACGCTGAACGAATGTGCGCACCATTTGCGCGAGGGCCACGTTTTGCGACTGGCGTTGTCGACGTCTTATTGGCCGATTGTCTGGCCAGCACCTCAATCGGCCACGGTAACTTTACACTTGCTGAATTGTGCTCTGCATCTGCCGGTGCGCGAAGTTGCGCATGAAATTCAAGCCTCTGAACCCGGCCCGGCGCAGGCGTATCCGGTTCTGGCAGCTGAGCAGTTGCGTTTACCTTCAGCGCAATCAGAACGCACGGTGACGGAAAGCGGTTGCGTGGTTCTGGAGACGTTTGATGACTATGGTAAAACGCGCGATCCCTACCACGATCTGATTGTTGGCAGCGACGTACGCATGCTTTACCGCATTCACCCCGATGATCCGAAAACCGCGTATTTCGAGACCGCTTGGAGTTTTTCGTTCGAGCGCGAAGAATGGCAGGTCGCCATCACGACCGAGTGCCGCATGAGCTGTGACACCGAGAATTTCTATCTCTACCGCAAACTACGCGCCACCGAAGGCGCACATGAAATCGAAGTCCTAACAAGGGAATGGTCCGAAACCGTTCCACGCGGACTTCTCTGACTTAATCTAAGGGAGGATACTATGAAGATCGAATGGACAAAGGCCAATGTTGGTCGCCGGAGGTTTCTGAAAGGCGCAACAGCGCTAGGGGCCGCTACAGCGCTTCCGATGGGGTGGGCGAACCGCGCGTTTGCAGCAGATGACGGTGTTCTGCGGGTGCGGGCTTATGGTGATGCACAGAACATGGATCCAGCACATTCCGTTGGTGTCGTTGAAGAAGAAGTGCATGCCTCCATCTACAACAAGCTGATCCAATACAAGCCGGGCGAGGAATGGGGTTGGCAAATGGATGCGGCAACTATGATCGAGCAGGTTGACCCGACCCATATCAAGTTCGCATTGCGTGACGATATTGGATTCACCAACGGATTTGGCGCGATGACTGCTGAAGACGTCAAATTCAGCATGGAACGGATCGTGGAAGACACGACCGACAGTCCGAATAAGCCCGACCTAGGGCCATTCAGCCATGTTGAAGTGACAGGAGACCGTGAAGGGACAATCGTTCTGAACAGCCCGTTTGCCCCGATCTGGTCGATTGCCCTGCCGTATATTACTGGAAACATCGTCTCGAAGGCAGCGGTCGAAGCCGCCGGTGGCCGGATCGGTGCTGATCCGGTTGCGGAATCCGGCCCGTATCTGCGAGACAGTTGGTCGCCCAAAGAAAAGACCGTTCTAAAGCGCAACCCTGACTGGAAAGGGGATGCCCCCGCTTGGGATACCGTCGAGATCTATCCGATCGATGATGAAAACACCGCCGAGATTGCGTTCGAGGCAGGCGAGTTGGACGTAACTCGCGTGTCGCTGGGCTCGGTTGAGCGGTATCGCGCCGGGGTTCCCAATGGTGGGTCGCTGGTTGAGAAACCTTCGCTCTACTACGTCTGGATGGGCATGAACGTCGAGCATCCGAAGCTGCAAAATCAGAAACTGCGGCAGGCGATTCAGCACGCAGTGGATGTTCCGAGCATCCTGGAGGCAGCATATTTTGGATCTGCTGAACCGGCTACCGGCATCATCGCACCGGGCCTTGCTGGCCATCGGCCATCTTCGCTTGTACCACCTGAGGCGAACTTCGAGAAAGCCGCGCAGTTGCTCGCGGAATCCGGTGAAACCAATGTCACGCTAACCCTCGATACGTTGAACAAGACGACCTTTACAACAACTGCACAGATTATTCAGGCGACGCTGGCGCAGATCGGAATTACGGTTGAGGTTAACGTTCTGGAATCCGGGGCATTCTGGGCGTCTGGTGACAATGAGAACCTACAGCTTGTTCTGAACCGTTTCTCGATGACGCCTGATCCGTATTATGCGACGTCGTGGTTCACACCAGAACAGATCGGAAAATGGAACTGGGAACGGTTTAACAGCCCGGAATTTAACGAAATCCATGAATCTGCGGCTGCTGAAACGGACATCGCAAAGCGAGCAGAAATGTATCAGCGTGCGCAGGATCTGATGGAAGAAAGCGGTGCTTATCGCTTTATCACTCACGAGGCGACACCGGTTATTCACAGCGCACGCGTCATTCCAGCGCTGCGGCCAGATGGCCTGTCCCTGCTTCGCTATTTTGGCAAGGCGACCTGATCTCCCCAGGTCGACCGGGTGCGGCGGGTGCGTAACGCTCGCCGTACCAACACCAACGCCATCAAGCCAAAAGGAGCCAGTTGGCCATGCTGAAATTCGCAACCCGTCGCTTCGGGCTGTCGCTGCTTATCCTGTTCGTGGCGGTCACCGTCATGTTCCTGATGATCCGCGCCGTGCCAGGCGATCCGGTCCAAATCATGCTCGGCCCACGCGCCACGCCCGAGCTTCAGGCCCAACTCACAGTAGCGTTGGGGCTGGACCAGCCAATCTGGAAACAGCTTTTGATTTTTTACGGAAACCTCTTGCAGGGTGACTTAGGAACCGATGTCTTTTCGGGTCGTTCCGTGACTGACATCGTGTTCCAGCAACTACCATTCACATTGGAACTGATTTTCGCGTCGATCCTGTGGTCAGCTACGCTGGGCATCGCACTCGGCGCCTATGCGGCTGCGCATCCCAATACGTTGATCGACCGAGTTGCCGCCGCGATATCTGTCAGTTTTGTGGCCGCTCCGGCCTTTGTTGTCGCGCTCTTGGCTCTTTTGGTTTTTGCAGTGCATCTACAGTGGTTTCCCGCGATCGGTGCCGGGGAAGGCTTCCTTGACCGTCTTGACCATTTGGTCCTGCCCGCCTTTGCCATCGGGCTCAGTTGGGTTGGCTATATTGCCCGGTTGGTACGCGCGTCGATGCTGGAGGTTATGGGTGAAAGCCATGTCCGCACGGCCCGAGCCTTTGGTATCGCCGAACGTCGCGTGGTCATGGTGTACGCGCTGCGGATCGCCATTTTGCCCGTGGTTACCGTGATCGGTGTTGGGATGGGTTTTCTTCTCAGCTCGGCGGTTTTCGCTGAAATCGTCTTTGCCCGACCTGGTTTGGGCAAACTGGTCATCGACAGCATTACGACCCGAAACTACCCGATTGTGATGGGCTCTGTCCTAGTATCAACAGCTTTGTTCGTGGTGTCGACCGCATTGGCCGATCTGATCAATGCGCTGCTTGATCCACGCGCGCGCACGGCTCATTGAGGAGGCAGGCACATGGAAAAATCTCGTTCCGAAATGGGCCAGATCATAGTCGGCGTTGCGCGCGACCCGCTTGGTCTCATGGGCTTAATCATCGTCGGTGTCATCGTTTTCTGCGCAATCTTTGCGTATTGGATCGTACCCTATGATCCGATTGCGATGGATATCAAATCCCGCTTGCAGGGACCGTCTATGGCACACCTGCTGGGCACAGATCAGTTAGGGCGCGATACGTTTTCGCGGGTCATCGCGGGGGGCCAAGTTGCGCTCAAGGTGGCATTGCCCGCCGTGTTCGGAGCAATGGCGATTGGCCTGACACTGGGCATGATTGCAGGGTATGGGCCGAAATGGCTCGATAATCTTCTAATGCTTTTCTTCGATACCATCCGTTCCTTTCCGACAGTGATGTTCGCGCTGGCTGTTGTGGCCCTGATCGGGCCCAGTCTGCAGACGGTCGTGTTTGTCGTCATGGCGACCTCGATCCCAACCTATGGGCGTGTCGCGCGGACCCAAACGCTGACATTGCGCAATTCCGAATTCATCTTGGCCGAACGGTCGATGGGGGCCAGCATGGCGCGCATTCTGGGTGTGCATATGCTGCCCAACATCATTGGCGTTCTGGCTGTGTTGGCGGCAATGGATATCCCTACAGTCATCGCGCTTGAGGCCGGCCTGTCCTTCCTGGGTCTGGGCGTTAAGCCTCCGACCCCGAGCTGGGGTGCTTTGCTTAAGGATGGCTATTCCCTGATCCGCCAAACTCCTTGGTTGGTTGTTGGCGGAGGTCTGCCGATCATTCTGGCAACGCTTGGCTTCACGTTTCTGGGTGAAAGCCTGCGCGATGTAGTTGACCCGAAACTGAGGAAACAGCGATGACCGAGACACTTCTGGAAATCGACCAGCTTTGCGTCGATTACGAAACAGGCCGTGGCGACCTCAGGGCATTGAGGGACATCACATTCAACGTCAACAAAGGTGAAATCGTTGGCATCGTGGGAGAGTCCGGTTGTGGTAAATCCACATTGATTTCATCCATTCTGCGTTTGACCGCGCCCAATACCCGGTTCCGTGAAGGAGAAATTAGGTTCAAGGGGAAGGATTTGCTGCAAGCTTCTGATCGGCACATGCGGGACCTGCGCGGGGCGGATATATCCATCGTCTTTCAGGATCCGATGCAAACGCACAACCCGGTTCTGACTATCGGTCAGCAGATGCTGGATATTCAGCACCGATCCAGACAGTCCAAGGCTGACAAGTTGGCGCACGCGGCCAAAATGTTGGGCGCTGTTGGCATTCCTGACCCTGAGGCGCGTCTGGCGCAATATCCGCATGAATTCTCTGGCGGGATGCGTCAACGGATCGCCATCGCGATGGCGTTGATGTCCGAACCTGATCTTTTGATTGCGGATGAGCCGACAACTGCACTGGATGCGACACTGGAGGTGCAGATCATTGAGCGCCTGCAAGAGCTGCAGCGCGAGTTTCACTGTGCCATCCTGTTCATCTCGCACCATTTGGGCGTGATCGCAGAACTCTGCGACAGGGTTGTTGTGATGTATGCTGGCGCAGTTGTTGAAAGCGGGGACGTGCGGGAGATTTTTCACAATCCTAAACACCCTTACACACGCCGACTGATCGAATGCGACCCCGGTCACATCAAAGAGCGAGCCCGTGTATTGCCAACCATTCCCGGTGAAGTGCCCGACTTGGCCAACCTGCCGGGGGGCTGCATTTTCAGGGATCGTTGTGATCAGGCCATGGCGCGCTGCGCCACCGAAGTGCCGCCACTGGATCAGTTGAAAGAAGGCCATCACGCTGCGTGCTGGCTGAACCATCGGGAGGTCGCATCATGAGCTTGCTGAACGTTGTGGACCTCAATACCAGCTATGGCCCGGTCAATGTACTGGCGGGTGTCAGCTTTACCGTAGAACCCGGAGAGACTTACGCGCTGGTTGGTGAAAGTGGGTCTGGTAAAACCACGGTCATTCGCGCCATTGCCGGGCTAGCACCTGCGCAAGATGGCTCGGTCACCTTCGAAGGTCAGGAAATTCGGGGTGCACCCGAAAGTGTTATGCGCCCGTTGCGCAAAGACATGGCGATGATGTTTCAAGACCCGGTTGGAAGCCTGTCGCCGCGTCTGACCATCCGCAGTCTGATTACCGAGCCTTACCGCATTCAGGGCATGAAGGACCGTGACATGGACGCCGAAGCCAAGCGCCTGTTGGAAATGGTCAACTTGCCCACGCATTTCGCGGACCGCTATCCTTATCAGCTATCTGGTGGCCAAGCTCGGCGTGTGGGTGTGGCACGTGCACTGGCACTGGAACCCAAATTGATCCTTGCGGATGAGCCCACTGCAGGTCTCGATGTGTCGGTTCAGGGCGAGCTGCTGAACCTGCTCAACGACCTGCGCGAAAGGCTGGGGCTTGCGATGGTGATTATCACGCATAACCTTAGCGTCGTACGCCATGTGGCTGACAGAATGGGCATCATGTATTTGGGCCGATTGGTTGAAGAAGGTACAACCGAGGCCATCTTTAACGAGCCGCGCCATCCCTATACCCGCTGCCTGCTGAGTGCCAACCCAGAGCCGGACCCGGATGCGCGGTTGGAACGGATCGCTCTCAAAGGTGAGCCCCCCAGTTTGCTCAAACGTCCGTCCGGTTGTGAGTTCCGCGAGCGTTGTCCCTTTGCCAAGGATATCTGCACCCAGACTCCGGAATGGGAAGTAAATGGCGGCCACGGGCTGCGTTGTCTGGCCCCGCTGTCGTAGTAGGAAACCCGATGCCAAGCACACTATATTTTAACGGCACAATCCTGACTATGGATGCACAGAACTCCTCTCCCGAGGCTGTTCTGACCGAGGGCAAAAGAATTCAGGCCGTCGGTGCTGAAGCAGATCTGCGCGCACGCATGCCGGCTGACTCACATGAGTATAACCTTCAAGGTCGTACACTGATGCCGGCGTTTATCGACCCGCACGGGCATTTCCCGGATCCAGGGTTCATACGGCTGTTCCGTGTCGACTTATCGTCGCCCCCTTTAGGGGACTGCAAGCACATGGCGCAGGCGTTGAACAGGATTCGGGAAAAGGCTGGCGAGACGCCCGAGGGTGAATGGGTCATGGGGGTGTTGTTTGATAATACTGCCATTCGCGAAGGCCGCATGCCTACGCGGGCTGAGCTGGACGATGTATCACAGCGTCATCCAATCTGGGTTATTCATGCGTCGGGGCACTGTGGCGTAGCCAATTCTGTTGCCCTTCAGAGGCGCGGGTTAAACTGTCAAACACCTGATCCAGAAGGCGGCCGCTTTGGCCGTGATCCTGAAACCGGAGCCCTGACGGGATTGATCGAAGGATTATCGGCCATGGGCGAGATGGGCGATACTGATTTCCTGATTGACCGCGAAAGGTTCTGGCAAGGCTTTGAGGCCTGTCGTGACGAATACCTATCCTATGGTGTGACCTATGCCCAAAACGCCTGGGCGTCGCAAACCATGTTGGAACACTTTGCCAGCCAGCCCGCGGATCTGGATCCTGGAATAGACATTGAGCTCTTACCTGTCGGAAGTCTGGAACCCGAATTGTCCGAGCATTGGATCGGTACGAACTGGCCCGGCAACCCGCATTTCACACTGGGTCCGCGCAAATTGTTCACGGACGGGGCTTTTCAGTTGCAGACCGCGTTTTTGTCTACCCCGTATTTCAAGCCATCCGATCCCTGTCACCCTTGTGGGATGGTTTACACCTCACAAGAACAGCTAGATGCCGACGTCAGAAAACTCCATAGCAAGGGCTTGCAAATGCATTGCCACTGCAATGGTGATGCCGGTGCCGAGATGTTCATAGATGCGGTGGAAAAGGCGCTTATTGCGCATCCCCGCCCAGATCATCGCCACACCATTATCCACGGACAGGCTCTGCGGGATGATCAGTTGGAGCGTATGGTCCAGCTTGGACTTACCGTCAGCTTTTTTCCGGCTCATATACATTTTTGGGGTGATCGCCACTACGATACGTTCTTGGGGCCGCAGCGCTCCGAGCGGATATCCCCTGCGGCGTCTGCTGAGCGGTTTGGCTTGCGATATACAATCCACAATGATGCCTCGGTCACTCCGACGCGTCCGATTCATCTTGCCCACTGTGCGGTAAATCGAAAATCCGTTTCTGGCCGCGTGCTCGGTGAAGATCAGAAGATCAGCGTTCTGTCAGCCTTACGCGCTCAGACCATCGACGCTGCTTGGCAAGTCTTCAAGGACGAGCAGCGCGGTTCTGTCGAACCGGGTAAAGTTGCTGACTTTGTTGTCCTTTCGCGTAATCCACTGCACGATCCGGACCGTCTGACAGATACGCGGGTGCTTGAAACGATCCGCAATGGCCAAAGTGTTTTTTCTGCACCCCATGCCGAACAAGAAATCGAGCACACATGATGGCGACCAAGCGTATTGCGATCGCGGGTTTTCAGCATGAAACTAATTGCTTTGGTGTGACGCAGGCCGGTCTGCACGAGTTTGAGATGGCCGATTCCTGGCCCAGCATGTTGCACGGTGCGCAGGTGATATCGGAAACGTTTGGCATGAACCTACCTATCGCCGGTTTTGCGAAGGCTGCAGCGGCAGCAGGATTTGAAGTCGCACCAACCCTGTGGTGTTCTGCCGAGCCGTCTGCACATGTAACCGATCACGCATTCGAAACAATTTGCGAGATGTTGTTGGATCGCATCCGGGTTGTGGGTGACATTGATGGCGTTTATCTCGATCTCCATGGGGCAATGGTCACCGAAAGCTTCGCTGACGGTGAGGGAGAGCTTCTGCGTCGTGTACGTGAAGTTGTGGGCTTCGAAGTGCCAGTGGTCGCAAGTTTGGACCTTCACGCCAACATCTCGGCTGAGATGGTCGACAATGCAGACTATTTGTCTGTTTTTAGAACCTATCCCCACTTGGATATGGCGGAAACGGGCGCACGATGCGTTCCTGTCCTGCAGCGGTTGCTAGCGGGCGAAACGCTCTACAAGGCTTTCCAACCGGTGCCTTACCTCATCCCTCTGCATGCGCAACATACGGGCTCCAAGCCATTCAGCGAGATCTATCAATTGCCGAAAAGATTTGAGAAGCAGGAAATTCTGGCAGAAATCGCCCTTGGCTTCACCGCTGCGGACTTCTCAGACACAGGCCCATCATGTCTTGCCTACGCGGCCACAGCCCAGAAAGCTGCTGCTGCCGCGGAAGAAGTCGTGCATTTGTTCGTATCTCGCGAAGCCGATCTTGATTGTTCAATGTTGTCTCTAGAGGAAACGGTTTCGATATGTCGCGAGAGGCGGGGAAAACCCATTGTTGTCGCAGATGTCCAGGACAACGCTGGTGCGGGCGGGACATCAGATACTACTGGCCTGCTGGCAGCACTGATTGAGGGCGGGACAAAGAGTGTCTTAATGGGTCTGTTCCATGACCCTGAAAGTGCAAAACAAGCCCATGAGGCAGGAGAAGGTGCACGGGTAAAACTTGCGGTCGGTGCAAAGTCCAACTTGGCTGGGCACGTTCCAGTCAAAGCAGAGTTTGAAGTTCTGGCTTTGGGTGATGGCCTTTGTCGCTATACCGGAAAAATGTATGGCGGTGGGATAGCTACGCTGGGCGAGACAGCTGCCCTACGTTTGGTTGGGCACGAGGCAAGTATTGACCTTGTTGTCACAAGTATACGGAACCAATGTCTTGATCGCGCACATTTTACTCATATCGGACTAGACCCAAAGAACTACGCGGTTATCTGTGTAAAAAGCACCGTACATTTCCGAGCGGACTTCGAACCTATTGCAGGAAATATCTGTTCCGTTTCTTCGCCAGGTGCCTTTCTCTGCAACCTGGAAGAAATCCCCTACACTTGTATCTCCAGAAGGCTGGTTAACACTCGCTGCGCTACCGTTGCCTCAACTGGCACAGGCTAGCGAATTCCGCTGATCTTGCGGGTCCATTATCATCTGTGAAGCGCGCCTTTTGCGGGCTGTGTGGGGTTTTGAGCGAGGCAGTTAACTGCCTCGCATTGTGCCCTTATTCTCGACGGCCAAATTCTAGGAGGTGATTTCGGCCAAGAGAATTTCAGCTCTCTGCCAGCAGACAATAGATAATCATCGTCATCCGCTCGGTTAGAATGTGAAACCAGGCGAACTTCTCAAAGACGGATAACGGATTTTGCGCCAGGACTTCATCCATGAACATGCCCTGATCGACGAGGGGTTTCATCGTGTCCTTGATCGCAAGCATCAAATCGACCGAAGCCTGCATGTCGAACTTGTTATGTACGTGTATCTTCGCGACCTAAACCCATCTCCTTGATCCGGCTGTCTGGATGTAGACTCCGTTCCTAGTGAGGATGTTTCGATCAGAGCCTGCGGATTTCCGATCAGATCACGGGCAATTTCAAAGACCGCATGGTACTTTCCTTTTCAACATAAGTTCCATTTCTTTCCCGCGCAGGGTATGTCAGGCCTGACCCAGCGAACCTGGTTCGTGAAAATGATAGAGGTCGTGAAGCAAACTATGGTCGGTGAATTGAGTTCCGAGCAGGCCGTGCGCGGCGCGATCCAGACGCATTCGAGGCGCGTCTGGCGGTTTGGGCTTGCCCTGTCGGGTGCTTCCGAAGTGGCCGATGATCTGTTGCAGGCTACTTGCCTGCGTGCGCTTGAACGCCACCACCAGGTCACGTCATTTGAGCGGTTGGACAGTTGGTTGATGACGATCTGCCGTTCAATCTGGTTGAATGAGCTGCGTGCCCGCTCGGTCCGAAAAGCGCAGGCACTGTCGTTGACCCCAGAGTCAGAGCTGATTGCATCCGGACCGGACTCGGAAACGAATATATTCGCCGCCGAAGTGTTTACCCAAGTGATGCAGTTGCCAGAAGCACAGCGAGAAACGGTGATGCTGGTCTATGTCGAAGGCTATAGCTACCGCGAGGCCGCAGCATTGCTGGAGGTGCCAATAGGAACGATCATGAGCAGGCTGTCCAATGCGCGACAAAAACTGAAAGTCGTGATGCAGCATGAGGCGGCAGATGCCGTTCGACGGAGTCGCAAATGAAGTTTTCCGATGAAGTTCTCAAAGCGTACCTGGAAGGCAAAGCGAATGAAGCCGAGGCTCAGGCGATAGAAGCTGCGGTTGCGGCCGAACCCGAGCTTGAGGCGCGCCTGATGGAGCTTGATCCATTCGCACCGGTGGTACAAGCGGTGTTTGAACATGTCCCGGCCGAGATGCCCCAGGTGGTTTTGCCTGACCCAAATGCCGAGATAAAAACCAGTGGCGGTCCTCTGCGCCTGTTGGCAGTAGCTGCATCTGTCGCGGTGATTTCTGTGTCGGCCACATATTGGGTAACCAGGCCTCAGCCCATGGGGTGGGCTGAGCAGGCGGCGATCTATCAATCACTATATGCGGCGGACACGATCGCGGGGATGGACAGCTCGGAACAGGCGTTGACAACTCAGTTTGATCAGGCCGAGGCACAGCTGGGTCTGTCCTTGAGACGTGACACTCTTGAGGCGTTGCCGGGGATGGAATTGAAGCGTGCGCAGGTGTTGTCCTTCAGGGGCAAACCGTTGGTTCAAGTGGTCTTTGCGAATGAACAGGGCCAGCCTTTTGCCTTCTGTGTCATTCGTCAGGGTGAAGGCGCGCCAAGCAAGGATTTGAAAGAGGCAGTGCTCAGCGGGTTGGCGACGGCGACCTGGTCCAAAGACGGTTATGGCTATATGTTGATTGGTGACAGCGATCAGACTGACCTGGAAAGTAAGCTGGATATTCTAACCGCGACCTTTGCAAGCTGAGGTCGCGTCAAAAACGCCTTGTGAACCTGCGGAAATACCAGAAATATAGAGGACATGACCACCACACCCGTCATTCCCGATCCGGATGAGGACGAGGACCCCCTCGGCCCGCGCAGCATCTATGATGATGACGACGCTGATGAGGATGATCTGTGGTTCCTGCCACCTGACGAAGAGGCTGTCGAGGATTTCCTGCCGCCCGGTCCAAGGGTCGACCGCAGTCTTTTGTTTGATCTCAGGGACTGGCGTGCGGCGCAGGCAGATCTGTCGTTGGAACTGGCCGACCTGGCAGTTAGTTTCGGCGCCTTGGACGAACGTTTGCGCGCCGGCCCGGATGGGTGGACACACCGGCTGGCGCTGATGGATGTATCCAATTTGGGATGGTGGACCGGAGACCGGATCAGCGTTGATCGGCTGGCGCTTTGGACCGGGCTTCGGATTGGTGCAACCGGGGATGATGTGCAGGCCCTGTACCGCGCGGGTTGGGCCGTACGGCGGCTAACATCCGGCGCCGCGCCATCGGATGGCGGGTGGGAGACCGGCCTGACAGCCTTTTTAGATCGTATTGCGCAGGGGATTGACGAAGTCCCCGAAGCCATCGCCGATCTTGCCGAAGTCATGCGCAATTCCGAGGGGCTGCACCCGGTGACGCAGGCCGCCATCGGTTTTCATGCCTGGCGGGCCCTGTCTCAAGGCATCGGACAGGATACCGAGGCTGCAATCATTGCCGCCCGTCATGCGGCCAAGATGGGGCGGGGCGGGGCTGTGTTCATGCCCTTGGTTCTGTCGGGTCCGGGTGCGTTGAGAGGTGTTGGTGAACCATCAGAAAAGCTTGCTGCCTGGATCAGGGGAACAGGGCAGGCGGTATTGTCCGCCTTGCTGCACCTGGACCGGGTCAGCGCCTGGGAGCAGCGCGCCAGAGAGACCACTGCAGAGTTGAGCGGGCGCACACCACCAAGACTGATCGACGTGTTTACGGCCTGGCCAATGGTTTCGGCCCCATTGGCGGAAGAGCTGACTAAAGCCTCACGCGCTGCGGTTCAGCGCAACATTGACCGTTTCAGCCGGAGGGGCTTGATCCGCGAGGTGACAGGGCAGGGACGTTACAGAGTTTGGACAGCGGCGCTGTAGTCCAAACAGGGCCATCAGACCAAAATGCCCGGTCTGCCGCATTGAATACCAGCTTCCGCAGGTTTTTGCCTGTGCAGATGTGAATGCCCATCCCATTTTTGCCCCCGCATTACTGGCTAGTGGGAACAGGTCTGAGGGCGGCAAAGTGTTTGGCCGGGTCGTATATATGTCAAAAGTGGTTCTTAAATCAAAAGTTTAACTCGCAATTTGTGAAAACTATTCTTGGTTGACGGTGTGGATGGCAAGCCACCTCAGGAGCAGTACTCCTTCGAAGGGTCCGGGCAGTGCTGTTGTCGAACAAACCATCATTTTAAATTGGGCTGCTGAAACATTGTCCGGCCTATTGCCGTCAGCAGAGGATCGGCTAGAGGTAGGTGAACGTGTTATTGGCGAAGGTATGGATCCGCCATCCGATCTGGAGGATTTGGCACAGGTCGAATAGTGACCGAGAATGCCCCGCTCCGCGACCCGCCGCCAATTCCGAGGCATGCCGATGCACCGTCTGAAAAAAGGCCTGACCAAATGAAGATCCAGGAAAACCGAACCTTTTCACAGCTCGAGGTCGGAGACGAAGCCCAGCTGACACGATTGTGCACGGTTGACGATCTTTACGCCTTCGCCTCGGCATCGGGGGATCACAATCCTCTGCATCTGGCGGCCTATGATGGTGACGGCGACGGCCACCCCGAGGCGGTGGCCCCTGCGCTTTGGCCCGCCGGTCTGGTGGCTGCCGTCTTGGGGAATATTTTGCCGGGTGCGGGAACCCAGACCCGAGCGGCCAATCTACGGTTTCACGCGATCGTTCTGGCCGGAGATGAGTTGACCGCAGTTGTTCGGGTTACAGAAAAATCCGACGATGGTGATGTTATCTGCACCGCCGAGGTTCGGCGTGTTGGCGACAGCACCCTGGTCCTGAGCGGAGATGTCCGAGTCACGCCGCCCGCAAAGCATATGGAATTCGATTCGATCGAGGTGCCGGGACTTATCGTTCAACGCCACCGCCATTTCGAAGCGTTACTGGCGAAAGCCAGACCCCTTGACCCGATGCCAACTGCTGTTGTTGCACCTGAAGAGCCAAACTCATTGGGGGGTGCTTTGCTGGGGTATAGCAACAGCATTATCACGCCGATCCTTGTGGGTGATCCCGGCAAAATCGCTGCCGCAGCCGAGGCACTGGGTGCCGATCTGTCCGGATTTGAAATTATCGAGGCCTATGGCCACCAAGCCGCCGCCCATCGCGCGGTTGACCTGGTGGTTGAGGGCAGGGCGCAAACACTGATGAAGGGGCATTTGCACACCGATGACCTGTTGCGCGCGGTTCTGCGCCGCGAAAACGGGTTGAGAACCGGGCGAAGGCTGTCACATATATTCGTTATGGATGTTCCCGGGATGTCGCGTCCGATCATGGTCACTGACGCGGCCGTGAATATTGCCCCTGACCTCGAAACCAAGGCTGATATTGTTCAGAATGCGATCCATCTGGCACATTCCATCGGGATTGAGACCCCAAAGGTAGGCGTGCTTTCAGCCATTGAGACGATCAACCCGCGCATGGCGTCGTCAGTTGATGCCGCCTTGCTGTCGAAGATGGCCGAACGGGGTCAGATCACAGGAGGGTTGGTTGACGGCCCCCTGGCTATGGACAACGCGGTCGATCTGAATGCGGCACGCACCAAAGGGATTACGTCCGAGGTGGCTGGTGCAGCGGACATTCTTGTCGCCCCAAACATAGAAGCAGGCAATATGGTGGCAAAACAACTGACATTCATCTCTCATGCCGAGGCGGCAGGGATCGTGGTCGGGGCTGCGGCTCCGATTATCCTGACCTCGCGTTCGGATGATGACGACTCGCGTCTGGCGTCCTGCGCGGTGGCGGCGCTTCATGCATATGCAAGTAAAGGCAAACTCCATGGCTGACCATGTTCTGGCACTGAACGCCGGGTCCTCATCACTGAAATTCGCGCTGTACGAACTGGTTGACGACAACCGTCCCAGCATGCGGTGGCGCGGACAAATAGAACGTTTAGGTGATGCACCACGCCTATTGGCCCAGTCGGCAGGCGGCAGATCAGTAGATCGTCCCCTGTCGAGCACCAAAAGCCATGATGAAGCAATCCACGCATTTCTTGAAATGGCGCGGGAATATCTTCCTGACATTCATGTGCGCGCGATAGGTCATCGCGTAGTGCATGGGGGCACGGTCTATTCCGAGCCTGTGCGCGTGGATGACACCGTCATCAACACTTTAGAAGGGTTTATTCCCTTTGCTCCTTTGCATCAGCCCTACAGTCTTGCGGGTATTCGCGCAGCCAGCGCTGCCTTCCCCGGAACAACTCAGGTTGCCTGTTTTGACACGGCGTTTCATCGCACCCATCCGTGGGTAAACGACACCTTTGCCTTGCCGAAAAGCTACTATGACAAAGGCGTTCGCCGCTATGGGTTCCATGGGCTGAGCTATGACTACATTTCGAACAAGCTGAAAAAAACGGCACCGGGTCTGTATGATGGCCGTGTGGTTATCGCCCATCTTGGAAACGGGGCATCCATGTGCGCGGTTTCAGGTGGGCGCGCTGTGGCTTCGACCATGGGGTTCTCGGCGCTTGACGGGTTGCCGATGGGCACGCGCTGCGGTCAGCTGGATCCAGGTGTCGTGCTGTATATGCTGCAGCAGGACGGAATGACCGCAGAAGAGATTGCCGAAATGTTGTACAGAAAATCCGGCCTGCTGGGCCTGTCGGGGATATCATCGGATATGCGCACGTTGCTGGCCGCTGATACGCCCGAAGCCCGAAAGGCAATCGACTATTACGTCTTCCGTATTCGGCGAGAGCTTGGCGCCCTGTCCGCTGCACTTGAAGGGATTGATGCGCTTGTCTTCACCGGTGGCGTTGGTGAGAACGCTGCCCAGATCCGGCAGATGGTGTGTGATGGAATGCGATGGATCGGGATTGAAATGGATCACGCCAGGAATGCCGATGGTGGAACAGTCCTGTCCACGGATTTCAGCCGTGTCCGGATTCTGACGATCCCCACAAATGAGGAGATGGTGATCGCGCGGGCTGCGGTGAATTTTCTGGAATAGGTCTTATTCGTTCGGCGTTTCTTTCCGGCGCCGGGCGTATTTCAGCAGCATGCTCAGCAAGGTCGTGATGGCTTCGGGCGCCAGTACGCCAACCGGGTCGCGGCGAATTCCGGCTACGGTGTTTTGGACCTCGGCCAGGGAATCCCTGATTTCAGATTCAATGTCTTGCAGCGCCATATCCCGAAGTTCGACTGCGGCCGAGGCATCGCCGTGTTGGTTTATCGAATTGGCGAGCAGAACCAGAATCAAAGCAAGTACCAGATTGGTCCCCGCCACAAGTATCGCAGCAACGGGCTTCGACAGGATCGCGGAAAGCCAGAAAAATCCGGCGAGATTCAGCATGATGATCGCCAGGCCCACCGCCACTCCGGCGGCTATGTAAAACCCGGCCCGTTTCACGGAGATCGCAAGCTGTGCGCGTGCGATCAAGCGTTCAGCGCGCAAAATGACTGAGACATTGCGGGATATGCGGCTCATGGGCGTCTCCTAGCGTGACCGGCCAAGCATGTAGCCTAGGGCAAAAATACCAGCGGCAAACAGAATTGATTTTCTGTGCGGCAGATCTTCGAATTCCTCAAGTATATCGTCAAGCTGTGTGGACCAGGATTCGAGGTTATCTGTAAGCCGGTCGGCGATGGTTTCGCGCGGCGGGGCGTCAGCCCCTTTATCTGGCGAAGCGTTTTTTGCCGGTGGCTGCTCGGCAAGCTGCCGTCGCAACTCTGCGATCTCTGCTTCAAGCTCGGCTTTTGTCACCATTGCTCAGGCTCCTTCCCGGCAGACCACTATCTGCGTGCCAGTATCGCCCATGGTAGACTGATTTTCCGATTTAGTAAAAGGGGCTTATCGGGTTCAAAGCCGGTGCCAGCGCGCCTATGCGCCAATGTCAATAATCCGCAACCAGCAGGAAATCCGGGATGGCGTCTTCCTCGATTGTCGCAAAGCGAGGGATCGGCTGTTCGAAGACGTTGTCGGTTCGGTCGTCATTGACGGTAGACACTTCGCCAATCAAACAATCGCCTTTTTCCGCCCAGAACGCGTGCCAGATACCCGGCATCAAGGTCACGCTTTGACCGGGCTTTAGCCGCAGCAGTTCGCCAGGTTGAAGCGTCACAGGGCAGTTGTCGCTAGGCACGGTCACAGGGGTATCGCGGTCAATGCCGCCCTGAGGGTCTGAGGCGTAGATTTCCATCACCAGATCGCCACCGCCCCGGTTGATGATATCCTCGGCTTTGACGATGTGCCGGTGCATCGGCGAAAGCTGCTTGTCCCGCGACACCAGCAGTTTCTCGGCATAGAGCATGCCTTGCCCCTTGTTCAGATCGCTGACATCGCCATTGCGTAGGGTGAACAGGAACAGGCCAAGTTCGTCAAACCGACCCTGGCCATAGTCGGTTATGTCCCACCCAAGCCCGCGTTCACGGATACCGGCGGCCTGTTCGCTGCGCATTTTCTCGGGCGACCAATCCGCAAAGGGCGGCAGCACCGCGCCAAAGGAACGGATAAAGGCCTCGGCCTCGGGTTTGATTTCGTTGATTTCGGAACGTTTCATCGGCTTCTTCGTTGGGTCAGAGTTCATGGGCCCAGGGCGGGTTTGCCCCGGCGCGCGCGACAGTTACAGCGGCGACTTCCGCCCCTTTCGAAAGGGCTACGCGCAGGGCGTTTGCTGGCAATGTGCGCAATTCGGATTTTGTTAAGTGGCCTGATTGATCTAGGGCGGACAAGACGCCTGCGTTGAAAGTGTCACCGGCGCCAACGGTGTCGACGACCTCGACCTTTTTTACGGGAACAGAAACGTCGGACCCGTCTGCAAGATACCCGATCGCGCCTTCGCTGCCCCGGGTGACGATCACCACCGAAGGTCCTGCCTGCAGCAACAGCGGAACTTTTTCAGCAAGGCTTTCTGGGCCCGGAATGATCCAGTTCAGATCTTCGTCCGAGACCTTGACGATATCCGCTTGCGCAATCATGCGGTTCAGCCGGGTGCGATACCGGGTCTGATCCCGGATGAAATCCGGGCGAATGTTTGGGTCCAACATGACGGCGCGCTCTGATCCAAAGCGGTCAAGCACCGCCGCATAGGCATCTGCGCAAGGCTCGCATGCCAGACTGATCCCGCCCAGATACAGCGCCGAGACCGAGGGCAGATGGGTTGGCATATCCTCTGGCGTCAACATCCGTCCGGCCGAGTTTTCATCGACGAAACTGTAGGCTGCCTGCCCATCCTTGAGCTGTACAAATGCCAATGTAGTCGGGCGGTCCGAATGGATTACCCGGTCGGAGTCAACATGGCTGGCCTTGAGGGCGGCCATAAGCTGTTGCCCGAACATGTCAGAGGAAAGCCCGGTCAGCAGACCCACCGGCGTATCCAATCGACCCAGGGCAATAGCCGTGTTGAAAATCGCACCGCCAGAATGGGGCACAAACCCCAGTTCGCCCGAGATCGTGGGCGTCTCGATCATATCGATCAGGGCTTCACCACAGCATAGGATCATGCCGGGACCTTTCTGTTTCTGAAACGTGCGGTCAGACTACCGCCTTAGCGCATTTTTACAGAAATTGTTAGCGCCAACAATGCCAAATTCATCCTGTTCCGAGACATACAGGTTCATGGATCGGCGCAACTCGCTGAACCGGCCTCCGGCATTAAAGGCGTCTCGGAAGGCGTCCTTGAACAGCCAGCGGTTCTTTTCGGCCACGCCACCCACAAGGAACACGCCACCGGCAGGCATCATGACGACCGCCAGATCGCCCATGACCGCGCCTAGATGTGTGGTGAACATATGCGCGGCCTTGACGGCATGGGCATCGGTTCCGTCGCGTGCATCCTGAAGGATATCGCGCGCGGTTCGGGGCTCGGCCTTTGCCCGACCCCCTGCCAGTTCGATGGCCTGATAAAGGATCGGCAAACCCGTACCGCTGAGGAACATTTCCGCCTCAAGTGTCAGGGTGTCGTCAAAAAAACACTCGGGGGCCACCTGCCGCGCGGCGTTGAATATTTCGACCTCGTCCTGACTTCGGGGCGAGAGGCCGATATGGCCGCCTTCGCCGGACACCGTGTGATAGCGGCCATTCGAATATAGCAGCGATCCGACACCTAGCCCGGTTCCAGGCCCGACGACCAGACGAGTGCCGGTCGGCGGATGCTTGGCCCCTTGCAAGACTTCAACATTGTCATGGGAAATTTCGGCAACAGACCACGCAGCGGCAGTGAAGTCGTTGATCACAAAGGTATGTCGGGCGCCCGTTGCCCGGGCGATATCATCCTCTGACAGATCAAGTTGGGCGTTGGTCAGCCTGATTGTACCGTTGCGGACAGGTCCTGCCCCGGCGGCAACCACGGCCCGTGGGTCGGTTCCGATCTCGTCGCGCAGGCTATGAAAGGCCTCAAGCAATTCGGGCAGTTTGCCGGTGGGGTATTTGCGCAGGTCCGTCAGTTCACCATTGGTGATAACGCCAAGCCGCGTATTGGTGCCGCCGATATCGGCCACGAGGTTCCAATGGTCGTGCATGGCCCCAGCCGGTTGCGCCAGCGGTAAGGACACTGTGCTTCCCGTCAGGGCGTTTTGTACTGCGGTATAGGACGCCTTGGGTGTGCGCTCCATCGTCTGAAAGTCCACATCCACAAGGCCAAACCTCTTCTCATATCCCAGCGCCCATTCGTAATTGTCCAGCAGGGACCAGATGAAGTAGCCCTTGATCGGCACGCCCTGTGCCAAGGCGTCCTGTACCGCCGAAAGATGTTGGTTCAGATAGTCGATCCGGTCGCTATCCTGCTGCCGTTCGGGGCTGGCCATGCCATTTTCCGTCACCAGAATCGGCAGGTCCCCGGTGTAATCCTGCTTGGTGCGGGTCAGAAACCGGGTCAGGGCGGCGGGTTCGATCTCCCACCCCATCTGAGTTTTGGGCAGCGGTCCGGCGATTTCCTGCAGACTGGGCCAGGTGGTCTCCGAAGGCGCAATCAACTTGCGGGTATAGTAGTTCAGACCACACCAATCGACCGGCGTACCGATGATGTCGAAATCATCCTGCCAGCCAGCGGGCAGGTAGGGCTCTAACCCCTCCAGAACGTTGTCTGGATAGGCCTTGTTGAAAACGCCGCCCAGAAAGAACCGGTTGTAGATGCCGTCATACAGATCAGCCGCGCGGCGCGCTTCGGGGCTGTCATCTGCGGGTTCGGCCCATTCCAGGTTGAAAACCGCGCCCAGGTTGGACATGCCAAGGCCCCGCATCGCGTCGATGGCGCTGCCATGGGCCAGAAGGACGTGGTGCATCGCGCGGGCGGTTGCACGGATGTCGCGAAGACCCGGGGCGTGATGGCCTTCGAAATGGCTCAGCCAGCTGACGCACCACGGCTCATTTATGGGGGCGACGCTGTACATCCGATCGCCGATGCGGCCCATGATGACCTCGGTGAAATCGGCGAACCACCCGGCGATATCTCGATTGCGCCAGCCGCCCAGATCGGCCAGAAACGAAGGTAGTTCCCAATGGTAAAGCGTGGCGCAGGGGCGGATACCGCGTTCCAGCAGCGCATCGGCCAGCCGATCATAGTAATCCAGCCCGGCCTCATTCACCTGACCACGGCCTTCGGGCAGAACCCGCGCCCAGCTGGTTGAAAACCGGTAGCAATCAAAGCCGCCATCGCGCACCAGATCCAGATCCTGCGGGAACCGGTTCAGGTGGTCACAGGCCAGATCCCCGTTTTCATTTCGCACAACATTGCCGGGGGTCCTGGCAAAGGTATCCCAATGGGTTTGCCCGGCCCCTCCCTGTGCGTGGCCTTCGATCTGATAGGCCGAGGTTGCGACGCCAAAGAGGAAATCTTTGGGGAAATCAGTGCGGTTGTATTTCATATTCAGAACCTGTTGGGGGCGGGACCGGTCGAGCCGCCAACTACCAGCTCAGCCTCCAGCAATCTAGTTTTGGCCGGGTCTTCGGGCGCATTTATTCGTTCGATCAGCATTTCGGCAGCTATTTCACCGGCCAACCGAACCGAGGATCGCGTGGCGGTGAAGATCGGTACATCCTGCCCGTTTTTCAGATAGGACAGGTCGTCATCATGGGCGATCACCGAAACATCGCGGCCCATCTGCAGCCCTGCTTCGTTCAATGCCCGCCGAACTCCGATGGCCGAAATCATTGACGAAACCAGGATGGCGGTCGGAGGGTTCTTAAGTTGAGCCATATCGCGCGCTTCGTGGTGGCCATATACCTCTGTCATCTCGGCGCTGCGCATCAATTCAGGGTCCGGTGACAGACCGGCTTGATTCAGGGCCTGCAGGTAACCGGCCCGGCGGCGTTGGGCGAAATCCATATCTTCAAGTCCGTTGATAAGGGCGATCCGTCGATGCCCCAGGTCGATCAGAAACTGGGTGGCGCGCTTGAACGAGCTTTTGTTGTTCACATCAACCCAGTCATAGGGTGCGTCTATTCCAGTGGATCGTCCGTGCACAATGAAGGGCGCGCCCATGCGATTGAGGACTTCAATCCGCTGCTCGTTCACCTTGGGGCCCTGCAGAACGACACCGTCCACGGCACCACGCTGAAACAGGTCGCGATAGGCGCGTTCAATAGATGTGTCGTCGGCGCTAGTGAACATCATGTCATAGCCGTGTTCAGCATATCTACGAGCAGCCCCGGCGACAAAATCGCCAAAGATTGGGTTAACCATTTCATGCTGGGATGAGCTGGGAATCACGTGCCCGATCACGTGTGATCGACCTGTCGCAAGACCCTTGGCTCTGCTGTTCGGGCGGTACCCGTGTTTTGTTGCGGCGGCCTGAACCCTTGTGCGCGTGGCTTCGCTGACCTCGGGGTATCCGTTCAGCGCGCGGCTGACGGTTGTTTGAGACAAACCAAGGATTTCAGAGAGCTGCTTTAGGTTCATATTTGTTCAAAGCGCCTACAAATTACTGCGTATTCCTGTTTTTGCGGGCATTTTCGCTGGTGGTCAACAGATTTCACGAACATCTTGTTTGATATTTATATTTATGGGCCTTCGCAAAGCAATCGTTGACAGGTGAAGGCTGTTAGCGCATAAACTCACTCCAGCCAAAGCGCTTTGGATATTTGAGACCAAAGGCGCGAGATATCGTTGGGAGGAGAAATTCATGAAACACTCGCTTTATGCTGGCGTCGCCGCATTTACCCTGATCGGGGGCGTCGCACAGGCCGACAAGGTTACCGTATTCGGCCCGTGGCTGGGGCCGGACCAAGAGAATGTCGAAAAGGTTCTGGATGGGTTCGCGGCGGCGACCGGGCATGAGTACAGCTATGTCGGCTCGGACAGCTTTGAGCAGCAAATCAGAATTGATGCCGAAGCCGGATCGGCGCCCAACGTAGCAGTGTTCCCTCAGCCCGGTCTGGCGTCAGATATGGCCAAGGCGGGTTTCCTGACTCCCCTGAGTGAAGGAACCGCGGATTGGATTCGCGACAACTATGCGGCTGGTCAGTCCTGGGTGGATCTGGGAACCTACCAAGGTCCGGACGGGCAGGATCACCTATATGGCTTCTTCTACAAGGTCGACGTGAAGTCGCTGGTTTGGTTCGTGCCGGAAAACTTCGAAGATGCCGGTTATGAGATTCCGACTACGATGGAAGAGCTCAAGGCGCTGTCCGATCAGATCGTTGCAGATGGCGAAACGCCATGGTGCATCGGGCTGGGTTCCGGCGGAGCGACAGGTTGGCCAGCGACTGACTGGGTTGAAGACATGATGCTGCGCACGTTGCCGCCCGAAGATTATGACGCCTGGGTCGCCAACAAATTGAAATTTAACGATCCTAAGGTTGTCGCCGCGATTGAAGAATTCGGAGCGTTTGCGCGCAACGATGATTACGTGGCCGGCGGAGCCGGCGCGGTCGCAACGACTGACTTTCGTGACAGCCCGAAGGGCATGTTCAGCTCGCCTCCGCAATGCTACATGCACCGTCAGGCTTCGTTCATTCCGGCCTTCTTCCCTGAAGGCACGGTTGTGGGCGAGGATGCCGATTTCTTCTATTTCCCGGCCTATGAAGGTAAGGATCTCGGCAGCCCGGTCCTTGGGGCCGGAACAGTTTGGGCAATCACCAATGACAGCCCGGGCGCGCATGCGCTGATGAAATACCTGGAGACACCCGAGGCGCATGAAGCCTGGATGGCTCTGACCGGGTTCCTGACGCCGCACAAAGGCGTCGATACCTCGGTCTTCTCAGACCCAACGCTGAAGAAGATGAACGACATTCTTCTTGGTGCAACGACGTTCCGGTTTGACGGTTCTGACCTGATGCCGGGCGGCGTGGGTGCAGGCACCTTCTGGACTGGTATGGTCGACTATACGGGCGGAACACCTGCCCAGGACGTCGCCGACGAAATCCAATCCTCGTGGGACGCGCTGGACTAAAGCGTCTGAGATTGGGCAACCCGCTCTGCCGGGTTGCCCGAACCTATCGTCGCAAGGGAGAGCGGCATGCACCCGGCATTTCAAGGCCTGCTGACCATCGCCATCGGCGTGTCAGGTTGCGTGGGCTACTTCTATCTATCCAATCAGTTTCTGGACAAAGTTCTGTTCCCGCCTCGGGGGCCGAATGCTGGCCGGAATATCAACCGCGCGAACATGATCCGGCCTTGGTTGTTTCTGTTCCCAGCGCTGGCTGCTTTGGGCTTGTATCTGGCCTATCCGGTTGTCGAAACCCTACGCCTGTCACTGACTGATCGTGTCCCAGGCGGCGGCTACAAATGGGTCGGGCTGGACAACTATATCCAGATGGCCAAGGAGCCCAAGTTTTGGGAAGCCATGCGCAACAACATGTTATGGCTGATCGTGGTGCCTGCAATGTCGACAGCGTTTGGCCTATTGGTGGCTCAGCTGACCGACCGCATCCGCTGGGGCAACATCGCCAAGTCTCTGATTTTCATGCCGATGGCCATCTCGTTCGTGGGGGCCTCGGTGATCTGGAAGCTGGTCTATGACACCCGTCCGGTTGAGCAGGACCAGATCGGGATGCTGAACGCGCTTTACATCTTTTTCGGAGGGGTCGAGCCGCAGACATGGTTGACCATCCCCTTCTGGAACAGCTTTTTTCTTATGGTTGTGCTGGTCTGGATTCAGACTGGTTTTGCCATGGTCATCCTGTCAGCCGCCCTGCGCGGCATTCCCGAGGAAACCATCGAAGCTGCCATTCTGGATGGGGCCAATCCGTTCCAGATTTTCTTCCGTATCAAGGTGCCGCAGATCAAGACCACCATCCTGGTGGTCTGGACCACGATCACCATCACCGTGCTCAAGGTCTTTGACATCGTGTTTGCCATGACAAACGGCCAGTGGGAAACGCAGGTTCTGGCCAATTACATGTATGACAAGCTGTTCCGCACCAATGACTGGGGCGTGGGCTCGGCTTCGGCCATGGTGATCATGCTGCTGGTGGCACCGATCCTTGTCTGGAATGTGCGCAATGCGCGCAAAGAGATGGAGTAGGCCATGAGCGAAATAGCAGGAACCAAACCCGCCCTTCGCTGGGCTGTCCATGCCTCGGTTCTTTTACTGGTCGTGCTCTGGGTGGTGCCGACGCTGGGGCTGTTGATCTCATCCTTTCGTACTGCCGACCAGATTGCCACAAGCGGCTGGTGGCGGTCGTTGTTCCCATCCGAGCAGAACCTGACCCTGCGCGCTGCAGCACCTGAAACTCAGGTGCTGGAGAATGGCGTTTACGTGATCGAAGGCAACCTGTTCGAGGCGGGCACACAGGCGGCGATCTCAAAATGGGGCACCAGTTCCCGGGCGATTGATGATTTTGTACCCGGTGACACGGCAGAGCTGCGCAAGGGTGGCACGATCACGGTGGATGCCGACGGCAAATACCGGATGGAAAACACCGAAGAGTTCACCGGCAGTCGCGGCACGCGCGTCTTTGTGACGGCGGAACTGCCTCCCGAGTTCACCCTGGCCAATTACCACAAGGTCCTGCTTGCTGAAGACAGCACCGACAGTATGGGGCGGGCGTTTTTCAACACGCTGACGGTCACGATACCGGCGACGATCATTCCGATCCTAGTAGCCGCCTTTGCCGCTTATGCGCTGGCTTGGATGGATTTCCCAGGTCGGGCACTGTTAATCGCCGCGGTTGTTGGCCTGTTGGTGGTGCCGCTGCAACTGGCACTGATCCCACTGCTGAAATTTCACCTGAGCATCGGAATTGAGAAAGGCTATCTGGGCGTCTGGATGGCCCATACCGGGTTCGGGATGCCATTGGCCATCTACCTGTTGCGCAACTACATGGCCGGGCTGCCGCGCGATCTGATCGAAAACGCACGTGTAGACGGCGCGACCGAGTTCCAGATCTTTACCAAACTGATCCTGCCACTCAGCTTTCCGGCATTGGCGTCTTTTGCCATCTTCCAATTTCTCTGGACTTGGAATGATCTGTTGGTTGCCAAAGTGTTCCTAATCGATGCGTCCGGCCAGACCACAGTGATGACAAACCGGATTGTCGAGCTGCTTGGAACGCGGGGTGGAAACTGGGAAATCCTTGCCACGGCGGCGTTCGTCTCGATCGCTGTGCCGTTGGCTGTTTTCTTCGCAATGCAAAAATACCTGGTCCGTGGTCTGCTGGCCGGGTCGGTCAAATAGAGGCGTCTGATGAACGTGCAGAACACAGCAGAACTTTCCAATGCAACCAAGGTGGCCGCTGACTGGTGGCGTGGTGGCGTCATCTATCAGATCTATCCGCGCAGCTTTCAGGACAGCAATGGTGACGGGATCGGAGACCTGAAAGGCATCACCCAGCGATTGGGGTACATTGCCTCTCTGGGCGTTGATGCGATCTGGATTTCGCCCTTCTTCAAATCTCCGATGAAGGATTTCGGATATGACGTCAGCGACTATCGCGATGTTGATCCGATGTTCGGCACGATGGAGGATTTTCGGGACCTGCTGGATCACGCCCATGCCCAGGGGTTGAAGGTGATGATTGATCTGGTTCTGTCGCACACGTCAGACCAGCACCCTTGGTTCAGCGAAAGCCGCGCCAGCCGTGAAAACGCCAAATCCGATTGGTATGTCTGGGCCGATCCAAAACCGGACGGTACGCCCCCGAACAACTGGTTGTCGATTTTCGGGGGCTCGGCCTGGCAGTGGGACTCGCGACGTTTGCAGTATTATTTGCACAACTTCCTCACCTCGCAGCCGGATCTGAACTTTCACTGTCCGGATGTGCAAGACGCCTTGCTGGATGTTGCCAGGTTCTGGCTTGATCTGGGTGTCGATGGGTTTCGTCTGGATACAATCAACTTCTATTTCCACGACAAACAGTTGCGAGATAATCCTGCCCTGCCCGTCGATCAGCGCAATGCCTCAATCGCGCCGATGGTAAACCCGTATAACCATCAGGACCACCTGTTCTCCAAAAGCCAGCCCGAGAACATTGCCTTTCTGGAACGCCTGCGGGCCCTGACCGATCAATATGAAGGTCGCGCCTGTCTGGGCGAGGTGGGCGACGCACAGCGTGGGCTTGAGATAATGGGCGAATACACCAGCGGTAATAAGCGCATGCACATGTGCTATGCGTTTGAGTTCCTTGAAAAGCGCGCTTTGACTGCCAGCTATGCACAGCAGGTATTTGATCAGCTCGAGGACAAAGCAGGTGATGCCTGGCCTTGCTGGGCATTTTCGAACCATGACGTGGAACGTCACGCGTCGCGCTGGCGTCTGGACGATGCAGCCGCCAGACAGCATGCAGTTTTGATGATGTGCATGCGCGGCTCGGCCTGCTTGTATCAAGGCGAAGAGTTGGGCCTGCCCGAGGCGGACGTGGCCTTTGACGATCTGCAAGACCCGTATGGCGTCGAATTCTGGCCTGAGTTCAAGGGCCGCGACGGATGCCGGACGCCGATGGTTTGGGCTGCGCAGGATGAACAATCGGGCTTTAGCACCGGCAAGCCTTGGTTGCCTGTCAGTGACCCTCAGGCCGAGCGTGCCGTGGACCGATCAGAGGCTGAGCCCAAGTCCATGCTTCACCATTATCGTCGTGCGATTGCATTCCGCCATGCCCATCCGGCTTTGATGTTGGGGGCGCAAAAGAACATGACGCAGATCGGGACCGTTCTGACCTTCACACGTGAAGATCAAGCGGAAGAGGTGTTCTGCGCATTTAACCTCGGTACCGAACGTTCCGAAGTAATCTTGCCAGGCGGGAACTGGCGCGTGATCGGAGAAGAGCTGGGTGGCGTCGCGGGAACGGGGACAGTGTCTCTGGGTGCTGCACAATTCTGCCTGCTGTTGAGGGAGGAGGAATAAACCATGTCAGAGCTAAACCTCACAGATGTCGCCAAAACCTATGGCAATGTGGATGTTCTGAAGAACATCAATCTTGAGATTGAGCGGGGCGAGTTGATCGTTTTCGTCGGGCCTTCGGGCTGTGGCAAATCCACCTTGCTGCGCATGGTCGCCGGGTTGGAAAAGATCTCGGGCGGAACGCTCGAGATTGAAGGGCAGGTGATGAACGATGTGCCGCCAGCACAGCGAGGTATCGCGATGGTGTTCCAAAGCTATGCGCTGTACCCGCATATGACCGTTCGCGAAAACATGGCCTTTGCGCTGAAGATAGCCAAAATGCCGGCGGCTGAAGTTGGCGCCGCGGTCGATCGGGCGGCCCGCATCCTACAGCTTGAACCTTATCTGGACCGGTTGCCCAAAGCGCTATCCGGTGGTCAGCGTCAGCGTGTCGCAATCGGGCGCGCCATTGTTCGTGACCCCAAGGTTTACCTGTTCGACGAACCGCTTTCGAACCTGGACGCGGCGCTGCGTGTCGCCACCCGGATCGAAATCGCCCGCCTGAAAGAGGCGATGCCGGACAGCACGATGATCTATGTCACCCATGATCAGGTCGAAGCGATGACATTGGCCAGTCGGATCGTCGTGCTGGCCAACAAAGGGATCGCTCAGGTTGGGACGCCGTTGGAACTATATGAGACGCCCGACAATGAGTTTGTCGCGCAATTCATCGGTTCACCAGCAATGAACCTGATGTCGGGGGTCATTACCGCCACCGGCGCACAGACAGTCGTCAAGCTGGACGGTGGCGGCACGGCGATATCAGCGGTACCAACCGAGGCTGGAGACGAAGGCAAGCAGGTGAATATCGGCGTCCGCCCGGAAGATTTTGTGTCCGTGGGCAGCGACCCAATCCTTGAAGGGGTTGTAGACTTTACCGAGGCTTTGGGCGAGGTGACGCTGTTATACTTCGCGGTAGAGAATGGGACGGATGCCCTTATTGCCAAGCTTCCGGGCGTTCAGAAGAATATGCGGGGCAAGACTGTGATGGTCTCAGCGAATCCTGACAAGGTTCATTTGTTCCATCAGGGGGTTTCCATGCGGAAATAACCCTTTCCAACACGGTTCTTGACAAGACCCCTGATGCTGTTTCAACTTGATTGAAACGTTTCATTTTGTGGTAGAACCGTGAAAATGCGAGTTTCAGCGCAGTTATACACAGTCCGGCAGGTTGGGGATTTGGCGGCCCAGCTTGACTTGGTGCGTGCCTGCGGGTTCACCGATATTGAAACGGTCGGGTTCCACGATCTTACCCCCAAGCAGGTTACCAATGTGGTTAGACAGGCTGGTTTCACCGTTCGATCGGCCCATTTTGACTGGGAAGAATTTGAAACACGGTTTGATGACATTCTTAGAATGCTTGAAGCTTTGGAATGCCCTGTGGCGGTCATGCCTTGGCTGTTGCCCAAGGCTCGGCCCGGCACCGCCGAGGGGTGGAAGGCAGTGTCGGGCCGGTTGGCGAAATGGGCTGATGCCCTGTCTGCCGACGGTGTGCGCCTTGCCTATCATAACCACGATTTTGACCTTGTCGATCTTGGGCAGGGCTCGCCATTGGATATGGTCCTGTCGCATGAGGCCATTGGATGGCAGCCGGATATCGGTTGGCTGTATTCGGCGCTTTCTGACCCCGCTGCACTGCTGAGCCGTTATTCCGACCGGATCGTTTCCGTCCATGCTAAAGACGTTGATCCATTGGCCGGACAAGGCGACGAGCGCTGGCGAAATCTGGGGCAGGGGGTTGTGGACTGGCCTCTGGTCCTGCGTGTTCTGGCTGACAGTCCCTGCGCTGACCTTTTTGTGGAACATGACGAAACTGCCGATCACGCGCAAACATTGCAGACGGGACATGACCTGTTGATGCGAATGCGCAGCGTTGAGGTGACATAGTGGCGCGCGCGACGATCAAGTCGATTGCAAAGCAGACGGGGTTTTCTGTCGGAACCGTCTCGAACGCGCTGCGTGGTGCGGAAACCGTCAAGAAAGAAACGCGGCAGCAGATTCAGTCCGCCGCCGAACAGCTTGGATACCGGGTCAATCTGGACGGGCTGAAGCTGCGGACAAAAAAGTCCTATCGCATCGGCGTTCTGGTCAGCGTGTCACCTGATTCAGATGAAGAATGGGAAGGTGTCGAATTCACACGCATTGTCGCGGGTATTTCGCGGGCTTTGAAAGGGTCGCGTTATGAACTTGGCGTTCACAGCGTGGCGGGCCTGCAGGGAACGATGGCGACGCTGAAGGAAATCGTTCAGAACGGATTGGCGGACGGGGTGATATTCTCGGGTACGCGCCACGCCGATCCGCGCATTGCCTATCTGCAACAGAATGGTTTCCCCTTTGTCACCATGGGTATGAGCGACAGCGGCAGATCACATGCCTATGTCGATATCGACAGTCAGGCAGCAGGTCACGATGCAACACAACGATTGCTAGCCTTGGGGCATCGCCGGATTGCCCTGGTGAACCCTCCGGATGACCTGGTTTATGCGACGCAACGCCGAACGGGCTATGCCCAGGCGTTCAGAGCGTCCGGTCTGACCGTTGACCCGGCCCTGATCTTCAGCGGGCCTACGACCGCACGAACGGGGTATAATGCCTTTGAAGCCTTGATGCGGCTATCCGACAGGCCAACCGCGATCATCTGCGCGAACGAAGCCATGACCCTGGGCGTGCTTTCTGCTGCCCATGCGGCGGGTGTTGAGGTCGGTCGCGAACTGACCGTGATCTCGACCGATGATCTGCAACTTAGCCGTTATTTTGTCCCTCCGCCCAGCACCTATTACGTCCCTATTGAGGAAACCAGTCGATTGCTGGGTGAGTATATGCTCAAGGCTTTGGACGGGGTTGACCCGTCCGAAACACAAAAAAAGATCAGGGCCATTTTGATCGAGCGGCAACCTGACACAGTCGCGCCGGAAGCGGCGCTAAACACCTGAACCAACAAAGGAGTAACCGGAGATGTTAAGAAACCTATTTGCCGCCGCCGCCCTGACCGCGCTTGCCGCGCCTGCTGTGTTTGCAGCGGATCTTGAAGGGCGCGTACTTAAGATCGGAACAGATGCCACCTATCCGCCCATGGAGACGGTCGATGAGTCCACGGGTCAGATTGTGGGATTTGATGTCGATGTCATGAATGCGATCTGTGAAAAGGTGAACTGCGTCCCGAATTTCGTAAATACAGCCTGGGATGGGATCTTTGCCGCGCTTCAGCAAGGGGAGTTCGACCTCGTGATCTCGGGCGTCTCGATCACGCCTGAACGCGAAGAAAACATGGATTTTTCCGAGCCTTATATCATTGTAAGTCAGGCGATCCTGCTGCAGGTCGACAATGCTGACATGACGTTGGATGACTTCAAAGCAGGTGGTCAGAAGCTAGCCGCGCAGACTGGCACCACCAATGCCCAGCTGGCCGAAGAACTGGTGGGACGCGAGAATGTCAGCCTGTATGACAATTTCTCTGCTGCGATCCTGGCGTTGCAGAATGCTGACGTACAGGGGGTAATCATTGATGGAACCTCGGCATCGGCATATGAACAGGAATTTGCCGGGGAATTGGCTGTAGGCATCACAGGCCTTCAGTCTGATCCGCTGGGTATTGTGTTTCAGGAAGGTGACGCAACCGTTGACGCCATAAACGAAGGGCTGGCCGCCATTCAGGCTGACGGTACGATGGACGCATTGGTTGCCAAATACTGGGGCACTGATTGAGCCGTTGAAACCCTTTCTGACCCGGCGGGAAAACCTGCCGGGTCACGCATAACCCGAGGGACGCCATGATCCGCCTAAGCTCGATCCGGCCGAGTAATCTTGTTTTGCTCGCCGCTGCCCCGTTCATCATCTACCTGTTTGCTTCATCCTCGAAATATCTGAGGTCATTGGTTGCCATTTTGGGGATTGGTGAAAATGCGGGGCCCATTTTTGTTGGGTTTCTTCTGATACTGGCCGTGGCCATATTGGCCTATCTCTCGGCGCGCCGCATCCGGTTTCAAACCATCGCGCCGAACTGGTTGAGGATTGCGGCGGTTTTGGCAATCCCGGCCTCGGCCGGGTTGGCGATCCTTGGACTTTTCCAGCCTCAGGTGCTGATGCCCTTTGCGGAATCCGTCTTCTTTAATGCGCTCAGCGAAAATACGTCTGAGTTCATTGACCGATCTTCGCAACCTTGGGTCTTGTTTCCCGAGATCGTCGCAAAGGTGCAAATGAGACTACAGGCCCTGCTGGTAGGGTTTGCGATGGTGGTCGCGGTGATCCCTCTGACGGCCCGTTTCCCACGATCCATGAAAGCCTATGTTCAGATTGGACTCGAACTGCTGACCGGGCTGGTTTTGTTTTACCTGTTGTTTCTTGCGCATTGGCAATTTGCGACCGGGGTCGCGATAACGTTCCGTGCAGCGATCTTTGCCTATATCTTTGCGGCCATTATGGGTCTGGTCTGGGTCGGTTTGCAGTCCTTCAAGCCCAAAGCTCGGACAACCGTTGTCTATGGGTCCATCAGCCTGACACTATTGGCCGTGTCGGCGTTCTTTTTTATGCAACCAAAGGTGAGCTTTGTTCTGGTTGGCAGTACTGAAGCAAGAATTGCCATTGTTCGGGGTACGCCGCAGGCCCAGGCGGATTTGATCCGGTTCGGAGAGTTCGACGGAGGTGAAGGCCAACAGTATCGCATTCGCAGCGCCCCCGATGCCGCCTCTGCGCTGGATCAGATCACAACCGTCGACAGCGTATCTGGTGCTTTTGTTCCGGCCGGCGTTCATACGCAGGGCTATCCGGTGATCTGGCAATCCAGTTTTCTGCCGGACAAGTTTCGTAACCCGGCGCTGACTTTTGCGGTTTTCGGGTTTTTGCTTCTGACACTGACGGTCGGAGGCGCACAGCATAAGCTACATCCGCTGGCTGTAGGGGCCGAGTTTTTTGTCGATACCATTCGCGGCATTCCAATGCTGGTCATCATCCTCTATATCGGCTTGCCGCTTGCCGGTGCGGTCAAGGATGCGACAGGTGGCGGCATCGACATGACCAACATGACCCGCGGCATCATCGCCATTTCCATAGGGTATTCGGCCTATATGGCCGAGATTTTCCGATCAGGGATCGAGGCCATCCCACGAGGTCAGATCGAAGCAGGCGGCTCGCTTGGGCTGTCCCGCTGGCAGACTGCCCGGCTTATTATCCTGCCCCAGGCATTGCGCATAGTGACGCCACCTTTGGGCAATGAATTTATCGCGATGATCAAGGATACCTCATTGCTGTCCATCCTTTCAGTCCGCGACATGACTCAGCGCATGCGCGAGTTTCAGGCCTCAAGTTTTCTGCCCTTCGCACCATTCAACACAGCGGCGATCCTCTATGTCGTGGTGACGCTTGGTTGCGCTAGTTTCCTCAAATGGATCGAACGCCGCAGCGCACGGGAAAACCGATGAGCAGGCTTGAGCTGGGCGTTTGCTATTACCCCGAGCAATGGGACAAATCGCTGTGGCGCGACGATGCAAAGCGCATGGTCGATATGGGTCTGGATTGGGTTCGGATTGCCGAGTTTACCTGGGGCCTGATCGAGCCGGAAAGAGGCCGGTTCGAATGGGGCTGGCTGGACGAGGTGATCGGCATTCTGGGCGATGCCGGTTTGCGCGTGATGATGTCAACGCCTACGGCTGCACCTCCGAAATGGCTAGTGGATGACTGCCCTGAGATCCTGCCAGTGGGGCCGGATGGCCGGGTGCGTGGGTTCGGGTCGCGCCGACATTATTGTTTTTCCAGCGATATCTACCTGTCCGAGGCCCGTCGGATCACCACGGAATATGCCCGTCGATATGGCGAAAATCCATTTGTTTGTGCCTGGCAGATCGACAATGAATATAACGATCACGATACGGTTCTGAGCTATTCCAATGCCGCTCGCACCGGTTTTCGCAGATGGTTGCAAGACCGCTATGGCACGATTGAGGCGCTTAACCGAACATGGGGGACAGTGTTTTGGGGGTCGCTCTATTCCGATTTTGATCAGATCGAACTGCCCATAAGTTTGGTGGCCAGCCCGAACCCGACCCATGCTCTGGATTTTGCCCGCTATTCTTCGGATCGGGTGCGGGATTTCAATCGTGCTCAGGCGGATATTCTGCGCAGGTTTGCGCCGGGCCGCGATATTACCCATAATTTCATGGCAGGCAGCTTTGAGTTCGACCATCACGCTGTTGCGGCGGATCTGGATGTGGTCGGTTTTGACAGCTATCCGCTGGGCAACCTGTTGGGATCGTCACTGTCTGATAAAGACAAACGTCGATACCTGCGAACAGGCGCGCCGGATTATCAGGGGTTTCACTGCGATTTGTATCGCAGCCAGGGCAGGGGCCGAATGTGGGTTCTGGAACAACAGCCCGGCCCGGTGGACTGGGCCGAAAAAAACCCCTCACCAGCGGATGGGATGGTCAGGCTTTGGACGTGGGCCGCTTTTGCCCACGGTGCACAGGCAGTAATGTTCTTCCGATGGCGTCAGGCGAAGTTCGCGCAGGAACAATTCCACACGGCGCTTCTGCGATCGGATGGCAGCCCGGATCAGGCCGCGCTGGAACTGGCGCAGGTTGCAAAAGAGCGTGCTGCCCTGCCGGAAGTCACCCGGCAGAAGGCAGCTGTGGCAATTCTGTTGGATTACGAATCCATCTGGGCTGCAGATATCCTGCCACATGACGACGCATTCCCGAATGCCGGGATTTTCCGGGTTTGGTATGCTGGCCTGCGTGCATTGGGGGTCGATCTGGATTTCGTTGGTCCCGATGATGATCTGACGGGATATTCATTGATCGTATTGCCGCAAAACATGATCATCTCGCCCGATCTGGCAAAGAGATTGCACCACAGCCAGGCCAAATTGCTGATCGGTGCCCGTGCGGGCAGCAAGACAGTGGACATGTGGACCCCTGAAAATCTCGCTCCCGGAGAGTTGGCCGATCTTGCAGGGATAAAAGTCATACGCGTCGAATCCCTGCCGGATCTGGCGGGTGAATCCGTAAGCCTCGAGAGCACCGGAACCTTTGATTTTAAGGGCTGGCGGGAAGTCATCGAGACCGAAAATCAGGTAATCGCGCATTTCGTAAGTGCTTACAGGGCTGGCAGCCCGGCGATTGTGCAATCGGACCGGGCTATGTATCTGGCGATGATCCCAAACGGGCCGTTGCTACGGGCGATCCTGATTAAAGCGCTGACATGGGCGGGCCTTCCGATACGGGAATGTGGCCCGGACCTTCGTGTTACACAGCGGGGTGACCTCGGCTTTGGGTTCAACTTCGGGGCTGCCGCACAGGTTCTGCCGGATGACGAAAATCGGCAATATATTGTTGGTACTTCAGAAATCCCATCCTATGGTGTCTCAGTCTGGAAGTGGAAGTAAACCAGAGCTTGCGGACATGATTGCAAACTGGACCTATGAATTCTGCAAACTGTCCCTTTTGGACTGACAGCTTTGCAGCAACCCTCTAGCCTGTGATTGCATAACAATAGGACTGAAAGTCCAACTATGGGAGAATCGAATATGGCCGAACGGAAAAACCTTTCCAGACGTACTATCTTGAAGAGCGCAGGGGCGGCAGCACTTGCTGCACCGCTTTACAGCAAAAGCGCGCTGGCGTCCTCGGGTGAGATCAACATCTTGATGTGGTCCGATTACCTGCCACCAGCATTCTTGCAGGAATTCGAAACACTGACCGGAATCAAGGTGAACTATACCGGTATCGGGTCGAACGAAGAAATCATCAACAAGATGAAGGCCACCAAGGGTCAGGGTTTCGACATCGTGTCGCCGACCAATAACCGGTCTTTGCAGTGGGAACCGCTTGAGCTGTTGCAGCCTTTTGACATGAACAAGGTTCCGATTGATCTGGTGAACCCGGCGATGGCCGCGATTGGTACAGATGCCTGGAACTTTGCCGACTCGGGCGTGCACTGGTTGCCGCATATCTGGGGCACCGAAGGCATCGCATATCGGACTGACCTGTGGCTGCCTGAAGGTGATGCACCGTCCTATGGCGATGTCTGGTCCGAGGCAAACGCAGGTAAAACCATGGGCCGCGCGCACTCGATGATGCTGGGCGCAGGCCTGTACATGGAGCGCGCAGGCGAGATGGAGCCCGGTTCCGTCTGGGCCGCTTATGGCGACGAAGATACCATGCGCAAGGTTTGGGGTCAGATCGCAGATTGGTGTATCGAACGTAAGAACCGCATCAAGCTGATCTGGAACGACGCCGACACACAGAAGAACGGTCTGTTGAACGAAGGCGTGATTGTTGGCCAGACATGGGATGGCCCGCCGCTGGCACTTAAATCTGCAGGTGAGCCTGTGCATTATCAGGCTCCGGTTGAAGGGGCGATGGCCTGGGTTGATGGTATGGCAATTCCAACAGGTGCTGCCAATATCGACCAGATTTATGCCTTCATCGACTTTGCCTACCAGGCCAAACCGGCCGGTGTTGCGATCGACAGCCACGGGTACAACTCGCCCGTTCTGGGTGCCGACCAATATTCGGGCGACACCTACAAGAAGAACTTCGCCGAAGCCTATCCGGGCGACTCGCTGGCCAACCTCAACCCGTGGCCGGCCGAAGCGCCTTGGTATGCGGAAACCCGGACCGAGTTCGTCAACAAGTTCAAAAGCGCCTGATAGCTTTTCAAAGAAGTGCCCTCCGCTAAACGCGGGGGGCTCCCAACCCGCACGCCACTGCGTGACGGAACCCATTTGGGTGCGCACCACCAGCGCATCAATCGGAGATACCAAAAATGAGTGCAGGGGTCGGTGTAGATCTTGAAAACCTGTGGATCCGTTTCGGCGATTTTGTCGCGGTGCGGGACGCAAATGTGAACATAAACGGGGGCGATTTCTTTTCGTTCCTGGGACCATCCGGTTGCGGCAAGACAACGATTTTGCGCGCTGTTTCGGGGTTTCTGGACCCCAGCGAGGGTAAGGTTCTGATCGGTGGTAATGACATGCGCGGCATCGGGCCCAACAAGCGCCCGACTGCCCTGATCTTTCAGAACCTCGCGCTGTTCCCCCTGATGAAAGTCTGGGAAAACATCACTTTCTCGATGGAGATCAAAGGCGCCAGCGCGGCCGAGCGCCGCAAGCGGGCCGATGAGCTGTTGGACATGATCGCGCTGCCGGGACAGGGTGACAAGCTGCCCAGCGAGCTTTCGGGTGGTCAGCGTCAGCGCGTGGCGATTGCCCGCGCCCTATGTGCCGAACCCGATGTACTGCTGCTGGACGAACCGCTTTCGGCGCTGGACCTCAAGCTGCGCCAGCATATGCGCACCGAGCTGCGCGAGATTCAGAAGCGTGTCGGTATCACCTTCATCTATATCACCCACGACCAGGGCGAAGCGCTGACCATGTCGGACAATATCGCCGTAATGCGTGCAGGAGTGATCGACCAGATTGCCGATGGCAAGACAATTTACAATGACCCCAACACGGCTTTTGCGGCCTCGTTCGTGGGCGAAAACAACGTTTTCCGCGGCAAGATCAAGCAAGTCATGGGAGATGAGGCGCTGATTGCAACCAACCGATCCGGCGATCTGGTTGCACGGATTTCCACTGTAAATCAGGGCAAGCTGAAAGAAGGCGATGACGCGATGATGTTCATTCGCCCCGAGGCGCTGGCGATTGCCCCGGACGGTGCAGTGGGCGACCATTTTGTAACCGCCCGCGTGAACCATGAAGAATTCGAAGGTAACGCCTTCAATATTTTCACCGAAGGCGATGGCGGCAAGGAAATTAAGGTATCGCTGCCCAATCTAGGCCAATCTTTCGATGACCATACCGGGCAGACCATCACGTTGGAATATCAGACCCATAATGCGGTTCTGGTTCCAGCGGGTGAGCTGGCCGCGGAATAAGGGGATAAAAATATGCCCCATTTTCTGAAAGAATTCTTCAACCGCAACGGCACCGGCATGGGATTGATGATACTGGGTTTGGTCCTGTTCTGGACCATCGGCCTGATCATCCTGCCGCAGCTGTCGATGCTGGATTTCTCATTCCGGCCAAACCTGCCCCCGCCCGAGATCGGGGGGCCAAAAGATGTCTATACGCTGGAGAACTACAAATACCTGATCTATGGCCCGGAAGGCGGCAGCCAGGACTATAACTCCGTCGATCTGAGGGTGTTTTTCCGCACCCTTCTGGCCGCGGTATGCGTTACGATCTTCAACCTGATCCTGTGCTATCCGATCGCCTATTATCTGGGTCAGTCCAAGGGCAGTCACATCCGCATCTTTGCGATCATGCTGATCATCCCCTACTGGATCAATGAGATCCTGCGCGCCTTTGCCCTGCGAATCATCTTTGGCGAAACCGGTGTACTGAACACGCTGTTCACTGGGCTGGGGGTCTGGGATATGCCGTTTGATTTCATCCGCAATGACATCGCGCTCTATGCCGGGCTGGGCTATGCCTATATCCTGCTGATGATCTTCCCGATGTATAACGTCATAGAAAGTCTGGATAAAAACCAGATCGAGGCGGCGCGAGATTTGGGAGCCCCCTGGTGGCGTATCCATTGGCGCGTGGTCATTCCCTATGCCAAGCCAGGGATCAGTTCGGGCTGTACTATGGTGTTCATGCTGTCCGCAGGTGCGCTGGCCGCGCCGCAAATTCTGGGTGGGCCGTCCTCCCTGTGGTTCACGCAGCTGATCTATCAGCAGTTCAACGACAACAATGACTGGCCGCAGGGTGCCGCCTACGCCATCGTTCTGCTGGTGACCTGTATCTTGTTCGTGCTGGCCGTAATGCGCCTGTTCAAGGTGAATATGGGGGATATCGGGAAATGAATTTGTCCTTCCTCCGTGTAAGCATCTGGGTCTACCTGGTGCTGTTCTTCCTGTACCTTCTGGGTCCGCTGGTGATCATGTCGGTCACGGCCTTCAACTCGTCCGAATTCCCAAGGATGACACCGTGGGAGTGTCTGACCTTCCAGTGGTTTGGCGAATTGTTTCAGGACCAACGCATCCTGAACGGCATCAAGAACTCACTGATCATCGGTGCCGGAACGGTGGTTCTATCGGTGGCGATGGGTCTAGCGGGCGCGCTGATGCTGACGCAGATCTGGCCGAAACTGCGTGCGACCTACTATACGGTCATCATCGCGCCGATCCTGATCCCGGGCGTTGTTCTGGGTATCTCGACACTGGTGTTCTGGGACCGGATCAACCGGATGTTGGGCTTGGGTGCCGACAGTTTCCTGTCAAACGGGATATTCCTGACGGTGATCGGCCAATCCACCTTTATCGCCAGCTATTGCATGCTGGTGCTGGTGGCACGGTTGCAGCGCTATGATATGGCGCTGACCGAGGCCGCGCTGGATCTGGGTGCAACCCATGCTCAGGCGTTCCGCAAGATCATGCTCCCGTTCATGCGTCCGGCGATTGCCAGCGCGGCAGTGCTGGCGTTCTTGGCCTCGTTCGAGAACTACAACACCACCACCTTCACCTTTGGTGAATACCCCACGCTGACCATCGAACTGGCACAGAAGGTGCGCTATGGCATCACGCCCTCGATCTCGGCGCTGGCCTTCATCATCGTGGCGCTGACGGTGTTCTTTGCCCTGCTGAACGAGGCCAAGCTGAAGCGACAGGAACTGGTGGCTGCTGCACGCAAGAACGCCACGGTCGAGGAACTGGCGGGTAAAATCAAGCTTCCCAGCTTCTTTGCCGGGAACCTTGCTGCGGTTCTGCTGGTTGTCTTTGCGGTTGCCACGATCACTGTGGTCGGAACCGCAACCGCCTATAATCCGGCTCAGTGTGTCGCAGATGTCAAAGAGCAAAAGCGCCTTGAAGCTGATCTGCGTATTCAAGAGCTGCGCAAGCAGCGCGAAGAACAGCGCAAAAAGCGCGAGGCGGAAGCGGCTGAGCAAGAGGGAGAGGGTGCGCAGGAATCGGCCCCGAAACCCTCGAATAACAGCGGTTTCGGCAATGTGTTTGCGCCGAATACTCTGGGTGACGAAGAAGAGGATTCTGGTACTGAAACGCCTTCGGGCAATGGCGGTGCCTTTGATCCCAACAGTTTGCAGGCGAACTAAGCGCCTCGCAGTTTGCGCCCGCCGGGGTTACCCCTCGGCGGGCGTGTCATTTTCCTGAATGAACACATCACAGGCTTCGATCATCCGGCCGTTCCATTCAACCGGCGCCGAATTGTAGTTGATCAGGAATGTATGCCCGGCGGTCTGGCGCCGCCGCAAACCCTGAGGCATCGGATGCAAGGCAATGCCTGTCAGAGCAGCGGCCATGCTGATCACGCGATCCCATAACGTGTCATCCGGGAACCCGGCCAGATACCACATGTGGTCGGTCCCTTTCAGGGCAGGTGTTCCGTCTCGAAATGTCAAAAGGTCCGGGGCCTTTCCTGACAGGCGGTCGACCCAGTGACGGGCTGCGCCGCCACCATCAACTTCCCGGGTCACCTGAGGGGGCAGGGTTTCCACAAGATCGACAGTGCAATCCAGTGCAGTCAGCCCGGGGCGACCAGTTGCGGGTATCTGAAAGTCCTGCGTGATGGCGCCAGAGCGCGGGCCCAGAACAGCCAGATCACAACCATTGGTCAGGCGTTGTTCCAGATCGGGTCCGATGGTCGCCAGACCCGGTGCAAGGATCACCTTATATCCCGCCTTTGGGATGTTATCCGCAGGCAGGAAATCCACTGACAATCCAGCCCGGCGCAGGGCTTGGTAGGTTGAAAAGACCAGTTTGAAATAGTCGAACCCAGCCCCTTGAGGTTGCGTCGCCCAGGCCCAATCCGAGGCATAGTCGAACAGGATCGCGACATCCGCTCTGGCCTGTGTGATTGCTCGCAGCCCGGCCAGATCATCGGCGGTTTGGCGTGCCTCGGCCAAAGCCGGGGCAGAGCGGTTGTCCGGCGTCAGCAGTCCTGCATGCATCTGTTCTTGCGCAAAGGGCGCCTGCCGCCAGCGGAAATAGCTGACCACCTCGGCCCCATGCGCCACGGCCTCAAGCGACCACAGGCGCACCATGCCGGGCAGAGGTGCAGGGTTGTAAGGGGCCCAGTTCACCGGGCCGGGTTGCTGTTCCATCACCCACCAACGCCCGCGCCCCACAGCGCGATACAGATCGTGATGAAAGGCCTGCATGTCAGGATCGCCTTGCTGCAGAAAGGCCGACTTATGCGCCTTATCCGCCTCAAGCCGGTCAGATAGAAACCCGATCGGATAGCTGTCCCATGTGGCGATATCCAAATCGGCACCCACTGCGAAGTGGTCGAAATCCAGCACACGCCCCATGTAATTGTGCAGCAAAGGCGCATCGGTCAGGGGCCGCAGCACTTCGACCTGTGCCCTGTTGAAGGCCACCACCTGATCTGCACTGAACCGCCGGAAGGCCAGAACATGGGCCGGGTTGGGTTCTGTCACTGTCAGGTTCGGCAGGTCGATCTGATCAAACCTGTCATATTCCATTGACCAGAACACATTTCCCCACGCTGCATTCAGGGTTTCAATCGTGCTGTATTGACCTTCCAGCCAGTTTTGAAAGGCGTGTAGGGCGGGTTGGCTATAGCTGACAGTGGTGTCGTGGCAGCCATATTCATTGTCGATCTGCCATGCTGCGACATGCGGGTTGCGCCCATAGCGTTCGCCCATGACACGTGCGATCCGAACGCATTCTTCGATATAGCCGGTGTGGCTAAAGCAATAATGTCTGCGAGAGCCGAACTTGCGCGGCTGACCCTGCGCATCCACGGCAAGCATGTCCGGGTGTTTGTCCAGCATCCAGCGTGGCGGCGTCGCTGTTGGCGTGCCCAGCACCACTTTCAACCCGGCAGAACCTAAGGTTTCGATTGCGCGATCCAGCCAGTCGAAGTGCAGATCGTCCGACGTGGGCTCCATCCGGCTCCAGCCGAACTCGCCTATCCGCACCCATGTCAGGCCGGTTTCGACCATACGTGCTGCATCGTCCGCCCACATCGCCTCTGGCCAATGTTCGGGGTAATAGCAAACGCCAAGTTCCGGGTTCATAGGATGACTCTGTGCTCTGCCTGACCTTTGCCTGCGTCGGGCGCGGCAAAGGTCATTCCGTTGGTAGGTTGGGTTTCAATCTGTGTCGCATCCAGCCCTTGGCGAGCGGTGGTGCAGAACAGCGTTGTCAGGTCTGGCCCGCCAAAAGCCGGGCACGAGGCATGGGCCGCGTCAAAACCGACCGCCTTCAGGAACCGACCCTCAGGCGAGTAAGCAGCCACGCGGTTGGCGCCCCATTGGGCGATCCAGATATTTCCGCTCGTATCGACCACTGCTCCATCAGGGTTCAGCTGGTCTTTGGTAAGGTCGAGGAACACGGTGCTTTGGCCTTCTGGCCACCCGGTTTCCGGGTCCAAACTCCAGCGCATGACCTGTCTGGTGACCGTGTCGGTGAAATAGGCGCAAGAGCGATCCGGCGCAAAACAGATGGCGTTCGAGATCGTGACATCCGGCACCAGCCGCCGCAGTTCTCCGCGCCAGAACCGATAGATGGACCCAGCGCCGGGTTCGGCGTTCTTGCCCATGGTGCCGATCCAGAAACCGCCCCAGGGATCAGCGCGGCCATCGTTGGAACGGGTGACCGTATCGTCCGCCTCTAGATGGGTGACCAAGCTACGCGCGCCGGTTTTCTGGTCAAAGCGCCACAGCCCGGTCTCGGAAGCCATCAACAGCGTGTCCCTGTCCACCCAGCCCGCTGCTGAAACATTTTCCGGGAACTGCCAGCTTTGCTGATGCCCGTCCTTCTGGGTCATCAGGCGGTTGCCGGTGATGTCGAACCAGAATAGCTGCGCCCGTTCCGGGTGCCACAAAGGCCCTTCGCCCAGATCGCAGGGACGGTCGTCAAACACGACACTCATTGGGCGGCCTTGTCATAGGCCAAGACGATCTTTCGCGCGCGCTCTGCAATGTCGGCAACGGCCATTCCCGGTTTATACAGGGCCGACCCGATCCCGAACCCGTCCGTCCCGGCCTTGAGCCATTCGGCAAAGTTTTCGGGGCCTGCCCCACCGACGGCAAAGACCAGCGCGTCCTTGGGCAGGATCGGGCGTATTGCGGCCAGGCCCGAGGGCCCCGCCATCACGCCCGGAAACAGTTTGAGCCCGGTTGCCCCTGCCCTGAGCGCGCCAAAGGCCTCGGTCGGGGTATAGACGCCTGGCCAGCTTTGTATGCCCAGTTTGATCGTCTGCTGTATCACCTCAGCGTCGAAATTTGGCGAGACAATCAGCTTGCCGCCGACCCCGGCCACCGCATCGACCTGTTCGATGGTCAGGACGGTTCCGGCGCCGATCAATGCGCGATCGCCGAAACGTTCCGCCAGAATGCCGATGCTGGTCAACGGATCGGGTGAGTTCAGGGGCACCTCGATCCGGTCTATGCCCGCGTCGATCAGGGCCTGCCCGACCTCGGCGGCCTCGGTGGGTTGCAGACCGCGCAGAATTGCAATGATAGGACGGCTCATGCGGTTTGCCTCGTCAGATTTCGGGCCTGCAAAAGACCTGCCAATGTAGATTGCGTGCTGTCGGCTATTTCAACAAATGCACCCTGCTGTTTCAGCGCGATGGCATAGATTTCCGAGAGGCTTTGGTCCCCGATAATGGCAATCTGCTGGCCCAACCAATAGGGACGGGACGCGGCCAGTTCCGCTCCGATCAGGTATCCCGACAGACGCGCGCGTGCGACACCGGAGTCCTGACCCTGCAGCAGATCAGTGGCCCGCAGGCCGAAAAGGCGCGCGGCAAGTTGTTCCGGTCGGGACAGGGCATCCGCCACAGCCTCGGCAAAAGCTGCGTCGTCCCAGCCTTCGCTGACCGTATGTTTCAGGACGGATTGATTGCTGAGCAATCCGAAGATTTCGCCTGTCATGAATGTGCGGAAGCTGACGACTTCATCCGCGCTGACCTGTACCCATTTGGTATGCGTTCCGGGCAGGCAAATGATGCCGTCCCAGTTTGGCCGGTGGGCCAGAAAACCGGCGATCTGTGTCTCTTCTCCGCGCATGACATCGGGGGGGCTTGTTTGCTTTAGCCCGGGTACGACAAAGGCGCGGATACGGGGATCTGTTGCCGGAACGCGGACAGGTGCATCGGGAACAGGAACCGAAGGTACAGCGGAATATGGTGCCTCGACCCAGCCTTGGCGCGCACCCACCATACCGCAGGCGACCACATCCATGACCGTATCGCCAAGCCAGCCCTCGATCAGGTCCAGCAGTGCTTTTTGAAACCCATCCCGGGGAATTTGATCCATGCCGCTTGCGGACTGAGCCTGGTCCAGAATGGTGTCACCCTGCATTGCCCATGCCCGCAGATGAGTTGTTCCCCAATCAACAGCGATCCATTCGATTGTCATGTTCTCATCCTGTTACTACAACACCGCCATCAACGGCCATGCATTGCCCGGTCATGGCGCGACTGGCTTCCGACGCAAGAAACAGGGTCGGTGCGATCATATCCTCGGGCGTCAGGTGGTCCTTTAGGCATTGGCGTTCCAGATGTGCGGACAGATCTTCTGGCGTGGCCCACATGTCCAGCTGTTTCTGTGTCAGAACCCATCCGGGGGCCAGCGCATTAACGCGGATTTTCTGCGGGCCAAGCTCGCGCGCCAACGACCGGGTCATCCCGGTGATCCCGGCATTTGATGTCGTATAGATCGGATAACCGGAATTACCCATCATATAGCTGATCGAGCTGAAATTGATGATTGATCCGCCCTTGTCCTGCATTTGACGTGCGGCTTCTTGGCAGGCAAAGAAATACGCCTTCAGATTCACCTCGATCATCCAGTCCCAGAATTTGGGCGTGGTTTCGTCAAGCGAATGGCGCTTGTCGTTGGCGGCATTGTTGATCAGCACACCAAGGGGGCCATGGGCCTCGGCGGCTTTGGCCATTGAGGCGCGCAGCAGGTCGGTATCTGTCATGTCGCCTTGCAGAAACAGCGGCCCGCGCCCGTGCTTGGCGCGCATCTCATCAACAAAGGCACTGGCGTCGGAGCGCCCGATAAAGGCGACCTGCGCACCCTGCGCCAGAAATCCGTCCGTTAAAGCGGCCCCGACACCAGAACCACCTCCGGTGATAAAGACGGATGCACCGTTCAGGTCGTGGAAAGTGGCGGGTTGGTCCATCAGTGGCTCTCTCTGGTCACAAGGCGGGTGTCTTTGCCGACAAGAAAATCCAGGTCCGCACCCTGATCGGCCTGCAGGACGTGGTCTATGTAAAGCTTGGCATAGCCGCGGGTGTAATGCGGAGCATCCGGTTGCCATGCGGCGCGTCGGGCGTCCAGTTCAACTTGGTCAACCAGCAACTCGAGCGCGCCCTTGCTAGCGGATACACGGATACGGTCACCGGTTTTGACCAGCGCCAGCGTGCCGCCCGCCTGGGCTTCGGGGCTGACATGCAGGATGACAGTGCCAAATGCCGTGCCGGACATCCGTGCGTCCGAGATACGGATCATGTCGCGCACACCGTCCTTCACCAGCTTGGCCGGGATCGGCATATTGCCAACCTCGGGCATGCCGGGATAACCCTTGGGTCCACAGCCTTTCAGCACCAATATAGTCTCGGGCGTCACCGGCAGGTCATCCCTGTCGATATTGGCCTTCATATCTTCGATGCTTTCGAAGACATGGGCCACAGCCTCGGTCTCCAACAGTGCGTCCGTGGCCGCCGAAGGTTTCACAATGGCCCCGTTCGGCGCCAGATTGCCGCGCAGCACACGCAGGCCTGCGGCAGGTTTTATTGGGTCGTTGAAGGGACGGATCACATCGCGGTTGAAACATTCTGCACCTTCGTAATGGGCCGAAATATCCTTGTTCAGAACCGTTTTGGCAGGTCGTAGGAAGGGTTTGAGTTCGTTTAAAACCACAGGCACGCCACCTGCATAGCAGAAATCCTCCATCAGGTATTGGCCCGAAGGCATACAGTTCACAAGCAGCGGGATATCCGACCCGATCTCAAAATCCTTAAGTGTCAGGTCGATGCCTACACGACCGGCCAAAGCCAGCAGATGCACCACGGCGTTGGTAGAGCCGCCCACGGCAGCATTGACCAGAATGGCGTTTTCAAAGGCTTCTTTGGTCAGAATGTCCGAGGGTTTGAGGTCTTCATCCACCATCTCGACGATCCGTTTGCCAGTCAGATGCGCCAGCGCCATTCGGCGAGCATCTACGGCGGGCAGCGCGGCGTTGGTGGGCAGGCTCATGCCCATTGCTTCGACCAGGGATGCCATGGTCGACGCGGTGCCCATGGTCATGCAGACACCGGCGCTGCGCGACATGCCGGATTCAGCATTCATGAAATCCTGCAGGGTCATTTCCCCGGCGCGCACGGCTTCGGAAAACTTCCATACATCCGTGCCCGAGCCGATATCCTGCCCGCGATACTTACCGTTCAGCATCGGGCCGGAACTGACAACGATGGCGGGCAGATCGACCGAGGCGGCTCCCATAAGTTGCCCCGGCGTAGTTTTGTCACAGCCACCCAGCAGAACCACGCCGTCAATCCCATAGGCGCGGATGGATTCTTCGACATCCATGGCCAGTAGGTTGCGAAACAGCATGGCGGTGGGCTTCATCTGGGTTTCACCCAGCGACATGACCGGGAATTCGACCGGGAAGCCGCCAGCCTCCCACACGCCGCGTTTGACGCCTTCGGCCAGATCGCGCAGGCCGGAATTGCACGGCGTCAGTTCGGACCATGTATTGCAGATGCCGATAATGGGACGCCCGTCAAAGGCATGGTCGGGAAAGCCCTGGTTCTTCATCCAGGACCGGTGGATGAAACCATCCTTGTCCAGCTTGCCATACCAATGCTGCGAGCGGCGTTTTTTTGTCATTATTGTCAGCCCTTTAATATTTGGTCATGCCGCTTTGGCCGGTTTGCACCAGTCTGGCAACCAATCCGCATGCGCGATCAAAAGATCGCTGACCAGATTACGGATCTGGCGCAGGTCGAGCTCGGCGGCTGTGTGTGGGTCCATCATGGCGGCGTGGTAAATGTATTCGGGGTTCTGGTCGGTCAGCGCCCGCACGGTCAGTTCCTGCACGTTGATCTGGGTGCGCATCAGCGCAATCAGCTGCGGTGGGATGTCGGTCACGACCGAGGGTTGCACCCCGTTGCTGTCCACCAGGCATGGCGTTTCCACAGCAGCCCCCAAGGGCAGTTGCGGGATCTGGCCGGTATTGGGCAGGTTGCCATAGGCGGTGTAGGGCGTATTCGTCACGATGGCGTTCATCAGGTCCGCCGCGAATTCGTGGCTGCGGCACACCTCAACCGCACGCCCGGCGGTCAGGGTCTTGGCCTGTTCTTTCCAGTCCTCGACCTGCTCGACGCAGCGGGTGGGATATTCATCCAGTGGGATCGAGAACTGCTCGATCAGATCGTCGCGCCCGTCCTTGATGAACCAGGGCACATATTCGGCCAGATGTTCCGAGCTTTCGGTGCAGAAATAGCCCAGATGATCCATCACTTCGTATCGGACCTTGTTGGGGCAGCGTGGCATCAAAAGGGGCGGTTTCGGCAGCTGTCCACCGGCATATCCCTGTCGGAGCGCAGGATAGAGATCGCGGCCCCGATGCTCGAGCTTGAGGAAGAAAGCCACATGGTTGACGCCTGCGACCTTATAGCGAAACTCGTGCTTGGGCAGGTCTAGATCATGGGCCAGTTCCTCGACCGTATTTTGCACCGAATGGCACAGTCCGACATGTTTCAATGTCGGAAACCGTTCGGCCAAAGCCCAGGTGTTGATCGCCATCGGGTTCACATATTGCAACAGCGTCGCGTTGGGGCAGAGCTGCATCATGTCCTGCGCCACCTCCCACAGAACCGGAACGGTGCGTAACCCGCGCATGATCCCGCCCACGCCCAGCGTATCGGCGATGGTTTGACGCAGGCCATATTGCTTGGGGATCTCGAAGTCAGTCACTGTGCAGGGGTCATACCCTCCGATCTGAAAGGCGGTAATCACGAAATCCGCCCCCTCCAATGCGGCGCGCCGATCGGTATGGGTGGTTATGGTGGCCCCCGTGCCGACCGAGCGCACCATGGCGCGGGCCACGGATTCGCTCTCAGCCAGGCGCTGTGTGTCGATATCCATTAAGGCAAAATGGCTGTCGGCCAGGGCGGGGGTCAAAAGAGCATCGCCCACGATATTGCGCATGAAGATCGTGGAACCGGCCCCGATAAAAGTGATTTTGGTCATCAGGCAAACCTTTAGCTTGATGTTATTTCACGGCACCGAGTGTCAGGCCCGCGATAAAATGTTTCTGCATCAGGAAGAACATGGCAACCGGCGGCAGCGCCGCGACAATGGAACCGGCACTCATCAGCTGATAGGCGGCGCGGAACTGCGCGTTAAAGCTGGTGATCCCTGCGGTTACAGGCTGGCTCTCAGCACCTTGCGTCAGCACTACAGCCCAGAAATAGTCGTTCCATATGAAGGTAAAGATCAGCACACTGAGCGCCGCAATGGCGGGCTTCATCAGCGGCAGCACCACGTACCAGAAGATACGCCATTCACTGATCCCTTCGACCCGCGCTGCCTCGATCAGTTCAAAGGGCAGGGCGCGGATGAAATTCCGCATGAACAGGGTGCAAAACCCGGTCTGGAACGCGATGTGGAACAAGACCAGCCCGGTCTTGGTGTTGTACAGGCCCAGGTCCAGCGTCAGGTCGCGCACGGGCACCATGAGGATTTGGAAAGGCACGAAATTGCCCGCTACGAACAGGAAGAAGATCCAAAGGTTCGATTTGAATTTGTAGATGCCGAGTGCAAACCCCGTCATGCTGCTGAGCGCGACGCACCCGATGACCGTGGGAACGGTGATCAGGAAGGAATTCATCAGATAGCGCGGCATATCCGAATTGAAAAACACCTGCCCATAGTTGAATGCGCCCTCAAAGCTGGACGGCATCCCCCAGTAGTTGGCATTGGTGAAATCCGCGGCGGGTTTGACCGAGAACAGGGCGACGGCCAGCAACGGCCCGAGCCACAAAAGCAAGGCCAGCGGCAGCAACGCCTGATAGGTGATCTGCGCTGCACGAGGTTGTTTTTCGATTGGCTTGGGAAACATCTCAGTGCCCCCTTTCTTCGCGGTACATCGACCACAGGAAATAACCGATGAAACACAGCATGATCAGGAACAGGATCACCGCGATAGCTGCGCCATATCCCATGCGGAATCCGTATTCGGACAAGGCGACCTCGAACATGTAATAGGCCAGCACGCGCGATGATCCGAACGGACCGCCCTGTGTCATGATTGAGATCAGGTCAAAGCTGCGAAGCGCGCCAATGATGGTGACGACAAAGGCAATGAAGGTGGCAGGGCGCAGTTGCGGCAGGATGATATGCCACAACATCCGCCAGCTCTTGGCACCGTCCAGCCGCCCGGCTTCGATTTGTTCGGGGTCCACGGCGTTGAGGCCGGTCAGGTAAAGGATCATGCAATAAGCTGTCTGCGGCCAGAGACCGGCAAAGATGATGCCATAGGTGACGAAACGCTCGTCACCCAGCACGTTCACCGGGCCCATGCCAAAGAATCCGAGGAATTCGTTCAGCAGGCCGAATGTGGGATCGTAGAACCATGTGAACACAAGGCCAACGACCACCTGAGAAATCACGAAGGGGAAGAAAAACAGGGATTTATACAGGCGAATGCCCCAGACCGTCTGGTTCAGGAACAGCGCGATGAACAGACCCGCCGGAATCGCCGCCAGATAGAGCAGCAGCCAGATCAGGTTGTTTTTGAGCGAGATGTAAAAGGCATCCCGGTCCGACCATTCCCAGTACAGGTCTTCATAATTGCGAAAGCCGACATATTCGGCAGCCCCCAGGCCGTCCCATTCGTAAAGCGACAGGTTGAAGGACTGAAAGACCGGAATGATCACATAGACCATAAAGAACAACAGGCCTGGGGCCAAAAATAACCAGGGCGCGATGCGCTGTTGGTTTCGGTGGAACCAGCTTTCTTGTTCGTGGGTATCGACGGCGGTCATGGGCGTCCCCGGTTCTGGTAGGCGGAGTAAGGCGGGTTGATACCCGCCTTACGCAGGTCATGGCTCAGGATTGGCTTTGCCAATCCTGACCGGTTCAGTTGTCGTAGATGCGCTGACGCGCCCGTTCGAGTTTGGCCAGGATTTTGTCCGCATTGTCTGGCTTGACCATGAATTCCTGGAAGCCTTCCATCGACGCCTTGGCCATTTCTGCCGGTGCGTCGCGGTCCCAGAACTGGGCGACTCCGCCCGGGCTGTTTGACGACAGCATGGTAAAGCCCTGCTGCAGGAACTTGTCGGCATCTACCGAGGACTGAGCATTGACCGGCAACTGGCCGAGATTCGAGCCATTGTTGATCTCGGTCTGTTCATCCGCAGACACAACGAAGCGCAGGAATTCACGGGCGGCTTCTTTGTTCGCCGCGTTTGACGGGATGTGGAACGTGTCGGTCGGTGCATCTTCGGCCAGTTCGACATCGGGGTTGATGGCAACAAACTGGTAGAAGTCCAGCTGGTCGTCACTCAGGCCCGCCTCACGCAGCGGCGCCACGGCGAAGTTGCCCATCAGATAAGCCGCCGCATCACCGTTGACCATGAAGGGCAGAGCTTCTTGCCAGCTATAGGTCTGGTGGTTGTCGATGAAGGCACCCATATCGATCAGCTGTTTCCAGTTGGCGAAGGTCTGCTTGACCCGGTCATCCTCCCAGCTGATTTCACCATTGGCCAGCTGGTTGTGGAAGTCATAGCCGTTGGTGCGCATGTTCAGGTAGTCGAACCAGCCACCGGCAGTCCACAGGAACTTGGTGCCGATCGTATAGCAGGCGCGACCGGAATCGACGATCTTTTGGCAATTCGCCAGCTCTTCTTCCCAGGTTGCGGGCTCGGTCAGGCCCAGCTCGTCAAAGATGTCTTTGCGATAATAAACGCCCCACTGATAGTAGGTGTAGGGCACGCCCCACTGTTTGCCGTCGATCGTCATCGCACCTTTGGTTGAGGCCAGATTGTCCGCAATCGCAGGTTCCGCCCACAGGTCCGAGACGTCTTCGAACAGGCCAGCCTCGACATAGGGTTTCATCCGATTCGCCGCGTACCACGTGGCGACATCCGGCGTATCCGCAGTCAAGAAGTTGCGGATCTGGGTTTTGTAGGCCTCGCGGTCGATCACCGTTGTCTCGATGGCCAAATCCGGATGCTGTTGCTGAAATCTGTCGATCATTGCTTCCATCGTGGCCCGGGGTGCCGGGTTCGATGTGTCCAGGAATATCCGCAATTCGCCGGTAAGCTCGGCAGAGGCGGGAACAGCAAGTGCAACGCTCATGGCCAGCGCGGCCGTGGTGCGCTTGTAGATGGAATGCATGGTTTCCTCCCTTAGCTTCCATTTTAGTTCCATATATTGGAACTTAGTTTTATATGTTGAAAACTACACATCGACTCGGTTAGTCTTGTCAAGACCCTCTTGGCTGAGGCCGCAGGTTAATCCGAGGAGACAGAGCGACCGTGGCAGGTGATGGAACGATAGGGAAAGCATGTGACGTGCTGGATCAGGTGGCCGCGTTTCAGCGGCCAGTTCGCTTTGCGGAACTGCTGGAATGCAGCCGCTTTCCCAAAGCAACGCTGTATCGGTTTCTGCAATCCCTTACCAATCAGGGGATGTTGTCCTATGACCCGGACAGGCAGACCTATGCGCCGGGTTTGCGGCTGGTTCGACTTGCCCATGCCGCGTGGACGCAAAGCTCACTGGCGCCGATCGCAAGGCCGTTTCTTGATACGCTCAGCGGTGAAACGGGCGAGACTGTGCATCTGGCGCAGCTCGATTCTGGTCAGGTTCTGTATGTCGATAAGCGCAATGCCGCCCAGCCGGTTGAGATGTATTCACAGGCGGGCAAGGTCGGACCGGCCTATTGTACGGGTGTGGGCAAGGCGATGATGGCCTTTCTGGACGAGGCTGAGCTGAACAAGGTGATCTCACAGCAAAGCTTTCACCGGTTTACGGATAAGACCTTGGCCTCGGAAGCTGCGCTGCGGTCCGATCTAGAGCTGATCCACAGCCGGGGCTACGCCCTGGACGATGAAGAACACGAGACGGGGATCATTTGTGTTGCCTGCCCGATCCGAACGCCGGGCGGGCGGATGCTGGGTGCAATATCGGTGACCGGCTCGACCGAGCGGATGAATTTCGACCAGCTCGAGGCTTGGATTCCCCGCGTGCGCCGGGTGGCCGAACAAATCGCGGCCGAAGCTCAGGCCTGGCGGTTCCCTGAAACACGCCCCGATGGCCAGAAGGACAGGATACAAGCGACATGACCGGAGTAACTCTGAACCAAACGATTAAGCGGTATGGCCAGACACAGGTGATTCACGGGATCGACCTCGAAATCGAGGATGGTGAATTCTGTGTCTTTGTTGGCCCATCGGGATGTGGAAAATCCACTTTATTGCGGATGATCGCAGGGCTTGAGGAAACGACCGAGGGCCAGATTCACATCGGGGCGCGTGAGGTGACGCATCAGGACCCGGCGAAACGGGGCGTGGCGATGGTGTTCCAGACCTATGCCCTGTACCCGCATATGACTGTGGCCGAGAATATGGGGTTTGGCCTGCGGATGAACGGCGTGGCAAAAGCCGAGATCGACAGGAAGGTTCAGGAAGCCTCGGGTATCCTGAAGCTGGACCAGTATCTGAAACGCAAACCCAAGGCTCTGTCGGGTGGTCAGCGCCAACGCGTTGCCATCGGGCGTGCGATTGTGCGCGGCCCCGAGGTGTTTCTGTTCGATGAACCTCTGTCCAACCTGGACGCCGAATTGCGCGTTGAGATGCGTGTGGAAATTGCCCGGCTTCACAATGAAATTGGCGCGACCATGATCTATGTGACTCACGATCAGGTCGAGGCGATGACCATGGCCGATAAGATCGTGGTGCTGCGCGATGGTCGGATCGAACAGGTCGGTGCGCCGATGGATCTGTATCGGGATCCAGATAACAAGTTTGTAGCAGGGTTCATTGGCTCGCCCGCCATGAACTTTCTGGATTGCGACATCGTCGATGGTCAGGTGACTCATCCGGCGATCACTCAGCCTCTGCCCGTCCCAGCATCGGTTCCTTTGGGTCTGTCTCGGGTCACGCTGGGTATCCGCCCGGAACATATTCAGGTTGATCGGTCGGGCGATACCTGCACTGTTGATCTGACCGAGGCGCTTGGCGGCGTCAGCTATTCCTATTTACTGACATCGAATGGCGACAAGCTGATCGTTGAAGAGCGCGAAGACGAGCGCAGTAAGCAGGGTACACGCATCGGTATTTCGATCCGCCCGGAACGCACCATGCTGTTTGATCCTGAAACCGGCCTGCGGTTGAGATAATCGCCGTTTAGACAGTCAAAAACACCTGCGTCAGACGAAAGGTCCAACGCGGGCTTTTTGCGTCGAATTATATATGGATTTTGTATCCAATATCCGTTATCGCGTGAAAACGGGCGCCTGACGCCTATCTGGACCCCTGTAACTAGAGGATAGCACCGTATGTCGACCAATGTATTTAGCGGTACGATGCCCGCGCTCATGACCCCTTGCTCGGCGGATAGGCAGCCGGATTTCAACGCACTTGTTCGGAAGGGCAAGCAAATGATCGACGCAGGCATGTCTGCGGTTGTCTATTGCGGATCCATGGGCGACTGGCCGCTTTTGACGGATGCACAGCGCATGGAAGGGGTGGAACGTCTGGTGGATGCCGGGTTGCCGGTTGTGGTCGGAACCGGGGCAATTAACACCAAATCCGCAGAGGCCCACGCTGCACATGCGCAAAAGGTCGGCGCTGTCGGGTTGATGGTCATTCCCCGGGTTCTGTCCCGCGGGAGCTCATCAACTGCGCAAAAGAACCATTTCAAGGCAATCCTGTCCGCTGCGCCGGACGTGCCGGCAATTATTTACAACAGCCCATATTATGGTTTCGCAACAAAGGCTGATCTGTTCTTTGCCCTGCGCGCCGAACACCCTAACCTCATTGGGTTCAAGGAATTCGGAGGCAAGGACGATCTGCGCTATGCAGCGGAAAACATCACCAGTCAGGATGATGATGTGACGTTGATGGTGGGTGTGGACACCGAGGTTTACCACGGTTTCGTCAACTGTGGTGCAACCGGGTCGATCACCGGGATCGGAACGGCCCTCCCACGTGAGGCGTTGCTGTTGGCTGCGCTTTCTCAAAAGGCCGCGCGGGGCGATGCCGAAGCCCGGTTACGGGCGCAAGAACTGACCGAGGCCATTCAGGTGCTGTCCAGTTTTGATGAGGGCCCGGATCTTGTGCTGTATTACAAGCATCTTCTGGTGTTGAACGGGGAAGAGGAATACCGCCTGCATTTCAATGAAACTGACGCCCTGACAGATGCACAGCGGAATTATTGCGAACAGCAATACGCGTTGTTTGGGGCTTGGTTCGCCGATTGGTTGAAACAAGGTGGGGTGATCGCAGAATGCATGTGATCGACAGCCACACCGGAGGAGAACCGACCCGGGTCATCCTCGATGGCGCACCAGATCTGGGCTCTGGCCCTCTGGCTGAACGCGCCCGGCGGCTGGACACCGAATACAGGGATTTCTATCGTTCGGTCATGCTTGAACCGCGCGGACAACCGGCCATGGTCGCGGCCTTGTTGGTGGAACCGGTTGATCCAACCTGTGTCACCGGCGTGATCTATTTTGATGTCGATGCTGTTTTGGGAATGTGCGGCCACGGAACCATTGGCCTGACCGTCACTCTAGCGCATCTTGGTCGGATCGATGTTGGAATACATCGGATCGAAACGCCAGCCGGAGTTGTCACGGTCGAGCTGCACGATGCCAATACTGTCACGGTCACGAATATCGAAAGCCGCCGCGTTCACAGCGACATTTCACTTCATGTGCCCGGTTTCGGTGAGGTTGCAGGGGATGTGGCCTATGGTGGAAACTGGTTCTTTATCGTCGATCCAAGCCCGCTTTCCGTCATTCCGGCCAATATTCGGGAACTGACCGATAGGGCCGTTGCTATCCGCAAAGCCTCGATCGCGCAGGGGGTTGGCGGCGAGCAGGGTGAACCGATTGACCATGTAATCTTTCAGGACGCATCGCCCGAGCACGCGATTCACAGCCGCAACTTTGTTCTGTGCCCGGATGACAATTACGACCGGTCGCCCTGTGGCACCGGCAGCTCCGCCCGCCTGGCCTGTTTGGCTGCTGATGGTCGATTGGTACCCGGTGAGGAAATCGTGCAGCAAAGTGTGATCGGCAGCACTTATCGCTTGTCCTATCAGCCCGGTCCGAATGGCGGTGTCATTCCTTCGATCACCGGGCAAGCCCATATTATGGCTGAATCTCGCCTGATATTTGCCCAGGCAGATCCATTTCGTTCAGGGATCAAGGCATGACCCAGCAGATCATTGTCATCGGGGCCGGCGTAATCGGCATAACCATTGCTCTGGAATTACAGCGCCGGGGTCACTCCGTTTTGGTGCTGGATAAAGAAGGTGTTGCCGCGCAGACATCGGCTGGAAACGCTGGGGCCTTTGCGTTTCCCGAGGTTGAGCCTCTTGCGACGCCCGGCATCATGAAAAAAGCACCGAGATGGCTGCTGGATCCTCTGGGGCCTCTGTCTATCCCGCCTGCCTATGCGTTGCAGATTGCGCCCTGGATGTACCGTTTCTGGCGCGCCAGTCAGCCCGGTCGCTACGCCGAGCTGTTGGCCGCTCAGGCCAGCCTCATGCAACTTTCCAGCGCCGCGCTTGAGCGGTTGATTACAGCGGTTGACGGCGAGGCGATGATGCAGCGGGACGGGCAGATGCAGCTTTACGAATCCGATGCCGAATTCCGCGCGAGCCTGCCGGCCTGGGAAGTGCGCCGCCAGCACGGAATAGACTTTGAGCTGCTGGAAAGCCCCGAGGCGATTGCCGAAAAACAACCGGGTCTCAGCCCGCGATTCACCCATGCAGGTTTTACGCCCAACTGGTTGAATACCGTCGATCCCAAGAAATGGGTCGAGCGCCTTGCCCAGACCTTTCAAAGCCGGCAAGGCCGGATCGAGCGGCGCGATATTCAGGCGTTGGTGCCACAGCAAAGCGGCATGCGCCTTGAAACGGCGGAAGGGTCCGTGGACGCGGCGAAAGTAGTCGTGGCTGCCGGCGCATGGTCTCATCACATCGCTAGAACTCTTGGTGACCGGTTCCCGCTTGAAACCGAGCGAGGATACAACACGACCCTGCCCGAAGGTGCATTTGATCTGCGGATGCACCTGTCCTTCTCGCGGCATGGGTTCGTTGCCAGCCGGATCAACAATGGCGTCAGGATCGGCGGCGCGGTCGAGTTGGGCGGTCTGAACCTCGCCCCCAATTTCAAACGAGCCGACACGTTATTGCACAAAGCAGTAAAATTTCTACCCGGCCTCAAGACCGAAGGAGGCACCCAATGGATGGGGTTCCGGCCGTCGATGCCTGACAGCATCCCGGTCATCGGTGTTTCTCCAAATGCGTCTGGCGTGTTCTATGCGTTCGGCCATGGGCATCTTGGGCTGACCCAATCCGCAGGCACGGCCGAACTTGTTGGGGCCATGGTTGACCGTCAGGCCCCCCCGATTTCGCCAGCCCCCTTTGCTGCTGGCCGGTTCTGAGGGAGGGGGTCGTGCGCAGTATCAAAACTCTCCACGTGATCTCCGCCCATGCCGAAGGCGAGGTCGGAGATGTCATCGTTGGCGGTGTTCTTCCGCCACCCGGTGATACCTTATGGGAGCAGCGGTCGTTCATCGCGCGCGACCAGTCCTTGCGCAACTTTGTCCTGAATGAACCGCGCGGGGGTGTATTTCGTCATGTAAACCTGTTGGTGCCGCCCAAACATCCGCAAGCAGATGCAGGCTTCATTATCATGGAGCCCGAAGACACACCGCCAATGTCTGGTTCAAACTCGATCTGCGTGGCCACCGTGCTGCTGGATAGCGGGATCATTCCGATGCAGGAACCGGTTACACATCTGACGCTTGAGGCACCGGGCGGGCTGGTCCCGGTGCGCGCCGAATGCCGGAATGGCAAGGCCGAGCGCATATTTGTGCAGAACCTGCCCAGTTTTGTAGACCGGCTCGCCGTTCCGCTTGAAGTGCCGGGCCTTGGCACACTGACCGTGGATACGGCCTATGGGGGCGACAGTTTCGTGGTGGTCGATGCGGCGGCGCTTGGGTTTGACATCGTGCAGGACGAGGCGCGTGACATTGCGCGGCTGGGTGTAGCGATCACCAATGCGGCCAACGAACAAATTGGGTTTACGCATCCCGAAAACCCGGACTGGAATCACATTTCATTCTGCGCTTTTTGTGGCCCGACCGAGCGGGTAGCAAATGGCCTGCGCGGAAAATCCGCCGTGGCGATCCAGCCGGGCAAAGTTGATCGGTCCCCTACCGGTACCGCAGTTTCTGCCCGCATGGCCTTGATGGCCGCCAAGGGAGAAATGGCAGTCGGGCAATCTTTCCAGGCGGTTTCGATCATCGGCTCGTCTTTCACCGGACAGATCGTCGAGGCCACAACGATCGGGGGGCGTGCCGCGATCATTCCCGAGATCAGTGGCCGCGGATGGATTACCGGTACACATCAACACATGCTTGACCCGGACGATCCCTGGCCGGGCGGATATAAGCTCAGCGATACCTGGGGCGTCTGAATTTTGCCCATTGGCAAGCAGTTTTGATGATTTTCCGCAAACCGTGTCAAAATGCGCGGTCTCTGGCGATTGATCCCAAGCCAAACGTCATTTAAGGGAGGCCCTGTCAATACAGAGTCATCCCGGGACGGCAGTCTTGTTACGTCCCTTACGCGCCACGCCGATGTGGCCCCAACTCTTGGATCGCACGCCCCGAAAGGCTTAAAAAAGGTAAAAGAATATGGCAGATAAATCGAACTTCGACATATTGTATACCATTGTAGACGAAGCGCCCGAGCTGGCCAGCGCCTCATTCCTGCCCATCATTCGAAAGTTTGCATCCGCCGCCGGTGTCAGCGTCGGAACCAAGGATATTTCACTTGCTGGGCGGATTATTTCGACCTTCCCCGAAAAGCTGACAGATGCGCAGCGCATCACCGATGATCTGGCCGCATTGGGTGAGTTGGTGAAGACACCCGATGCCAATGTGATCAAGCTGCCCAACATCTCGGCCTCGGTGCCGCAGCTGGTGGCCGCCGTCGAAGAGCTGCAAGCACAGGGTTATGACATCCCGAGCTATCCCGAAGAACCTGCGACTGACGAAGAAAAAGCGATCCGCGCGCGGTATGATGCCATCAAGGGTTCGGCTGTGAACCCGGTTCTGCGCGAAGGTAACAGCGACCGTCGCGCCGCGCGCGCCGTCAAGAATTATGCCCAGAAGAACCCGCATTCGATGGGTACATGGGCCGCTGACAGCAAGACTAAAGTCTCGTCCATGTCCGGCAATGATTTCTACGCGAACGAGAAATCGGCCACCATTACTGCGGCGCAAGCCGGTGACGCCAAAATCGAATTTGTCGGACAAGACGGCAGTACTACGGTTCTGAAAGACGGCTGGCCGCTGGCCGAGGGCACCGTTGCCGATGCGACCTTCATGTCCGTCAATGCGCTGTCGTCTTTCCTGGCCGAGGCCATCGAAGACACCAAAAAAGACGGCACCATGTTCTCGCTTCACCTGAAGGCCACAATGATGAAGGTCAGCGACCCGATCATCTTCGGCTATGCGGTCAAGGCGTGGCTTGCCCCGGTATTCGAGGCCTATGGCGCTGAATTGGATGCGCTGGGTGTGAACCCGAACTCGGGTCTGGGCGATCTGCTGGAGCGGGTTGCAGGCAACGCCGATATCATGACCGCCATTGACGCGATCAAGGGCGACCGCCCGTCCATGTATATGGTTGACAGCGACAAGGGTATCACCAACCTGCACGTGCCGTCTGATGTGATCATCGACGCCTCGATGCCTGCCGTGATCCGTGCTGGTGGCAAGGGTTGGGACGAAACCGGGTCCAAGGGTGACACCAACTGTGTGATCCCCGACCGCTGCTATGCGTCTATTTATGATGAATCCGTCAAATTCTTCAAAGCCAATGGCGCGCTGAACCCAGCCACCGTCGGAGCTGTGGCCAATGTGGGTCTGATGGCTCAGAAAGCCGAAGAATACGGCAGCCACCCGACAACATTCCAGGCGCCTGCGAATGGAACCATTCGTATCGTTCTGGCAAATGGCGAGACACTGCACGAGCATACGGTTGAAAAGGGCGACATCTGGCGTGCCTGCACCGTGAAGAAGGCTCCGATCGAGAATTGGATTCAACTGGCGCTGGACCGTCAGCGTCTGACCGGATCCGAGGCGATCTTCTGGCTGGACGCAAACCGTGCCCATGATGCCGAACTGATCAAATCCGTCCAACCAACACTGGAAGCTGCTGGCGTGGCGGACAAGTTCCAAATCCTGGCACCGCGTGAGGCGACCCACCAGTCGTTGGAGACCATCACGGCCGGTAACGACAGCATCGCCATCACCGGCAACGTGCTGCGTGACTATCTGACGGACCTGTTCCCGATCCTTGAGTTGGGCACCTCGGCCAAGATGCTGTCGATCGTCAAGCTGATGCAGGGCGGTGGATTGTTCGAAACCGGTGCGGGTGGGTCTGCCCCGAAACACGTGCAGCAACTGGTCGAGGAAAACCACCTGCGCTGGGACTCGATGGGTGAGTTCTGCGCGCTTGGCGAGTCTTTGAATTTCCTGGCCGACAGCAAAGGCAACGCCAAAGCCGGAGTTCTTGGCGCCGCTGCCGAGGCCGCAACGCAGGGTATTCTGGACAACAACAAGTCGCCCAGCCGCAAAGTCGGGCAGCCGGATAACCGAGACAGCCACTACTGGTTCGCGCGCTATTGGGCCGAGGCGCTGGCCGCGCAATCCGATGATGCTGATCTGGCCGCCGAGTTCGCGCCGATTGCTGCAGAGTTGGCCGCGAAAGAACAGCAGATCCTATCCGAACTGGCCAACGCACAAGGGGCAGCGGCAGATCTGGGTGGTTACTATCACACCAACCCGACCAAGACTGCAGCAGTCATGCGCCCGAGCGCGACACTCAATGGTATCATTGACGGGTAATCCAGGTGCCCTGTCCTGATTTGGGCAGGGTTCTGAACCTGGCGTGAAAATTAAAAAGGGACCGACCCCCAAAGTCAGTCCCTTTTTGAGCGAGTGGGGAGGCCGAAACCTCTCCGGTGTAGTTGCGTTAACTGTAACAAAACCTTGCTGGCTGGATATTAGGGGTTTCCCGTATATTCATCCGTCTGCTGTGCCGCTGACGATACACCCGCCAAATTCATTGTCCTCCGGCGACGGAAAGGACTATGTCGCCGTACTGAATTCGGGAACAATAGGCCGTACAAGGACGGATTATGCGCGCAATGTGATAGCGCCGTGCGCCCACTAGGCGTTGAAAGAGCGGGTGATTTGCTTTTCGGCATAACGGTGGTAAAAAAATCTGGTTTTTGTTTTGTATTCGAGTGTTGTGTGCTGTGTGTATTTATCCTGTTGTTTTTGAGCGTTTTTCATATTCCAGAGGGTCAGGCGATGCGTCTGCTTCCTGCGCTTTTCAGGCCGCCGCAGAAAAGCTTGCCGATGATACGCAAATCGGTTCAACTGAATTCGCCCGGTTTCGCCGTTAATGACGGCAAATGTCGATATCGGTCGAAAGGGACCAGATGGAATGACTGAAAAAACCCGCAGTTCGCGTTTCGGGTCAATCCTATGTCTGGTCGCCGCTCTCTATTTCTTTGGGGTCGTCGCATACGCGCTGATGAATTCAGCGGAATTTGCCAATGGAACCGCGCGGCTGATCCGGTACATTCTGGCCCCGGGCGCGATTGGGCTGGTGCTGGCCTTGTGCGCGGTCTTCTTGTCGAACGAAGCCAGGCTGACTGTTGGTTTGAGCGCGGTATCGCTTTTGGCGGCTCTGTTTGCATTTGAGGCCTATCTGACCATCAAAATAATCCCCGGACGCCTAGGGCTAGTCGGGTTTGTCGGCGATGAGGTAAGCGTCGAAGAATACAAGGAAAACTTGCCTCCGGGCAGGACAATGAAACATGTAAACGATGCGCTGGATACACAACTGCTCGAATCTGCGTATCTGGCCCCCATGCCGGGTGACAAGATGCTATTGTGCTCGGTGTTGGGCGAGCCGGTGACCTACACGCCGGATCGTCTGGGGTTTCGCAATCCACCATCGGTCTATGAAAACGATGTGAGTGTGATGCTGCTGGGTGACTCGTTTTCCGAGGGGTTCTGCCTGAGAGAGGGTGAGCATCTGGCGGATAAGCTGCGTCAGGGCATGCCGAACCTGCTTAACACCGGCCACAGGGGCATTGGCCCGCTGTATCAGCTGGCGATTTTGGGCCGGTACGGGCCAGAGTTCCAGCCCGACCTCACGCTGTTCTCTTTCTTTGCGGGCAATGACTGGCGCAATCTGGAACGAGAGCTTGAAAAGCCATGGTTGAGCGCAGCACTAGACCCGGCTGTAGATTTTGGCCCAATCGAGCATCCGGACCAGTCGGAATTAACCGCACCGGTGATATCCGGATGGTGGGCAGAGACCACTTTATCCTGGGGCGATTACCTGCGGGCGCAACGGGTGTTCAGAAACTTTCTGGCATTGCAGAAAACGGCCGAGATCCTTGGGATTCACTATCCCAAGGCAACTGATGAAAATCCGGTATTTACCGATGTTCTGATGCGGGCAAAACAGATTACATCAGAATGGGATGGTGAGATTGCCATTGTGTATGTGCCGACGGTCAGCCGCTATATGGGTCTGGTCGCCCAGCCCTTTATCCACGACCCGCTGCGAGTATTGGTGAAAGATGCGGCTGCGCAGGCTGGGCTGGACGTGATAGACTTAACGGATGTTATCGAAATGCAAGAGGATCCGGCATCGTATTATGCGCCGGATTCTCATTTCAACGAAGCAGGCGCAGAACTGGCCGCTCGGGCAATTACAGAGGGGCTGCGCCAACGCAATTTGATAGAACAGTAACGAATTGGTGTGTTTTGCCAGGACCGCGCAACAAGCGCGGTAAAGAGGTGTGAAATGAAGATTTTGTCATTCAAGTCGGGTCACGACGGTACGGTTGCGGGTATTGATGCCCAAAACGGTAACCTGCTGTTTTCCTATGAATCCGAGAAAGACAGTTTTCCCCGCAACACGTCAGTCACACCGGATACATTTATCGACTCTGGCCTGTGGTTCCGGGACTTGCCTGATATCCTGGCCCTTAGCGGCTGGTCAACGACCGGAACACAACATGTGACGACCTCGGGGGCAGGGTATTTCGGCATTGGCGAAGATGCTCAGACCGTGGGGAAACGGACGTTTTTTGGCAAAGAGATCGACTATTTCTCATCGACCCATGAAAGGGCACATATCTGGGGCGCTTATGGGATGTCTCCGTTTCGTCAAGGTGAACCTTGTTATGTGTTGGTTTGGGAAGACACGCTTGGCGATTTCTACAAGATTGATGAAGATCTAAAGCTGTCTCATGTCGGTCGGGTGATGACCGGGCCCGGTGCCCGATATTCGTTCCTGAGCGCACTGGTTGATCCCGATTATCCCGTGCTTTCGCGTGAACAACGGCGTGAAGACCCCGGGAGGATGATGGCGGCATGTGCCTATGCAGAGCCCGGTTCACATGACGCGGATGAACATGCGCTGATAGATTATCTTTTGTCAGATCAGCCATTGGCCGAGATTCTACGCAAGGACCGTCTGACCGATTCCCCGTTTTTCAACGTCGGAATGCACAGTCAGCAGTTCAGCAATCTTGCACAGAAACTCTCGGATGCGATTTTTTCACGGTTCCTTGCCTTTGCCGAACAGAACCTGACAGAGGGCTATCCGCTGGTGATTGCCGGCGGATGTGGATTGAACTGCGATTGGAACACTAAGTGGCAGAATTGCGGCTTGTTCCGAGATGTATTTGTACCACCTTGCAGCAGTGATTCCGGCTGCGCCATAGGAACTGCGGTTGATGCCATGCGCCACTATACGGGCCAGGCAAAGCTGGATTGGACGGTTTATTCCGGACAGTCCTTTGTGGATGATAAAATCGACAGTAGCGGCATGCGGGTCAGCGAGCTGCGTCTGAACGATGTCGCGGACGCGTTGATGTCCGGTGAGCTCATCGGTTGGGCCAGAGGGAACTGTGAAATCGGTCCGCGCGCATTGGGCAACCGCTCGATTCTGGCGGCCCCGTTCTGGGCCGAATCCCGCGTGCGCCTGAACAGGGCTAAAAACCGGCCGGATACAAGCCCCGTGGCCCCATCCTGCCTTGAGGAAGATGTCAGCCAGCATTTTGAGTGGGAAAACTCCGCGCCTTATATGTTGCATCTGCAGAAGGTGACCAATCAGAACCTGGCCGCGATCACGCATGTAGACGGAACAGCAAGGGTCCAAACAGTCCGCCGGGATCAGAATGCTTTCTTTTACGACCTGCTGAACGCATTCAAGTCGGCTTCGGGCACGGGTGTATTGTGCAATACGTCACTGAACTTTCGCGGAGCGGGGTTCATAAACAAAACCAGTGATCTGCATCACTATGCAAGATCGGCAAAGCTGGACGGCTTTGTCGCAGGAAACACGTTTTACAGGTTTAACTAGTAATATTGGCGCGCTTGCGGTGTCGCCGCACTTTTGGAGGTTAAGTACTTTGTCGTATGAATCAGGTCTGCAAAACTTTGAAAGACGCCGCCTCTTAGCTTCTGCAACAGCAAGGATTCCGGCCTATTGTCTCTTGTGTGGAAACATTGAGCAAATAACGACAAGAAAACTCGGAAAAATGGCCAAGCTGTCCAATCATTAGGATAAGAATTCGTTCGAACATGGGCGCAGCATCAAAGATTTGTATTTCAGGCGACGGTGATCTTGGTCGCTACAAGGGACGATAGAGAATGGATCAAAACCATATCGCAAACCAATTTGGCCAGCAGCGTCTGGATGGCATATGGCGGATGATTTACCGTCATCTGAAGTTGATCCTCGGAGTGACCGCAGCTGTGATCGTCGGCACGTTTATGGTCGTCAATCAACTGGACCCAAGATACAAATCCCGCGCCGAAATCGTTCTCACATCTCTGGATATGCGCGTCCGCGCCGACAGTGTCGAACTTGAATCCTACGAGCTGACCCGCACTTTGATTGAAACCGAAATCGACATCCTGCGGTCACGAGAGTTTGCGGCAGAGGTCGCCCTGGCGCTGGACCTGTTCGAGAATGAGGCTTTTGCCGGGGCGCAAAACCCCGCAAATCCGCAATCCACATCCGTTATCCGCAATCGTGTAATCGACAATACACTGTCGACATATAACGTACTTCGGCAAGGAGAGAGCCTTGCGATTGAGATCATCTCAACAGCCGAAGACCCGCAGCTGGCAGCCGATATTGCCAATACAGTTGCAGAAACCTTTATCCTTCGCCTGCAGCAGCGGCGGCAGCAAGGTCTTTCATCTTCCATTTCTTTTCTTAAGGACCGCGTAAATGAACTGGGTGACGAACTGACCCGTGACGAACTTCAGATGGCGGCCTTTATTCTTGAAGAAAATCTGGCGGATGAATCCGTGCCGGGTAGGCTTCGGTCGGAACTTGCGCGGCTGAACTCGCAAAAAGATGTGCATGAGATCAACGGAGCCAGCAGCGAAGAGGTCGACAAAATTGCTGACCAGATTGCCGTTGTTGAACAGGCATTGCGCAGCCGGACCGGTTCGGAAATTGCATTGCTGCGGATGGAACGCGCGCTAGAGCTTCTTCGGATCCGGTATCAGACGACGATTGAAAAGCTGAATGATTTCGAAACCCAGCAACAGTTTCTTGGCCAGGCGGTTCAGCAGGTTTCGGTTGCTCATGCGCCGACTTCGGCATTCTGGCCGAATACCAAAGTCGCCGTCGCAGTCAGCGCGATTGTCGGGTTCTCTCTGGCATTTGTGATCGCCCTGTTGATGGAGGGCAGCAACACGCGGATCGTCAACGAAAACCAGATCGAACAGCAAACCGATCTGACCAATCTGGGTTTCCTGCCGGATACGGTGATGGATTCGGACACGGATGGTCAGCAGGAGTTGTTGCGCTTTATCCGTGATCAGGGCCGCTCGCCGTATGTAGAGGCGCTGCGTAGTGTTTTGACGATGTGGTTTAACACAAATGATGACGGCAGCATCGTCATGGTTACCTCTGGTGTTCCTGGAGAAGGCAAGACCGTGGTTGCGGTTTCGCTGGCCCTAGTGGCGGGTACAGATGGGATGCGCGTTCTATTGTTGGATATGGATAACCACCGTTGCCGTGCCTCAAAAACACTGGGTCTTAACGGGGCGGCCCCGGTCGAAATCGAGGACGCGCTGAGCGGTGCCGTGCAACCCAGCCAGATTTATGTCGATGGCGAACGGGTACCGGGGGTTTCGTCGATCAGTCTGAACCTGCGTCCAAAAATATCCCGCAAACAGTTGATGCAGCAACTTGGCGAATACGGGCGCATGTTGCGCAATCAGTACGATCTTGTGTTGGTCGATACGCCGCCGACATTGGTCATTGATGACACGATCCGACTTGGGCCGCTTGTCGACGGTACGTTCTTGGTGGTGCGCTGGGGGCAGACCACCGAAAAAATTCTCAAGGATGCAATCGAAAAGCTGCGGATGAGCAATATCAAGATTTCCGGTACGATCATGAATGGTGTGAACATGCGGAAGCAAAGGCAATATGGGTATGGTGCCTATACATATCATTACTCGGATGAGCCTGGGAAAAGCAGCTGATTACGGTTCGCAGACCCTTGTAGGATTTGTTAGATTGGTGATTGGGTATTGGTTTTTATTTGCGAATATGAGGGCACAGCGCCCGCGACGCTTTTGCGGCGTGGTCCAATGACCGGCAGCCGCCAAGGGGTGGAATTGGCCGGTCGTTTGTGCGGCGGGCGGGTGGGTCAGACATGACCTCTCAGCCCGGCGCAACCTCAATCCCGACTGCTGTGCTTCGGCGTTTACTGCGCAATCTGAAATGGATCTTTTCCTCTCAGATAGCAGTCGCTTTGCTGGGCCTTGTGTTTCTGCCGGTGGCCGCCCGCGCACTTGGGGCCGCAGGCTTGGGGGTAATGGCAATAGGCGAGGCCTATGCGCGGATCGTTTCCCGATTCCTTCATCTTGAGCCCTGGCAGGCGGTGATTAGATATGGAAGCACTGCGCTGGAGGAAGAAGACCGCGAACGATTTCGCCGACTTGTCGGGCTGTCGGTCCTGATTGACGTGGTTGGGGGCGTATTGGCCGCCGGCGCTGCGATCGCATTCGCACCGATCATCGCCGGATGGCTGGGGCTGGATCAGGATCTTGCATGGGTGCTGCCGGTCGCATCGCTGGGAATTCTGGTTTCGCTGAGGCCAACCGGGTTGGCTTTGTTGCGGTCCTTCGACCGGTTCGATCTGTTGGCCAAACTGGATATTTTCGCAGCGTCTGTGCGGATGGTGCTGGGGGTGATTGCCTGGCAACTGGGGTTTGGGCTGCCTGGCTTTGTCGCGATATTTGTTGCTGTCAGCCTTTTAGACGGCGTTCTGGCCTTTGCCGCGGGGCTGCGAGAAATGTCGCGGAATGGCTATGGCCGTCCGATGCTTGGAATAAAACAAACTCTGGGTGAAAATTCCGGGTTTCTGCGCTTTGTTTGGAACAGCAATCTCTCTGTCATCTTGCGTCAGACCACGCAGCGCCTGGACGTGATCATATTGGGTGTTCTGATTTCACCGACGATGGTGGGATATTACCATATCGCGAAACGGTGCGGCGAAGCTGCACTGCGTCTTGGACGACCGCTAAGCCAGGCGATCTATCCCGAGTTCACCCGGTTTGCCGCCCGAAATGAATTTGACCGTTTGCAAAAAATGCTAACGGGTCTCAGCGCCGGGTTCTGGGGGGTAATTGCCCTTGTCTTGATTCCAGTGATCTTGATGCTGGAACCGATCGTTACTGCGATTTTTGGTGTGGATTATGCCCCTGCAGTACCGGTCGTGCGCGTGCAGGCAATCGCGGTAGGTATTTATCTTGGTGGGATACTGCTGAACCCTGCACTGCTGAGTCTGGGGCAAGACCGGGCCTTGGTTCGGATCGGTTTGTTGAACACTATTTTGTTTCTGATCCTCATTGCACCGATGGTTTCTGTTTTGGGCGTGGTCGGTGCCGCAGTGGCGCATATGCTGTGTAATTCCGTTTGGTTAGGGCTGTGTGTGTTACACTTGCGGCGTACATTGCTGAACCCTGCATTACACGGAAAGGAGCAGGTGCGCCCATGAGACCTGCATCGGTCCAATCAGTTTCCTTTGGCAAGCCGACCAATGGAATCGGCTATTTGCCAAGCGTAGACATGGCAGCTCTCTATTTCCTGATGGCGGCTGTAGCCCTGGCGCCGATGAACTATCTCAGAGTGGATTTCGTCTATTTCACCCTCTCGGATTTCTTCTTTGTGCTGGCTGGGTTTGTCATGCTGGCAACTGGCCAGCTGCCGGTTAAGATATTCGGTCCCGCAAGCGGGTTCTGGTACAGTTCGTTCCTGTTTTTCACAGGGGGCCTGACCGTAGGTTCGTTGATCAACGGAGATCCGACCGAGCTGCTGACTGTGTTTGTTCAGTACTTCTTTTCGTTGATCGTGCTGCCAATCCTGATCGGCAATCGAAGCTTTGATCAGATCGTCCTGCTGATGAAGGCATTTATTATTGGAATGGGCATTGTTGTGCTGTTTGGCATCTATGCAATCAACTTCATGGAAGACCCGACACACCGGTTTGTATCCGCCAATGGTCGCATGCTTTCGCTGGTCGAGCGGGCAAATGAATGCGCGCTCATGCTGGCGATGGCCATCGTTTTCCTGCTTAGCCTGATCCTGCAGAAGCAAAGCAGCCGCATCTGGGGGCTGATCGTGCTGCCAATCCTGTTTTACGGCGTCATTCTGACCGGTTCGAATTCTGGTCTGATCGTGACCATAGTGGGGACTGTCGCCATTATCCTCAGCAGCGGGTCCCCGCGTCATGTTGTGATCCTGATCGCCAGCACGTTGATTGCGGTTTTGGTGGTCCTGAACTTTGGTGAGCTTTTCTTGCCCGAGGTCTTTCGCGAACGAGTTCTGAATGCCGTTCTTGCAGGTGACATTAGCCAGGCGGGCACGTTCTCTGACCGGTTATTCCTGCTGCAAGAGGCCTTCGAGGTATCCCGTGGCACTTTGTTGATCGGGCTGGGAGCAAACCAGTACAGCCTGGCCAGCGAACAGGGAATCGTGGTTCATTCGGCCTATTTGCTGACTCTGTCCGAAGGTGGCTTGATTTCTCTGCTCGGTATGGTCGGCTTTATTTTGGCCAGCATATACTTGGCCTGGATGGCCATTTCTGTCGGCCGCTCGCCATCGGTCGGGGCACTGACCATCGTTGCCATGCTGATGTATGTCGTGCTGCTTGCCGGGGCGACGACCTTTTATGCCCGGTTCTGGAACGTACCCTTTGTCCTTGCCATTGCGCTTAGCGTGTCGCGCCTGCCGGTGTTAGGACCAACGAATACACTTAGGAGATTGTCGTGAAATTATTGCAAAAACTGATGCTTTCTGTGATCGCGGCTTCGGCTTGTTTTATCGGTGCGCTTCAGGCCGAGGAATATGTTCTGGCACCGCAGGACAAGATCAATTTGCGTGCGATGCGCTGGGATCCGGTGGGCGCGTCTTTTGTGAACTGGCAAGGCGTTTCCGGTGAATATGCGCTTTCTTCGGGAGGAATGCTGATGGTGCCTCTGGCCGGTCAGGTTCATGCTGAAGGGCGAACGACCGAAGAACTGGTACTGCTGCTGGAAACTCAGATGCGCACTCGCGTGGGGATGGCAGAACCGCCTCATCTGGCGATCGAAGTCATCGGCCATCTGCCTGTATACATATTGGGGGATGTCCAGATTCCAGGCTCGTACCCCTATCGGCCACAACTGACCGCGCAGCAGGCGATGGCGCTTGCGGGCGGGGAATACCGGTTGCCGTTGCAAAATGACGTAGGAACGAACTTTACCGGATTGCGGGTTCAGGGTGAAGTTCAGTTGTACAATGAACAGATCGAAGCTCTGCAAGCCGAACAACGCCGACTGCTGGCTGATCTGTCAACACTAACCCCGGACGGTGGTGATGCCAAAATTGAACCCCCGCAAGGTCTGCAGGGGGAGATTCTGCAAGCGGATCAACAAGCCCGGGAAGGGCAGGGTGAACGCATCATCCAATTACAGGAAACCCTCAAAGATCAGATCGATAGCCTCGAACGGCAGCTGGAATTGCGGGCAAATCAGATCGCGATCACGCGCAAAGATCTGGATGATGCTCTGGCACTACAGAAAAAGGGCCTTACGGTCAGTTCGCGCGTGTCATCTCTGTCCAACTCGCTGAACGATCTGGAAAGCAAAAGTGTGGATATCGAGATCGCTCTGGGCTTGGCACGGCAACAGCTGAACCGCGCGCAACGCGATGAGCTGGAGTTGCTTGATACCGCGCGCTCGAATGCGCTGGTGCGGCTGAATCTGGTGCAGATCGAACTCGAGGATTTGCAGACCCGGCTGGGCACCGCGAAAATCCTGCAGGCCGAGCTGGCAGCGCTTGGCGTAGTTGAAGAGGTTGATGCGGTCGAAGAGATCGTGATCGAATACTCGGTCACCCGCGCAGCCGGAGGAGCCGCAACGGCGATTTCGGGTGACACTGTCTTGTCCCCCGGGGATACGCTTTCGGTTTCTCGAACCTTCGTCACGCAAACACAATAGATTTCAGTTCAATGATTTATGGTTCAGCGCGCGGTTCTGATGTCCGGCGCTGAGCCAAAAAGGCGGCAGGCCAGAATGAAAAAGATACGCGTTTTATTTCCCTTTGCAGGTTGGGCAGATCTGGGCGGCAGTCATGTTTCCGCGCTCAAACTTGCGTCCTGTCTGGACCGGGATCAGTTTGAACCATTGGTCCTTTGCCACAACGAAGCGGGGTCAGTCGGGCAGTATGCTCAATCGCTGGGTCTGAATGTCGAAGTATTGCAGGGCCCCAGGCTTATGGGCCCTCCAAATAACAAAACGGATACAGATGTTGGCTTTCCGGAATACTGGACCCGGACCTACGGCCAGCTCGTCCGGTTTTTGCGGGACAAAAAGCCAGATATCGTCCACACAAATGAGGGCCGATTGCATGTGAATTGGGTGTTTCCGGCCAGACGGTTGGGGATCAAGCATATCTGGCACCACAGGCAGGATCCGCGCGCGGTAGGCGTTAACTATGTCGCGCCGGTGTTTTCGAACCGTATCCTAAGCGTGTCGTATTTTTCGAAACCCTCGCGCCCGATACGCTCGGTTGACAAAAAGTTTCAGGTCATCCGCAGCCCCTTCGACCTGAGCATTCAGCGCCCGGATCCAGACGCTGCGCGTCGGATGATCCTGAACGAAATCGGTGCGCCGGAAAATGCAGTTCTTCTAGGATATTTTGGCCATCTGGAACCGCGAAAACGGCCGGTTCATTTTGTCCAAAGCCTTGTGGCCATTCAGAAACAGTTTGCGGACAGGCCGGTACATGGCCTGCTGTTTGGCAAAGTACTCAATCCCGATGACGGGTTGGACTTAGGCTCCATGGACGTGGCCCGAGAACAGGGGATGGGCGCGCAGATTCATATGATGGGTTTTCGGCAGGATGTTGAAAAGTGCATGGTCGCCATGGATGCCACCCTTGTGCCGGCCTTGAACGAGCCATTTGGACGCACCTTGATCGAGGCCATGCACCTTGGGCTGCCCGTTGTGGCCACACGGCACGGCGGCAATGTCGAGGCAATCGATCATGGCAAAACCGGTTTTCTGGTAGATCCGCAGGACCCCGAGGCCTTTGTTGAGCCGGTCGTCTCTCTGATTGAGGACCCGAGCCTGAGACAGCAGGTAACACAGGCGGCTTACCAATATGTGCAGGATAATTTTGGGTTGGATAAACACGTGGCCGAAGTGTCCGACGTGTACCGGGAATTGGTATCGTGATCCCGATGCGAATTGTAGGGTTTAGAGGGTAAAATGGGTTTGGCGAACGAGCGAAAAATAGATTTCCTGATTTTTGGTGCTGCAAAATGTGCGACCACCTGGTTGCAGAATTCTTTGACCGCGACACCGCAGATTTTCATGCCGGACCCCGAGCTGCACTATTTCTCGGATCATTATGACCGGGGGGCGGCCTGGTATCGCGATCAATACGAAGGATATTCGGGCCAGAGTATCGTGGGTGAAAAGTGCAATACCTACCTGACACATCCAGAGGCCGCCAAAAGGATCGCCCAGGATCATCCTGATGTCAGGTTGATCCTGCAGATGCGCGATCCGGTTCGCAGGGCTTATTCCGATTACTGTATGCTGTATCGCCGGGGCACTGTCGGGGACGACATTCATCGGTATCTGGACCCCGACAAAGCCGGTGATGAAAGGTTCTTGCACAACGGCAGATATGGCTATCACCTGCGCCGCTTTTACGATCTGTTTCCGACCGATCAGATTTTGTTACTGGCCTATGAAAATACCGTCTCGCAACCGGTGGAAACCTTGCGCCGTGTTGCCGATCACATCGGTTATTCCGGCGTCGTGGAGCCGCCACTAGAAGAGCGGGTCAAAAACAAAAATACGCCAATCGTGCCCTTGCCTCTGAGGCGGGTTCTGGCGCCGCTTCGACCGTTGCTTGACCCGATCCGGCATACGGGGCCGTTAAAGGCCATTCGCAGAGCGGTGGCGCGGCAGGTGGAATACCCTGAATTGCCCGATGCTTTGGCGCAGAAAATGGCCGATTTCTACAGGCCAGACGTTGCCGAGCTTGATGCGATTGATCCGGGTCTCAGCCGCGGGTGGCGCAGTTTCTCGGATTAGACGTCAGCTTAGAATGGGTGTGGATCAGTCGGTGGCAGTCGAGGGCAGCGTGGTATCGCTGTCGATCAGCCCCATTTTCCGTAGCAGGATCGTGTTGATCCGCGCGACGTCAAACTCTTGCTCGGCACGCGCCCGCGCGGCCTGACCCATGGATTCGATTAGGCTCCGGTCTTCAACGAATTTTCTCATCGCATCCGCCAGCCCCTCTGGATTGCGTTTGGGGACGATAAACCCGTTTTCCCCGTCGCTGACCGCATCGGCGCATCCCGGGGCATCGGTCGTAATGACGGCGCGCCCGGTCGACATCGCCTCAAGAATGGCGCGGGGGATGCCCTCGCGATAGACGGTGGGTAGTACGAAGACCGAACATTCCTTGAGAAATGGCCGAACATCCTTGGTTTCGCCTAGATACTCGATATGCCCCAGCTGGCCCCATTCTTCGAGCTGCTGTGCGTTGACCGAGTCCGGGTTGTCATCCAGCGGACCCAAAAGCTGACAGCGCACATCAGGGAATTGTTCCCTAAGCTGCCGGGCGGCTTCGGCATATTCGAACACGCCCTTGTCACGCAGCAAACGTGCGATCATCAGAAACACGGGTGGATCCGTAGGCTGATGGGATTTTGCGTATCTGGCGAGATTGACACCGGAACCGGGCACAATCGACAGCGCGGCCTGAGGTGCCAGCAAACGTCTGCTGCGAAACTCCTCGGCGTCGACCGAGTTGTAAACCAGAACTTCGTCGGCACCTTTCAATCCGATGCGGTAAAGGCCTGTCGCCACCGCTCTCAGCACTTTTCGGCGCAGGGTCAGTTTGGCATCCGCAAATACATAACCTAAACCGGTACACATCGCGAACCGCCGCCGAACGCCGGTCAACCGCGCCGCAAGGCCGCTGAAGATGATCGGCTTCATCGTATAGGCAAAGACGATATCGGGCCGTATTTCCCGGCAGATCCCGATCAGTGTGAACAGGGTGGACAGATCCTGAAATGGATTTAACCCCGCGCGCGCCATGGGGATTTGCCGAAATGTCACGCCGATCTCGGCAAGGGCTGCTTCGGTCGCCGCATCGTTTTCTGGTGCGCAAGCAAGTACGTCTGCGCGTTCAGCAAGCTCTTTCAGCAGGTCATAACGAAAATTGGTCAAAGAGGTCGTAAGATTGCCGACAAACAGAACTTTTGGACGTCCGCCAGTTGTCGAACCTCGTTCGGCAGGTACGGCTTGGGCACCGGAAGCGGTGTCGGGAAAATCACTCATCAAAGAAACATTTCAAACTTTAAAAACCAAGGTTGAGGCGATGCTGATCCATGTCGCCGAAGCTGTCAACGGCGCTGTCACCAAAGCCGATTGTTGCCTATTTTTCACCTCTGACTGTCTGCGGCCTGATTGTTGAAAAATCACGCTGTTAAGTGACCTGGAACCTTGCATAAGCAATCGATTCAGGTCAGGTTTCGCCTGCCGCGGCACAAAAAGATATTTCCGAACCTGCGGAGTTTGTTTCCAATTCAGGCGCTGAGCGCCAAAAATTTGTTAATTGTTGAGCTTGCCTGACCTCCTCGGATGGTTTGGCGCGAGGTAAAGAAATGATCCGGAAATCCTGCTGTCTAAATTTGAGCAATTATAGGCTTGGCCCATCTTCCATCGGCTATCCTCTGGCCGCTTATCTGAAGGGAAACAGCTGATGCCCAAATGGCCATTCTTCGAAGAAGATGAAATTGATGCTGTCAGCGCAGTGCTAAGATCCGGTTGCGTGAATGCCTGGACCGGCCCCGATGTCAAAGAGTTCGAACGTGAATACAGCGCCTATACCGGCGCGCAGCATGCGATCGCCATGGCAAATGGCACGGTCACTCTGGACGCCGCGCTGCTGGCGTTGAACATCCGACCCGGAGACGAGGTTATCGTCACACCGCGTAGCTTTATCGCGTCTGCCAGTTCGATCCTTCTGGCCGGTGGCAAGCCGGTATTTGCAGATGTGGATCGTGACAGCCAGAACATCACCGCAGAAACGATTGCACCGGTTCTGACCGACAGAACCGTGGGGATTATCGCGGTCCATCTGGCCGGGTGGCCATCGGATATGGCGGGTCTCATGGATCTGGCGCGCAGCCGCGACCTCTGGGTGATCGAGGACTGTGCGCAGGCGCATGGTGCCATGATCGGTGACCAGCACGTGGGAACCTTTGGCACCTGCGGCTCGTATTCTTTCTGTCAGGATAAAATCATCACAACCGGCGGCGAAGGCGGAATGCTGATCACCAATGATGATGAGCTGTGGTCCAAGGTCTGGAGCTATAAGGATCACGGTAAAAGCTATGAACACGTGTTTAACAAAAGCCACCCTCCGGGGTTTCGCTGGCTACATAGTGGGCAGCCGGGCACCAATCTGCGGATGACCGGGCTTTCCGCCGCCATCGGGCGCATTCAGCTGGGGAAACTGGACGGGTGGCGCGCCCATAGAACCAGAAATGCCGAGATTTTGGCGGAAGCTCTATCCGGATGCGCTGCGTTTCGGGTACCTGTTCCACCTGCCGGGCTGACACACGCCTATTACCGGTTTTATGCGTTCATAAGACCTGAGAATCTGGCCTCGGGTTGGAGCAGGGATCGCATCATAGCTGAGATTTCTGCGGCGGGTTTCCCCGTGTTCTCGGGCAGTTGTTCTGAAATATATAGAGAAGAGATGTTCGCACGCCTTGGTGTTGGCCCGGTTGATCCCTTACCGGTGGCGAAAGAGCTTGGTGAAACCAGCCTTGCTTTTCTGGTTGATCCGACCTGGTCGCATCAAGATATCGTCGGTCTGGCCGAATTTGTACGCGAAATCGGAGATCGGGCGCGTGCATAGGCAATTCACACCGCCGCATCCAGGGCGCGTGTCTGAAGGTTCCGACCCGGCATGTGCCGCCGGATCAGGTTAGTGAGTTACGGGTGTTGAACGGATGATCATGCATGTCATCACCGATTTTTCCGGTCAGGGCGGGGCCCAGGCGATGCTGGCGCGGCTGGTTGCCAAATCCGGGGATCGGGTATTGGTGGTGTCGCTGACGGAGGTTTCGGACAGGATCAAAAGCCAATGTGCAAATCCAAACGCCGTTCTGATCGGATTGAATGCCAGATCACTGTCGTCCATGCCCCGCGCGATATTGCAGATATCGCGTCTTATCCGTCAGTATAAACCGCAGGCGGTTCTGTGCTGGATGTACCATGCGATGGTCATCGGGCTGATTGCCAGCTGGATATCAGGTCGAAAGGTGCCAATTTACTGGACGGTGAGGCAGGCTTTGGACGATACCAGCTCATTCACGCGCAGCACGCGGATTGCCGTTGATCTGTGTCGGCGTTTGTCGGGCAGGTGTGCAGGGATCATTTATAACTCGCAACGCGCATTGGATCAGCACGCGAAGAACGGGTTTGCTGCTGCGCGGTCTTGCGTCATTCCGAACGGTCTGGTCATGCCGCAAGTGAAATTGGTGCGGAACGATCCGCCCAGGGTTTTCGGGATTGCGGCGCGGTTTCATCCACAGAAGGATCACGAAACCCTTTTCCAGGCTCTGTCCCTGGCGCTGCTGTCAGTCCCCGATCTGCGCATCATCGCGGCCGGAGAGAATATGTCGCCTGAAAACTCCGAAGTACAATCATTGCTGGCGCGCTATAACCTGACTGCCGACAATGTAGAGCTGTGCGGCGACCTGCATGATATGGCTGCATTCTACAAACGGATTGATGCGCTGGTGCTTTCATCCCGAACCGAAGGGTTTCCGAATGTCATTGTCGAAGCGATGAGCTATGGCCACCCCGTTGTGTCGACGGATGTGGGTGATGCGGTGGTGATCATTCGCGACTGCGGATTGATCGTACCGCCCCGCAACGCGGAATTGCTGGCAGACGCTTTGGTCCATGCCGCAAATTGGTCGGCCCCAGAGTATCTGGAAAAAAGAGAAAAAGCCCGGGCGATTGTGGCCAGTACCTACCAGCTTGACCGCATTGCCGCGCAGTATCGGAACATTTTGGAGAGCGGCAGTCTTGATCCCGGTAAGATTGCCTCTCAGCCAGAACAGAAGGGGATCTGAGCGATGTGTGGCATCACCGGATTTATCAACTTTGGCACCGTTGATCGGTCTCAGGCCTCATCCGTCCTTGGCAGGATGTGTCAATCGATTGAACACCGTGGCCCGGATGGAACCGGGTTGTTTGTGGACCCGGATCAGGGTGTGGCCCTGGGGCATCTGCGTCTGGCCATTATTGATCTGTCGGAAACCGGGGTCCAGCCGATGGATTCCGCAGATGGTCGGTTCACCATTGTGTTCAATGGTGAGATCTATGGCTATCTGGAACTGCGTCAGGAATTGCAGGATCTGGGCATAAGCTTCAGGGGCACGTCCGATACCGAAGTTTTGCTGGCGGCGATGCAGCTTTGGGGTATCCGCAAGACACTGGACCGCGTCCACGGGATGTTTGCCATTGCCGTGTTTGACCGGAAAACCCAGAGCGTGACATTGGCGCGCGACCGGATTGGCAAAAAACCTCTCTATCTGGGCCTGGCCGGGAAAACCGTTCTGTTTGGGTCCGAATTGAAGTCACTGCGCGCGCATCCGGAATTTGGACCGGCAGAGGTGGACCGCGCAGCCTTGGGATCGTTTCTTCGGTTGGGATATATTCCTGCGCCGCGCACGATTTACCCAAATGTCCTGAAACTACCTGCGGGCTCTATGGTCGAGATCAAACTTGACACCCCACCGGCCTCGTTGGATGCGCTTCTGCAAGGGATCGAGCGGTTTTGGGATATCGAGGCCGTAGTCACCGAGGCGCGCGCAAACCCCTATCCTGACGATGAAACGGCCATAGCTGAAATCGAATCCGAACTGCTGCGCGCGGTGGGCGAACGGATGGTTGCGGATGTGCCGGTTGGGACATTTCTGTCCGGAGGCGTCGACTCGTCGCTGATAACTGCAATGATGCAAGAGCAATCCAGCAGGAAGGTTCCCAGCTTTACCGTACGCTTTGAGGACGAAGACACCAACGAAGCCGACCATGCAAAAGCCATCGCCGAGTATCTTGGGACGGATTACCACGAGGTGACGGCGACGCCGGAAATGGCGTTTCAAGCCATCGAAGGCTTGCCGCAGGTGTTTGACGAACCTTTCGCCGACCCGTCGCAACTACCAACCCTGCTGGTTTCGCAACTGGCGCGCCAGCAGCTTAAGGTCGTCATGTCCGGCGACGGCGGTGACGAGTCGTTTGGTGGCTATGCCCGATATGTTCGGATGCAGGCCTTTGAGCGCCTGAAGGGCAAGATGCCCGACCTGGCAATTCAAGCCCTGTCGCAGGCGCCGCAATCGGTTCTTGCCGCTCTGTTGCCAGTCCTAAGGCCATTCGCCCCGCGCAGCATGCGCGATGATCTGAGCGCCGACCGTCTGGCCAAGCTTGCGCCGGTTCTGCAGGGACGAGAGTTCCAGTGCCGCTATCAGGCCCAGTTTTCGATCTGGTCCTCCGGTATGCTTGGAAAGTCCGGCATCCCGCTGGGCAATGAGATCGGAACGCATGATTTGCCCGCAGGGTTGAGCCAGTTGGACAGCATGATGTTGTTGGATTCGCTCTATTATTTGCCGGATGATATTCTGGTGAAGGCCGACCGCACTTCGATGTCGGTGGGCCTTGAGATGCGCGCGCCGTTGTTGGACTACCGCGTTGTCACCGCCGCCTGGCGCTCTTCGGCATCGCTTCGGTGCGACGGGAAGGTTGGCAAGGTGGCGTTGCAGGAGCTTTTGAAAAAGCGGGTTCCGCAATCGCTGTACGACCGGCCAAAGCGCGGGTTCGGTATCCCACTCAACGCTTGGTTGCGCGGGCCCCTAAAGTCCCGTGTTTCCAGCATTCTTCTGGATGGGAACGGGCTTGAGGGTTTCGTGGAAAAGGCAGCGCTGGAAAAATGCTGGGCCGAGCACCAATCAGGCAAACGCAACTGGGGTGCTCAGCTGTGGACGGTCTTTATGTTCCAACTATGGTCCGAAGCGTGGATGCGCTGATCACAGCTTGGCGATTTTGCGACCAGGTCAGTCAGATAACTGACCTGACCAAGACAAAGCCCTCAGCCGCGGCCCGGTGAACCGTCGCGCCACGCAAAGTTGCCAACGCTTTCAAGCTCTGAACCGAACGCTCGTGCGGCGGCTGTTTGACCTGGCTTGCAAATAACTGGAATGCTTCCAGTTTACGCTCCAATGTATCCGAAATGTCCACAAACATGTTCGGTACGAATGGCGGCGTCAGATATGGCGCGTTCCAATTTGTCTCGGACAGCGTCTCATAGGCCGCGATCGTCGTCGGGTATTTGTCCTGATAAGGTCGGCTTGCTACCAAAGTCGAAAGGAAACTCAACTGGTGGTCCAGATGGATGTCGCCGGGATGCGGCGCCAGGATGACACTTGGGTCGAGATCGCGGATCAGTGTTCCCAGACCTGCGTTCAGGTCACCATGGGGGTGCTCAGCCAGTTCAGCGGCAGGGAAATCCAACCAATGCGTATGCGTCACACCAAGATGCTCATGTGCGGCCCTGGCTTCGGCCTGTACATTGGCGATCTGTTCCGTGCTGAACCGGGGCGACCGACCCGTTGTGACAATCGCAATATGGACTGCGCGACCTGCATCTGCCAGTCGTGCGATGGTGCCGCCAGCCCCAAGGACTTCATCATCCGGGTGCGGAGCAACCACAAGTACCGGTCCGTCCTGTCCGTCAAAAGGTGTCAGCGCTGTCATTCGGAATTCCTGAGCTTTGAGTGCAGTTCGGGCGGCGCATCGGCGCCGGTCCAGTTTATGATGTCCAGACATTTCCCATCCCCACAGGCGACCGTAAACCGGTTTCCTTCGATGGCCTGTATCTGACCAGGCAGGCCGATATAGTAGCCCTGCAGGGCGGTGTTCTGTACACCCAGCAGGACCAGCTTCTCACCGGAGGCAGTGTAGGTGAAAGCGCCGGGATAGGGCGGTCCGGCTGCGCGTATCAACCGGTTAATCTCTGCCGCGGGTCTGGTCCAGTCGATCAGCCCGTCCTCGGGCCGCCGCCGCGCACAAAGGCTGATCCCGGTTTCTGGCTGCGGAGCCGCCGGGATATCGCCTTCAGAGATTTGCGTCAGAAGCTGAGGCAGCAGCTGCGTCAGGGCCTGAAGCGCCCGGTCATACAGCTCGCGTGCTGTTACCGTGTTGGGATCGACCGCATATCGAGCTTGCGCCGCAATCGGGCCGTCATCGGCCCCTTCACCCAGCCAGAACAATGACGCGCCTACATCGGTTTCGCCCAATATGACAGTCCAGGGGATCACACCGCGCCCGCGCAGACGGGGCAGGGCGGATGGGTGAAACCCGACGCATCCGATCTTTGCCTGGGCCCGAAATTCCGGCCCGCAAATCTGAGACCACCCGATGACCAGTATCAGATCAGGTTTTACGGCTTGAATGGTTTTGATTGTTCCGGCCGAGTCACTTTTGGCGGTATAGTGGACAGGAATATCATACCGATCTGCAGTGGGTTTGAGATCTGCAAAATCAGAGTGCCGGTGGGACAAGTCCGGCGGTAGTGTCACCACCAAATCCGGTACAAACCCTCGGGCACATATGGCGGATAAGGCGACATGCGATCCTTCGACCGCCCCCACAAATACCGTCTTCATGCAGGTGTCTCCTTTCGGCTGTCCAGCCAGTTGTCTGCGGCCTGAATTCGGTCAGGGCGTTTATGCTCTCCGGCCAAGGCTACCATAATGGTTTCGAACAATATCTTCAGATCAAGCGACAGTGACCGGTGCGCGACATACCATAGATCCAGCTTTAGCTTCTCGTCATTTGAAAGCGCGGTATTGCCGCTGACCTGAGCCCACCCTGTCAGGCCGGGCCGAACCGTGCAGCGCACCCGCCCATTGTCTCCAAACTCTTCGATGGTTTCGGGAAGCAGGGGACGGGGGCCAACAAGGGCCATATCTCCGCGCAAGATGATCACAAGCTGGGGCATCTCATCCAGCCTCACGCGGCGCAGAAGCTTGGTGGTTTTTGTCTGACGTTCCGAATCTGGCAGCAAAGCCCCGCTTTGATCGCGTGTGTCGGACATTGTTCTCAGCTTCCAGATGCGAAAGACGCGCCCGTTGCAGCCTGCCCGCCGTTGGCCAAAAAACAAAGGTCGCCCGACCGAAAACAGCACAATCACACAACCCGCCAGAAAAAAGGGCAGCGCGATCGTGCCCGCGATCAGGCAACACAGTATTTCGAGAAATCTGTTCATATTCAAACCCAAGAACTGTAGCTGAAAACTACGAATATCAAACCAAGAACCAACATCTCTCCGGATCATCCTGCTGGCCGGATCCAAGTTCCGGCGCACTGATCCGAAGTCTGGGCTGAGTTGATCCCAAATTGATTCTCGATTCAAGCGGCAGAGCTGACCGGCACCCTGACTATGCGGAAATTTTTCCAAGCATGCGCCAAGTTCACAAAGCCTTTGTCAGGAAAACCGGCCTGCGACTCATGAGAGGATTGGCCGAAAGGAGTTGTCATCTTTGTTGCGTCTTGGTTCACAATGCTCCGATTGGGGCTTATTGTGGATCGATTAATCAAGATTGAGGCCCGGACAGCGGCCCACGAAGATTTCATCGGATTGAGAAAATGACTGTAATTTTCCCCGTGAGATTAGCATTTCCATTGTTTACGCTAGGTCAATCGGCGCTCAAGTCAGCCGAAACAAGGAGGAAATTCTGCAACCCTCAGCAAAATATCAGTCAAAGAGTACTTCAGGAAACGCTGCATTTCGTTAATGAAGTGTGAAGAAATTACTTTTGAGGGCGCGGAAACGTATGTTAGCGTTGAAGGAGATTGAAGAAATTGCGCTAACCGGCGAACCAGAGGAACAATTTTGTTACTTGCGCGAATTATTATTATTAACGAGTGAAGTGAGTGTGTTCAACTTGGGCGATTGAGACAAGCTCAAGTGAAGGGGGCAAAACAAAGATACGGGTACAAGGCTTTCGGTTGATCATCTGATCGCGAGCCTTTGGTTTATATAGGACAGCTGCAAGCGGTCTGTGAGTGATCAGTTGGGAGCTGTGGCAATGTTTTGATGCTGCAGGATCCTGTTAGGTGACGATGTACGAGTAATTCTCGACCGGAATTGAGCCGGTGATGAGATAAAGGGGTGAGGTAAATGGTTTCGGGTTTTCATTGCTGGCAAACGCAGATTGTTAGTGAGTTGCGTGCCAATCATCGATTAGTCTTTGGAGACATTGTTGCTTCGTCTTTCTCAGCCGTAGTGGCAATCAATCTTGCGAATGGTGGAACGGTAGCGCAACAGATGGCGCCAGCCATGTTCCCGCTGATGCTCTTGTCCAGCCTGATTGGACTGGCGGTTTTCCCGCTTGCGGGCATGTACCGGCGCCACACACGCTCGACATCACTGCGAGACATTCGTCTGATCCTGCGGGGATCGACAATGTTGGTCCTGTGCCTCATGGCTGCCAGTGCAGTTTTCGAAGTGACCAAGGCTGTACCCTTCGCGGCCTTCATTATTCAGCTTGGCTTGATGATCCTTCTGCTCAGTGCCCTGCGTGTAGTTGCCCGTAGCCGTGAGCTGAATCGCCAGAATGCGCGGTTGATGGCCGAACATCAGGACAAAGTTCCGGTGCTTTTGGTTGGTACAGGTGCAAGTTGTGATCTGTTTGTCAGGTCTTTGCGGAATACGCATTCCAAGTATCAGCCGGTGGGCATTATTGACGATGCGCGCAATACCATGGGGCTGTATTTCCACGATGTTCAGATTATCGGATCTCTTCTGGATGCCGATCGCGTGGTCGAGCGACTTAAAGCCTGGGATCATTTGCCCAGACGCTTGTTCCTGACCGAACCGATCACGCATTTTGAAAGTGATGGCATCCGCAAGCTGACCAGCTGGTGTGAATCCAACGGTATCGCTGTCTCACGCGTGCCGGGTCTTGGGGAAGAAGGCCAGGATGCGGCCAATGGCTGTATTATCAACCCGGAAGAAATTCTCGAGCGGCCACAAAAAGCTGTCGAACGCTCGATGTTGCGCGAGATGTTCCGTGGGCGCCGCGTATTAGTGACCGGTGCAGGTGGTTCGATCGGTAGCGAACTGGCACGTCAGATTGCCTCTTTCGATCCGGCGGAACTGGTGATGATCGACCATTGCGAGTTCAACGCCTATTCCATCGACATGGATTTGTCGCAGAACTTTCCAGATGTTCCCCGGCGGATGTATATCGCAAGCATTCGCAATGCGTCGCGTGTGAATGACATCTTTGAACGTCATCGCCCCGAGCTGGTATTCAATGCCGCAGCGCTGAAGCATGTTCCGATGGTTGAGATGAATCCCTGCGAGGGCGTTTTGACCAATGTGATCGGAACCCGTAACGTCGCGGATGCGGCCCGGAACTATGGTGCCATCGCGATGGTACAGGTTTCCACGGACAAGGCTGTAAACACCACCAATGTGATGGGTGCAACCAAGCGCGTTGCTGAGTTCTACGTTCAGGCGCAGGACCGTGTAACCAACGGAACCGAGGAAGAAACCCGGTTCTTCTCGGTGCGGTTTGGCAATGTTCTGGGGTCGTCGGGCTCGCTGATCCCGCTGTTTCAACGTCAAATCTCGAACGGTGGTCCGCTGACCGTGACTGATCCCCGGATGGAACGGTACTTCATGACCATCCGTGAGGCCGTGCAACTGACTCTGGTTGCGGCCGCAAGCGGGTTGAAAATGGAAAGCAGCCACGGAGAGATTTTCGTTCTGGATATGGGTCGGCCGGTCAAGATCGTGGATTTGGCTGAACGGATGATCCGCCTTGCCGGGCTAAAGCCTTATGAGGATATCGACATCGAATTCATTGGAATTCGTCCAGGCGAAAAGCTGTTCGAGGAATTGTTTGATGCGTCTGAGAAGCGCCACGAATGTGGCATTCCGGGCGTCGGATCCGCGCGGCCCGAGGGCATTCCCGTCGCCCGCCTGCGCGCCATGATCCGGAAACTGGAACAGGCTGCGGCAGAAGGTGACGAACTGGCAGCCAAGCGCCTGCTGAAAGAGCTCGTGCCTGGGTATGGTGCAAATGGCCTGCGTCCGGTTCCGATCTCGGAATTTTCATCCAAGCCCATTTTCAAAAGCGCTGGCACAAACGCAGCAAATGCGGTCAGTCAGTCTGAAGGAGAAAACCCGGAACTGCTGCCCGCTGGCAGCTGATTTAGCATTGTTTTTTCTGGTGTCGGTTATTTTGCCGAATTTGGTTTCTGTGTTTAATATTTCCGCCGAAAGGGCCAACATTTGATGGCGAGGCTTAATATACGCTCGGCTTTTGCGCCGTCAGAAGAACGTGCGCAGGTGGTACGGTTTCTCTGGGCCGGCCTGATAAACACGGCGTTTGGCTATAGCGTGTTTGCCCTTTTGATTTTTGCGGGCATGCATCCGCAGCTTGCGCTTCTGCTTCAGTTTATTTTGGGTGTGATCTGGAATTTTTGTATCCACGCCCGGTTTGTCTTTGGCGTGCAGGGATACCGCCGTTTCCCGCTATATGCGATGTCTTATGTCGTGCTGTATTTTGTGAATGCGCTGCTTTTGCGCGGTTTGATGCAGGTTGGGCTTGATCCCTATCTGGCACAGGCGGTCGCATTAGGGCCCGTTGTCATATTGTCTTACCTCATGATTTCGCGTGCGCTTGGCAGGGGTCAGGCGATGGATCGGAGGGGCTGAGATGAGCGATGCGAGAATATCAAGCTTTAAGGGCACCACCCCGTCAAGTACGCGCATGGGTGCTATGCTTGGGATCGTGACCGCTGGTCTGGGGCTTGTGTTGCTGATTGCCGGTTTGTTCGGCCGCCTGATGACCTATGATCTGCGCCGGGATGAGCTGATGTTCGTCCCTCCGGCGCGTTTGCTCGGAGAGTGGGAGCTTTATTCGGACTTCTTCTACAATCACGTCCCTTATTCGGCGTGGTATTACCTTGGGACCGGCATTCTGTTCGATGAGTTCGGCCTGTTGGGGTCCGCTCGGATCGGCCTGTTTCTGGCCTGGCTTGGATTGATCGCGGCGACTGGCTGGGTAACGCTGCGCTTGTCGGGATCACCGGTTCTCGCTGTCTTTTCAATTATCGGCATTGTGACATGCGAGCTGTTTCTGACCGGTGCCGGTATGGCCGCAACCAACAATCTGTTGCCACTGCCATTTGCGGTCATCGGGCTTGGCCTGTTTTTGATCGAGACGTCAAAGCCCGCGCCGCGATTTTTGACGCTGGTTCTATCGGGCGTCGCATTGTCTATTGCGGCGGGGATGAAGGTCAGTGCGGTACTGTTTATTCCGCCGATTGCTCTTGCCGCATTCTTGTTGCCTGCGGATGTTTCGATGGCACGACGACTGAAAGCCGTGGTCCTGCCGCTGCTGATCGGAGGGCTGATCGGGGCCTTGCCCCTGTTTGCCTTTCTGCTCGCTGATCCGGGCGTCTTTCTGGCGCATGTCTTGGGGTTTCACACCGGACCACATGTCGCCTATTGGGAGGCCAACGCCGCAACAGAACCGGGGCTGGCCCTGAGATTGTCGGGCAAGTTGATGCTGGCCCATTCGGCATGGGTGGCCGGAGTGGGCCTGGTGATGGTTATGGCCATTCTGTCCGTGCTTTGGATTATCCTGCGTGGTGGTGCGCGTGTCGACGAAATGCAGCCCTCGCAACTGCGGCATGGTGGTGTTGTTCTGGCGATCATTATCCTGACTGCCTCAATGGCTTTTGTTCCAACGCCCGGTTTTCCGCAATATTATATCCAGCCTCTGGTCTGTCTGCCTCTGCTGCTCGCGGTTCTGTTTCGTCGGCTTGACCCGCCACGGCGGCACGAGGCAGTGCCTGTGCTTGCGGCAGGTATTGTCTTGATGGTCATCCTGGGACTCCCGCGTATCGGGATGGGCCTGGTCTCGCTGACAGAACCTTCGAAGTTCACCTCGGCCCGTTTTGCCGGTTCCGGTGCTGTCCTTCGGGATGCGGTGGCAGGCAGTGCACTGCCTGATGGTCCGGTCGCGACTTTGCTGCCGATCTATCCGCTTGAGGCGGGCCTGAGCGTTTATCCAGAATTTGCAACGGGGCCATTCGCTTACCGAATTGCACCCTTCACGGACCCGGAACTTGCCGGCAAATACGTGATGGCAGGCGCCGAAGACTTACCGGCTCTGTTTGCAGATAACCCGCCTTCGGCTTTCCTGCTTGGATACGATTCCGTTCTGGAAGCCCCATTGTTGAGCTATGCGCGGGCAAACAACTACCGCCCGGTCGAATTATCAGGTCTGAACAACCGCTACGGCCAAGGTGTGGTATACTTGAAAGCTGCAGGGGCTGAACAATGACCAGTGCCTGCGCGACTCAACCTGCCTATATTTTTCCTGGGCGGGCCCATTCACATGACCATCAATTCTATTGATCGAATAAAGGAAGGATAGACAATGAAAACGGTACTTCTGGCTGGTGGACTAGGCTCGCGTCTGGCCGAAGAAACGGTTTCCATTCCCAAGCCCATGGTTGAAGTGGGCGGGCGTCCGATCATCGCACGCGTGATGGATATCTACAGCCATTTCGGGCATCGTGATTTTGTTGTGGCTGCCGGGTACAAAGCATTGCTGCTGAAGCAGTTCTTTGCCAATTATCACCTGATCGCCAACAATATATCGGTATCGCTGGACACTGGGGAATTGCAACTGGTCCCTTCTGCTCCGGGCGGGTGGAATGTGTCAGTGGTAGACACCGGTGCGCATACCATGACCAGTGGTCGTATCCGTCGGCTCAAGGATTGGCTGACTCCTGATGAGCCGTTCATGTGCACCTATTCGGACGGCGTAGGAAATATCGACATCAATGCACTGATTGATTTCCACAAATCACACGGCAAGCTGGCGACCGTAACTGCGGTTCAGCCCCCGGCGCGGTTTGGTAACATCGAGCTCAAGGGCGACAGGGTTGACGCCTTCACTGAAAAGGTCCGCAATCGCGAAACCTGGATCAATGGCGGCTTCTTCGTCTTCGAGCCGGGCGTCTTGGACTATATGGTTGATGACAATGAGCCGCTGGAACAGACCCCGCTGACCCAGATGGCCCGCGACGGAGAGCTGATGGCCTATCGCCACGATGGGTTTTGGCATCCGATGGACACTCTGCGCGACAGGAATACGCTGGACGGTCTGTGCGAAGGTGAAACGCCGCCCTGGCTTAATTTCAACGAAGGTTCGGGCAAGAGCTACCCTGCTCTGGCGATATGAGGTGAACCGTGAGCGGGCAGGTCAATTCTCAGTTTGATGGCGTTTTTGCCGGCCGCCGTGTTCTTGTGACCGGGCATACCGGATTCAAGGGCGGGTGGATTTGTGCATGGCTGAGGCGTCTGGGGGCAGAGGTGACAGGCTTGTCATTGCCTCCCGAACAGGGGCATTCATTCTTTGATGCCTGTTCTGTTGACGGGCTGACCGACAGCCGGATTGCGGATATCCGCAATCGTCAGGCGGTGCTGGATACACTGTCAGGGGTGGACGCTGAAATTGTGTTCCACATGGCCGCCCAACCCTTGGTGCGCCGGTCTTACAGGGATCCTGCCGAAACCTTTGCGACCAATGTATCTGGAACGGCCCATGTTCTGGATGCCGCTTTGGGGATGCGCTCACTGAAGGCGGTGGTCGTTGTCACCAGTGACAAGTGTTACGACAACAAGGAATGGACCTGGGGTTATCGCGAAAACGATCCGATGGGCGGCAGGGACCCGTATAGCGCCTCGAAAGGCTGTACCGAACTTGTGGCGCAATCTTATGGTCATTCCTTCTTTTCATCAGCGGATGGGCCGCAACTGGCAACAGTCCGGGCCGGGAATGTGTTCGGAGGGGGCGACTGGGGCGAAGATCGGCTTATCCCCGACGTGATCCGCGCATCCGAGGCGGGCGAACCGGTGGTGATCCGCAACCCGCTCAGCGTGCGCCCCTGGCAGCATGTTCTTGAACCGCTGTCGGGCTATCTGGCCTTGGCCGCGCGAATGTATCGGGATGGGCAAAGCTTTGCTGGCGCCTGGAATTTTGGCCCTGATGTGTCGGGGACGGTGGATGTCCGGCAGTTGGCAACCTTGATGCAGGATGCCTGGGGCGAAGAGGCCCCGCAGTTTTCGATGGCGTCGGCGGAACAGACCTCTGCTGCGCCGCATGAGGCAGGTATTCTTCGACTGGACAGCACTAAGGCGCAAACGGGATTGGGTTGGCGTCCGCAACTGACATTGCCCGAAGCCGTTCGCCTGACAGTAGACTGGTACAAGGCCCATGCCGCCGGTGCGGAGATGGGTGGGATCACAAACAATCAGATCGGGTTCTACAGTGACCTGATGTCTTCACGGGATTTCGACCGGGCTCCGGTCGCCGCGCAATAGCGGGTTATTGAGGAGAAAAGAATAATGCGAGTGAATTACGGTCAAACCGTGCATGGCCAGGAAGAGATCGACGCGGTTGTCGAAGTTCTGAAAACGTCCACCCAGATGGGCCCCAAAGTGCGCGAGATGCAGGAAAAAGTGGCTGCTTTGTTTTCCAAACGCCACGGCATCATGGTGAACTCGGGGTCATCGGCGAACTATCTCGCGGTCGAGATTCTGGACTTGCCAAAGGGCAGCGAAGTTATCACTCCGGCCCTGACTTTTGCCACGACGGTTGCTCCGCTTGTCCGTCAGGGCCTGATCCCGACATTTGTGGATGCCGCGGTCGGGACCTATAATATCGACGTAGACGCGATCGAACGCATGATCACGCCAAATACATCTGCCGTCATGATTCCGTCACTTATCGGAAACCTTCCAGATTGGCGCCGTATCCGCGAGCTGGCCGATGCGCATGGCCTGAAGGTGATTGAAGACAGCGCTGACACGCTGGGCGCGACCATCGACGGTACAAGCACGGGCGTCTATTCCGACGTCTCTACCACCAGCTTTTACGGCAGCCACGTCATCAATGGCGCCGGGAATGGCGGCATGTTGTGCGTGAATGACGAAGAGCTTGGCCGCAAGGCGCTTTTGCTGAGGTCCTGGGGGCGGTCGTCCTCGCTGTTTGTGGAATCCGAGGCCATCGAGAACCGGTTCAACGTCAAACTGGACGGGATCGAGTATGATGCCAAATTTCTGTTCGAGGATCTTGGCTATAACGTTGAACCTTCGGAAATCAGCGCGGCATTCGGGTTGGTGCAGCTGAGCAAACTGGACAACAACATCCGAGTGCGCGAAGAGGCCTTCGCTGCTCATCGCGCCTTTTTTGCCCGCTATGAAGACTGGTTCATCCTGCCTGAACAACTGCCGAACTCGCGCACCGGGTGGCTGGCCTTCCCGCTGACATTGCGCGAAGGTGCCCCATTCACGCGGCGCGAGATGCAGATATTCCTTGAGACTTCAGACATCCAAACTCGGCCCGTCTTTACCGGAAACATTCTGCGTCAGCCTGCCATGAAGCAAGTAGAATACCGAGCAGATCCCGCGGGCTATCCCAATTCCGATGCGGTTATGCGCGGGGGTATCCTGCTGGCTTGTCACCATGGTCTGATACAAGCGCAAATCGATTATATGCATGCAAAATTTGAAGAATTTGCATTGAAATTCCAAGGAGCACTGGTCTGATGAACGATCAAAGCATCAATACGTCTGTTCGCACGACCTGCCGGACCTGCCGGTCTACCAACCTTATGCTTGTGCTGCCGATGGGCGATCACCCGCCCGCCAATATGTTCGCACGGCCCGAGCAAAAGGATGTTCCGCAACCGGCTTTCCCGCTGAATACTCAGGCCTGTCTGGATTGTGGCTTGATCCAGGTTGCAGATCAGGTGCCTGCTGATTTCTTTACGGACTATCTTTATGTCCCGTCCGGTGCGGCAACAATGCATACACATTTCGCCGAACTCGCCTCGGTCGCGGTAGAGCGTGCGCAAGGTGGGCTGATCATTGATATCGGTTGTAATGACGGTCTGATGCTGTCCCATGCCAATGATCAGGGCGGGCGCACATTGGGCATCGACCCGGCGGCCAACCTTGCCAAGATTGCCGGCGAACGGGGCGTTCGGGTCCATGTGGACTTTTTCAACCGCGCCACCGCGCAGCAGATTCGTGAAACCGAAGGGCCGGCCAGCGTCATCACGACGACCAATACCTTCAACCATATAGACGATCTGCACGGCTTTACCGAAGGTGTTCTGGACCTGTTGACAGATGACGGCGTCTTCATCATCGAAGTGCCTTGGGGCAAGATGATCCTCGAGACCAACGAGTTCGACAATGTTTATCACGAACATGTCTCTGAACTGAGCCTTCTGTCCGTCGTCAAACTGGGCCAGTCCGTTGGGCTCGATGTAGTGGATGTCACAAAACTGCCGGTTCATGGCGGTTCGATGCGCGTGTTCATGCAACCCGCCGCGCTGAACAAAACCCCGGCGCCGATTGTTGCTGATATGCTGGCTGACGAAGATGCCGCGGGCATGACCAACAAAGAGGCATACGAAGCATTTGCCGAGCGTGTTCACGCGATGCAGGAAAGCCTTGTTTCCATGCTGGCCGAGCTTAAGGCATCTGGCAAAACGATTGCTGGCTACGGTGCGCCCGCTAAGGGTAATACGCTGTTGAACTACTTTGATATCGGCACGGAAACTCTGGATTTTTTGGTTGACCGAAACACGTTGAAACAGGGCCTGTATTCGCCGGGCAAGCTTATTCCTGTATTGGCCCCCGAAGCGGTCATGGAACGCAAACCTGATTACCTGTTGGTTTTGGCCTGGAACTTCTTTGACGAAATCCGCGAGCAGATGGCTGATTTCGAAGCCGCTGGCGGCAAGTTCATCGTGCCTTTGCCAATGCCAGTAGTTATTCCCTGAAGGGAAAACAATGACGCGCGTACTGATCACCGGAGCCAGCGGATTCATCGGCTCTCATCTGGCTCGGGCCTGTTTGGCCCGGGACGATGAGGTCGCTGTGCTTACGCGGCCGGGTTCCTCTCTGGACCGTTTGCAAGGTGTTTCGGGAATCCGCGTTTTCACCGATGGGTATTCGGATGTTGCCGCGATCAAACGCGTCGCGAATGCGTTCCGACCCGAGGTAGTTCTGCATACCGCCGCGCAGACAAAATTTGCCGAGACTGATGACCTGGCAGATCTGAATGCCAGTATTTTGCAAAATCTCTCGACGCTGGTTGCGATCCTGTCGGCTTTGGCCATCTGTGATCAGCCACCCAATGCGTTTGTGCGCACCGGATCCATTGCGGAATATGGCGATATCAAGCTGCCCTATGTCGAAACTTCGCGAGAGAACCCGCGAAATTCCTATGGCGCGTCTCTGGTGGCCGGAACGCAATATATTGAAATGGCTCAGCCCCGGCTGCCGTTCAAGGCTGTTACGGCTCGGTTGGCGCTGACCTATGGTCCCGGACAGTCAGAAGATTTCTTCATACCCCATGCCATTGGCCGCCTATTGCGGAAAGCCCCGGTTTTCCTTCATCGTCCACATGATCGGCGTGATCTGATACATATTGACGACATAGTCGAAGCGCTGCTTTTGATTGTTGACGCGCCGGACAAGGCGGGGTCGGTCATCAATGTTGTCACTGGCGATGCTCCGGATATGGCAGCAGTCGCAGGAGAGTTGCAGGTGTTGACCGGAGCAGCTCCGGATATGGTTTCCTCTGCGCCGCCGAAGGATGACCCGGTATTGTTGGTTTCGGATCCTTCACAGATGGCGGAACGTTATGGCTGGTCGGCAAAAATCGCTTTGCGTGAAGGCCTTGAAAGGACGGTTCAATGGACAAAACAGTCACAACAAGCGGAGATGAACGCGTGACTTTGGTTTCAATCCTGATCCCCGCTTTGAACGAAGAAGATAATGTTCGCACGGCCTATGAACGTGTGACCAAAGTGTTTGACGATCTGCCCTCTTATGAGCCCGAGATCATTTTCACTGACAACCATTCCACGGATCGTACATTTGAAATCCTGTCGGATATTGCTGCTGCTGATCCCCGTGTCCGGGTCATCCGGTTTGCCCGCAATATGGGATATCAGTCATCAGTTCTGACGGCCTATCGATCCGCAAACGGGGCCTGTTCGATCCAACTGGATTGCGACATGCAGGACCCGCCCGAACTGATCCCGCAGATGCTGGATACCTGGCGGCAGGGATATCACGTGGTATACGGCATTCGCCGTAGCCTGCCGGACGGACCCATCGTCGCTGCCGCGCGGCGAGGCTTTTATGCTTTGATCGACATGATCAGCAATGATGATTTGCCGAGAAATGCGGGCGAGTTTCGGCTGACTGACCGGCGTATTCTGGACGAGCTGCGCCGGGTCGATGATCGCTCTCCTTATGTTCGCGGGTTAATCAGTGGGATGGGTTTCCGCCAGATCGGCTTTGAATATGATCGCAATGCGCGCACCGCTGGCGAGTCGAAATTTCCGTTTCGGGCCATGCTGTCGCTTGCTGTCGACGGGTTGATCAACCACTCGCTTCTGCCCTTGCGCCTTGCCTCGATGATCAGTCTGACGGTTGGCGCAGGGACGTTTTTGCTGATGATCGGATATGTGATCGGCAAGCTGTTCTTTGGCCAGAACTGGCCGGGCGGTTTTGCCACGACCACCATCCTGTTGCTGCTGTCGATGACCTTGAATGCGATGTTCCTGGGAATAATGGGCGAATATATTGGGCGGATTTTCCTTCAGTCCAAAGACCTGAACCGGCCCATTGTCGAACAAGAGTTGAACCGTCCAGAAACTCTGGATCTGGTACAGCAAGCTGATCGTGTAAAAAGCGCCGCTGAGTGAAAAATGAAACTGTTATTGGTGCAAGCTGGGTTCGGAGCGGGCGGTGCGGAAAAGATCGCCGCAATGATCGCCGCGCATCGGATCTCGGCCGGGGATGAGGTTCACGTCGCCGGGATGGCGACAGAGGATTCTGGTTCCTACTTCGCCTATCCTGAGTGCGCGCAATTGCACATGATTCAGCCGCTAAAGATTTCGCGGCGACTGACGCAGGCACGGCGCTACTTGCATATTCGCAAGGTCATCCGGGCTGTGCGTCCCGATCTGATCATCTCGTTTCTGACCAAGGTGAATGTGCTGACCATGTTGGCCGCGCGTGGAACCGGGGTGCCTGTCGTGATCTCTGAGCGGAACAATCCGCTGGTTCAAAGCGGAAATCCCATGTGGCTGAAAGCGGTGAACAGGCTTGCGCGGGGGGCATCCGGAATTGTCATGCAGACCGAACGTGCGCGTTTGGATTTGCCTGCGGACCTGATCCCAAAGGCCAGAGTAATCCCCAATCCATGTGCTCCGCTGGGGGGGATCCACATCGGGTCCGGACAGACCCGGCTTGTGGCTGTCGGGCGTTTGGATCGTCAAAAGGGGTTCGATATGCTGCTGCGGGCAATGCCCGAAGTGCTGCGCGACAACCCAGACATCCGGTTGACGATCTTTGGCGAGGGCCCAGAGCGCGACGCGTTGGAACAGCAGATCTCTGCTGCGAATTTATCGGATGTAGTATCATTGCCCGGCGCCAGCCCAAAACCCGGAGACTGGATGCAAGACGCGGATATTCTTGTATTCCCGTCTCGCTTTGAAGGGTTCCCGAATGTAGTTGCCGAGGCCACGGTCACAGGTCTGCCGGTCATATCGTTCGATTGCGCCTATGGGCCACGGGAATTGATCCGCGACAGGGAAAACGGATTGCTTGTTCCGGCCGAGGATGTTGCCGGTCTGACCAAGGCGATTTTCAGCCTGTCAAAGGATGATGCCTTACTGCATAAAATGCGTCAGAATGCGCGCCATAACAGGGAATGGCTGGAACCGCAGCACGTCCTGTCGGACTGGGATTCTTTGATTGCCAATGTGCAAATCGGAGTTGCTGCCAAAGCCGGCACGGCTAAAGGTCTGACAGAACTTCTGTAAGCTGGTCTAAGCTGGTGACCGTGGCATATGCGGTATGCTGGGTACTGGGTGGAATAGGATCATGAACCGCTCCGGGCCGGAGGATTTGAACCGTCCGCCAGCCTCGGGCATTCGGGGTGATAAAATCCTTGGCCGGATTGTCCGCGACATAGACCATTCTGCGCGGGTTTTGCGCGGCCAATTCCATCTCTTCATAGGCGCGGGGATGCGGTTTCCCGTAGCCATCCGGCCAGGCGCCGGTCGGGCGGATATGCGCAATAAAGCGGTCCAGATCCAGCGCGGCGATCTTGTTGCGCTGCATCTTTTCGGGCCCGTCGGTGATCAACCCCATCGGCTGATCTGCGTTTGTCAAAAACCGCTCGGCGTCTTCGCACAGCGAAATGAGGGGCGGGTGTGATCGGTATTTGCTGATCAGGTCCTGTATGAAAGAATCGGTCGCATCAAGGCCGGTCTGCGCGCAAGCCACATTGAATATGCGTCGTCTTTCCCCCGCATTGTACGCGGCCTGACACCGTTGTCCGAACCCTTCAGCGCCGGTTTTTTCGTGGACCCAACCGTTCAGCCAGTTATAGCCGCTAAAGGCAAAATCTCGCTCCAGATACAGGGTGTCGTCCAGATCAAATACCAGCATCAGCCCTGATACACCGCACTGTCATATCGCATCATTTTCACACCATCGCGCCAGTTGTTATTGGCGGTTGACGGTAATTCGGCAACCTCTTCCAAAAGCCACTGTGCGAACTGTGCGCCCGCATGATCGGCCAGAGGGTAGCCACCCCCGAAACGCGCATTGATCTCAAGCACTGCGGGGCCATGTTCTGGGTCATCGATGATCTGAAAACAGGCGACACCGCGCAGATCGGGCAGGGCCTGTGCAATGCCTTCGGCGATGGTTTGCAGATCATTGCGTCGCCTGGTTTCACCCTTTTCAACCTCACCGGCGCGAATTTGAATGCGCAGATGCGGGATCACAGTGCAGAGCTGACCCGAGGCATCTACAAACATGTTGATTGTGTATTCCGGTCCGTTCAGCTTGTCCTGAAAGATCATCGGTTCGGGGAATTCAGAGGGGACATCAGCGAGGGTTTCGAATACATCCAGCCCCCGGCTTGCACTGCCGCCACTTGGCTTTGCAAAGATGGGCCAACTGATGTCCTGTGGCCGCTCTAGCAATTCCTGATGATCCAATGTGCGCGGAACAGGAACCCCGGCTTCGGACAGTTTCTGGATTGTCAGGCGCTTGTCCCGGACAACCTCAATCACGTTCACCGGCGAGACATGGACTCGCGCGCCCAGATTGGCAAAGGCGGGCGCGGCCTGTGCCAGGGGCATCAGTTCCGGGTCGATTGTGGGGATCACCAAGCTGACTCCGTGTTGACGCACAATCTCGAGGATCGAGGTTGCATAGTCGGGGCTGTCACATCGCGGCACGGCGGCGGCGTGATCGGCAAGCGCGCAAGCCGCGCTTTCATCTGGGTTCAGGTCGCAGGCGATGATGGTCAGGTCAACATCCAGACGTTCCGCAGCCGCCCTGAAGCATTGCAGCAGGCCAACACGGCGACCCGCCGACGTAATCAGGATTGCCAGACATTTTCGCGCCATCGGAAACTCACCAATTCATAAACAATTATACGTGCTTAACCTAGCACAGGGTGTCTTGCCCTGTGAACGGGGTAGGGGTGAGTTTGCCTCAATATTGTTTTGAGTTGCGGCAATCCGACAGTGCGAACCCGGCCAGAGATATCCAGCAGTGCGGCTCAATGAAAATCCCGGCTTGGAAACAGCCGCTTTGCCTGATCCCGTGGGTGCATTGCCCTGGCAGGATAGCGGGATTTCTTCGGTGTATCATCAGTGCGGGACCCTTCGGTGCTTAGGACCTCTGGTTGCGGGTGCCCCAATTCGGAAAGCTTATGTGACATGTCCTGAACGTCCTGGGCGATCAGGTGCACGATAATCCCTTCACGCTGCAGATACCCTGTGATCCGCAGCAGGCGCCCGCCCATCACGGCCCGGCGGAAACGCTCATAAACCTTGGGCCAGACCACCACATTGCTGACCCCGGTTTCATCCTCTAGCGTCAGGAAAATTATACCCGACGCCGTGCCCGGCCGCTGACGGGTGATAACCAGACCACAAACGCTGTGCCGCCCCAGGGGCACCTCAAGCAAGGCGACATGTGTGGTCAGCCCTGGCAGAGAGGGGCGCAGCAGTTCCATCGGGTGGGCCCGCAGGGTCAGGCGGGTGGCAACATAATCCTCGACCACCTCTTCGCCCAGCTGCATGGCGGGCAGGTTGACCGGGGGTTCGTGAACCGTTTCCCCGTCAATCGGATCATTGAACAAGGGCAGAGGTTTGGGGCTTTGAATGGCTTTGACCTGCCAGAGTGCATCGCGCCGGGTTAGCCCCATATCGGAAAAAGCGTCTGCCTCGGCCAAGCGCGTCAGTACATCAGGCCGCAGCCCCGCACGCAGCCACAGCGCCTCTGGATCCTGATAGCCATTGCCGCGGGCGGCCTCAATCCAGCCGGCGTCTTCTTCCCTGAACCCCTTGATCTGGCGGAATCCCAGCCGCAGCGCCAGCGCGCCATCGGGGCGGCGTTCCAGTATATTGTCCCACTCGGAATGATTGACGCAGATGGGGCGGATTTCGACCCCATGCTCGCGGGCGTCGCGCACGATCTGAGCGGGCGCGTAAAACCCCATGGGTTGAGAGTTCAAAAGCGCGCAGGCAAAGATCGCCGGGTGATGGCGTTTCAGCCAGGCCGAGACATAGGCAAGCATGGCAAAGGCCGCCGCATGGCTTTCCGGGAACCCGTAATCGGCAAAGCCTTCGATCTGGGAAAAACACTGCTCGGCCACTTTGATGTCATAGCCGTTGCCCAGCATCCCATTGATGAATTTATCCCGGAATGTGCCGATTGTGCCCATTCGCCGGAACGTAGCCAATGAGCGGCGCAGATGGTCGGCCTCTTCCGCCGTGAATCCGGCCCCGACCACGGCAATCTGCATGGCCTGTTCCTGAAACAGGGGGACGCCCAATGTGCGCGCTGTCACCTGTTCCAGTTCCGGGCCAAAGGGTTCGGGGTTTTCCAGCCCATTGCGTCGCCGGATATAGGGCTTCACCATATCCCCTTGAATGGGGCCAGGGCGCACAATAGCAACTTCGATTATCAGGTCATAAAGCTCGCGGGGGCGCATCCGGGGCAGGAAATTCATCTGCGCCCGACTTTCGACCTGAAAGACGCCGATCGCATCCGCCCGGCAGAGCATGTCATATGTGGCGGTGTCGTCCTGAGGCACCTTGGCGATGCTCAGGGTCTGGCCTTCATGCTGTTGCAGCAGGCTAAAGGATTTGCGCAGACAACTGAGCATACCAAGCCCCAGCACATCGACTTTCAGGATGTTCAGAGCATCAATGTCATCTTTGTCCCAGCAGATGACGGTGCGGTTTTCCATTGCGGCATTTTCAATCGGGCAAAGCTCGTCCAGGCGTCCTTTGGTGATCACAAAACCACCAACATGCTGGGACAGATGGCGGGGAAAGCCGATGATTTCGCCAATCAGATGAATGGTTTGCATGAGGCGCCGGTCGCTGAGGTCCAGCCCCAGCTCGCGAATACGGTCCAGATCAACGCCGCCATTGCTCATGCCCCAGATCTGGCTCGACAGCCCAGCGGTTACATCCTGCGACAGCCCCATGACCTTGCCCACCTCGCGAATGGCTGCACGGGTGCGGAAATGGATGACAGTTGCGCAAAGACCAGCACGTTCGCGGCCATATTTCTCGTAAATCCACTGGATCACCTCTTCACGCCGCTCATGCTCGAAATCGACATCAATATCCGGCGGCTCGCCCCGGTATCTGGATACGAACCGTTCAAAGACCATGGCGATCTGGTCGGGGCTGACATCCGTGATGCCCAAGAGGTAACAGAGCACCGAATTGGCCGCGGACCCGCGCCCCTGACACAGAATGCCCTGCGACCGGGCATATTGTACGATGTCATGTACAGTCAGGAAATAAGCGGGAAACTGCAGATCCGCGACCACCGCCAGTTCCTTGCGCATCAGCCCGACCACCGTGTCGGGCGGCCCTTCGGGGTACCGGCGCTGCAACCCTTCGTGTGCCAGACGTTCCAGACGCGTTTGCGGATGTTCCCCGCTTGCAATCTCATCGGGGTATTCATACGAAAGCTCCGCCAGATCAAAGCTGCACCTGTCGGCAATCTCCATCGTGCGCCGCAAGGCGCTGGGGTGATGGCGGAACAGCCGGACCAGATCCTGGCCGGATTTGAGGCGGCGTTCGGCATTGGGCAATGCGCGGGTGCCGATCTGATCAATCGTGATGTTTTTACGCATGCAGGTCAGGATATCGGCCAGTTGCTTGCGGTGGGCGCGGTGCATCAGCACATCCCCGACCGCCACCATGGGGGCGCAGCTTTTCTGCGCCAGTTGGGCGCATTCGGCCAGATAGGCCTGATCGCTGCCGTCATAGCGTGGCACTGCACCCAGAAAAACATGATTGGGAAATCGTCGCCGCACGGTTTGAATATCCGATGCGGCCTCTGACAGGGTGGTCTGGGGCAGGGCGATCAGGATCATGCCCTTGCAGGCCGTCAGCATGTCTTGCGTATAGAGCTCGCAATCGCCCTTATCCGCACGCCGCTTGCCCAACGTCAGCAGGCGGGCCAAGCGTTTGTAGGCTGCCAGATCACAGGGCAACGCCACCCAATCTACCGCACTGTCGCGCAGCAGCAGCCGGCAGCCGGTAATCAGTTTAGGCAGAACAGTGCAGTCCGGTTTCGGAAGCGCCTGCCTGTGGCCAACCTCTTGCCGGGAAGAGGCATCAACACGATGTTCGGATCTGATTTGAAGGGGCTGTTTGGTCTGCCGCTTAAGCTCTCGCAGTGCCGACCATGCGCGCACAACCCCTGCCAATGAATTGTGATCCGTGATGGCTATTGCCGACAATCCCAGCTCGGCGGCGCGCAGGACGAGCTCTTCGGGGTGGGAGGCCCCGGTCAGAAAGGTGAAATTCGTGGTGACACAGAGTTCGGCATAACCCAGCCCCTGTGCATGGGGCTTTGGCATATGGCGGTGCAGGGCGTCTGTCGGGCGGTTTGCTGTGATCATGCGAACTCTCCCTGTACAAACCAGCCCGGATTCTGCGGCGTGTAAAACAGCCAGAGTCTGCGCCCCTGCGTGGTTTCCACTCGCCAGTAATCCCGCAGGCCAGAGCGCCAGCTTTCATCCTGATGCCACCACTCGGGCGCGATGCGTTCGGGGCCCGTGGCATGGCCGGTTGTCAGGGACATACGTCTCCAGCGGAACCGCGCGGGCGGATGCGGGCCGGTTGCCGCAATCGGTTCGGGTGGAAACAGGTAGAGCGGGCGTGGGTTCAGGATGCTCCACCCGCTGGATGGGTTGGAATAGGCGGCGGCCGCGATGATGAAACTGTGTTCGGGAATATGGCTGTCCGCAGGTAGGAAACGCTGTATGTTTTCAAGCCCGACCCGGGTGCCCAGCCGGGTGATCAGGTCATCCAGCCGGCTCTTGCTGTGGTCCGACACATGGCTGATTTGTTGTACTGGCAGCGCTTCAACCCCGGTGGCCTCCAACCGCATTTGATCAATGCCAAAGCCAGCATCTATTTCCCCCAAACCGCGTTCGAACAAAGACAGGATACGCTGAGGATCGCGCAGAGGTCGGGCCAGACGCAGTTCAACCTGCTGGCAGTCCTGGTCCACCCGACGCAATGTCATGCAAAGTTTCCGGGCGCCCATCTCTTGCGCCTTCAGCTTGGCGCAGAGCTGGGCCAACAGCCGTTCGGTCCCAGCCATCACGTCCGACAGTAATCCGATGGGGTCCGGCAGGGTCATGCGCACCGCGTAATGGGGGGGATCGGACAGCGGCGTGATTGCTTCGGGTTGCGCGCCCAGAGCCTGATCCAGCCTGAGCAGCAGACCGGGGCCAAAACGCCGTGTCAGCGGTGCGCGCGGTGCTGCCGCCAATGTACCAATTTTGCGCAGGCCCATGCGCTGTAAGGCGACCGAGGTCTTCTCATCCAGACGCAAGGCCGCCACCGGCAGCGACTTTAGGGCCGTCAGCATATTGCCAGAGGCTGCGACCCCCTCGTCATAACGGGCAAGCGCCCAAGCCGCACCGCGCGTATCCCCCAATCCGATCTGCACCCAGAGCCCTGCGCGCGTAAACCGTCCGCGCATATCAGCCAACATCACCTCTTCGCCGCCAAAGAGATGGGCTGACCCGGTGACGTCAAGCACCAGCCCATCCTCGCCTTCCATCCCCACCCAGGGGCAATAGCGCGTTGCCCAGCGACGCAGGATGTGCAGGAAACGCATATCGGCCTGAGGATCGGCTGTGCAGCTTTGCAAAGCGGGGCAAAAGGCGCGCGCATCCGCATAGGACATGCCCTGATGCAGCCCCTGTTCCGCAGCCTGAGCGTTCAGGCAATAAATACGATTGGCATTCTGTTGTTTGAGCGTCAGGACAAAGGGTCCATTCACCAGGCGTCGACGCAGAACCCGGTCGCTTGCCAAGCGAGGAAACCACAATGAAACGACGCGACGCTGCATTCCATCGAACATGCCAGATACCAATATGTTCTTGATTTGTTCTTTTTATGCTTCCGCTTTTACAGAGTCGAGTCTTTTGGATCAGACGCCGGCAGATAGTGCCACCGGGGCCAAGTTGTTTCGGCTTCGAAGGGAAAGGCGGCCCTTTTAGGCATCAAACCGCGGCAGCCATTACTCGGACTCTCATTCCTGTCGCAAAAATCTTCGGATCTTGAAAAAAGACAGGGCCGGTCCAAAGACCGGCCCTGCGACTGTTCATATGTATCGGTATTAGTTTGACGCGGCGTTCAGCTTTTCGTTCTGTTCACGCAGCGTGTCCGAGATGATCGCGTACCATTCGCCGGATTCACGCATCTCGTTCAGGCCCTTGTTGACCATAGCGATGTATTCGCGTGCAAACGGGTTGGTGCGGTGCGCAAGGAAACTCATCGAGGACAGCGTGGAAACATAGGGGTTTTCTACGATATCTTCCGAGGTCAGACCCATGTCCTTCATGGTTGCGGCGAAAAGATCGACCTCGAACGCGGCCACATCGGCTGAGCCGGTCAAAACGGCATCCAGACACTCGCGGGCCGAGCTGGGGTGAACCAACGTCAGGTTATCGGAATTCAAGCCGACTTCTTCAAGTACAACCATGCTCCAGCCGTCCATACGACACAGGGTTGCACCTTTGAGGTCTTCGAAGGCCGTCGCTTGTGAGTATTCGCTTTCCGGCAAAGTGAAGAAGCCGCCGACGATGTCATAGACCGGAACCGAAGCAACAAACTCGTTGCACCGGGATTCAGTCGCTGCAGACCACTCATAGGTGTGATTTGTACAATCTGGAACTGTCCAGGCGATCGAGATGTCGAATGCGCCGAGCGGCAAGAGAGTTTCCAAATGCGAAGTCCAGTCGTCGACAAAGCTGACCGAGAAATCACGGCTGTTGCCGGCACGCTGAAGACTTGTGGTCGCCAGGCGGGTCATGATCCCACCACCACTCAGACTTTCGGTCGTGAATGGCTCCCATCCGTTACCCGCTACCAGCTTGATTGGCGGGGCGTAGACGTTCGAACGTTTCACACTGGCCGCACGCTTTTCTTCTGCTGCGATCAGTTCCTGTGCTGACTGGCCATTCGGCAGACTACCGTCTTCACAGGGCAGGGACAGAACCAATCCAGGCGCCAGCGCGTTTGGGTTGGTGATGATGTTGCGGTTGGCGTTGAAGATCGGCTGATAGTTCGAGGTGCCATAAGCCGCGATGGCGATGGTCGCCATCGTGTCACCATCCGCGACGGTATAGTTGCTACAGGCTTCCTGTGCTGCGGCAGCTCCGGCGCTCAGGGCGGTGACGGCGGTGGCCGAAATCACGACTTTCTTCAGGTTAAATTTATACATGTCCACTTCCTCCAGACTTTTTTGAGTTTAGGCCAATAAGGGCCTTAGCCATTTTCCATTTGATAACGCAGAGCGGTTGAGACGATGTCGCGCCACTCTCCTGATTGCTGCATGATCGCCAGACCCTGATTAAGCGTTTCAAGGATCGCTTCTCCATCAGGATTATCCTTGTGAGTCATGATGTTAAGAGACTTGATCGCTGCCAAGTTGGGGTTTTCTACAATGCGATGCTCGTAACCCAGCCGACCGATTGCCTCGACGGCCAGATGGGCCTCAATTGCGGCGATGTCGGCGGTTCCATCCATCAATGCATGGAAACATTCATCCGGCGAAACCGGGCGCAGTATCGTGATCGCGGGCTCGTACAGCCCCACCGCATCCATATGCGACAGAGACCAGCCCTCGGGTCGGCAGATGGTTGCACCGGCAAAATCCGCATATGTCAGGGTCTCTTCATAGCCCGAACCTTCGCGAGCAAAGAACGTGTCCACAACTTCATAGAACGGGTTTGAGAAATTGTAGGTTTCACAACGTGAACGGTCATTTTCAGACAGTGCATCTGCGTCGTCACAATCTGGACGCGACCACGGGAAGGTTGCGTCAAATGCCAGCGTCGGCATCAACAGATCCAGATGTGAAGACCAGTCATTGACGAACTGGATCTTGTAGGACTGTTCCGGCGCTGCGCGCAACATCGCGGTTTCAACAAGATTTGTATATAGACCACGATGCGGCAGAGCTTCATCCGTGAACGGGGAATAGTTGCCGCCAGTGATCAAAATCAACTGACGGTCCCGGATTTCAGGACGTTCACCGGTACCTGCATTGCGGATTAGGGCAGCACCTTCAGCACGCGCGGCCTCGATCTCATCCTTGGCCGCAGCCTTGGCGGCGATGACCGCCTCTGCTTTGGCTTCGGCCACGCGGGACTCGGCTTCGGCGATAGCTTTGGCAGCGCGATCTTCCGCAGCCTTGACAAGTTCGGCGGCCATTTCGGCGGCCATTGCTTCGGCCTCTGTCTGCGGCACGGCAGCCGCGCGCCCGATATCTTCCAAACACGGCAGGGTCAAAACGTCGCCGACGCGGATGACATTGGGATTATTTCCGATTACATCGCGGTTTGCCTCGAAGATGATCCGAAAATCTTCGGTCGAATAGACTGCGATGGTCAGTTCCCGCAGGCTGTCGCCTCGCTGGATTTCATAGGTTGAGCATGCTTCTTGTGCCGAAGCAGCGCCCGTCGCGGCAGCTAGTGCCAGGCTGGATATGATCAGATGGAGTTTCATTGGTCCGGTTGCTTTGCCTCTAGTCGTTTCTTCTGAGTTTGATGACGCCAATCGACGTATTGTCTTGATCCGGGTCGTTCCTGGTTCTCAGTGCCCGCAACAGCGCATCCGCAATATCTTGAGCCAGCGCATCTTCGTTTTCCTCAAGAATTGCCTGAATTTCTGTGTTGCTCAGATATTGCAGCCCATCACTTCCCACGATCAGCACATCCGCGGTGCTAAGACCCAATGGTTCTTCCGGGCAATCGACCTTGGGAATTGCGGCGCCCATTATCACCGAAGTCAGTTGGTTTCGGTCGGGGTGAGACGACGCCTGGTCTGGCGTAAGGGTACCTGCAGCAACCTGAGCATCAATCATCGGAGCCATCGAATGGTCTTCGTTGATTTGGCTGAGGGTACGGTCGCGATAGAGATAAAGGGGGCTGTCGCCAATCGAAATCCAGAAGACGCGCTTTTCCAGCAGCAAAACTCCCAACATGGTTGATCCCATGTTGAAATCTTCACCCTGCTCCTCGCAGTAAGTCGAAATCGCGGCATTTGCCTGCATGGCTGCCAAGGGTAAGGCGTCGATCAGCGCAGTCTCAGCCGGAGCGTCTGCTTCAAGTTCGGTATCCAGTGCATCGCGCCAGGCTTTGACTACCAGTTCAGATGCCACTTCTCCTGCCGCATGCCCACCCATTCCGTCCGCGACGATGACATAGCCCGCATCCGCCGCGTCGAACATACGCGACGCGACCGCGTCTTCCTGCGTGTCGCGCTGACCCTGATCCAGGATCAGCGCAAGATCATATGCCGGGGTCGCCAGCATCAATTAAGCATCCCGCCAATCAAAGCCGTCATCGCAGAAGGCTGCAAAACGGATTGAGGTTTCACTGATCCGGATAAGATCGCCAGTGGAGAGTGGAACCGTGCTGAGAACGGGTTTGCCGTTCAGGCGCACCAGATTGGCCTTGCCGCCATGGCCCAAATAGCATTTGCGGTCTTCCGGGTCATAGGCAATTACCGCATGGTTGCTGCGGGAAATCCCAGTGTCGCCAAAGTCCAGCTGGATCGCCTGATCATCATTACGCCCAATCTGCATAAGGCCTTCTGTCAGCGTAACGCTGGAACCGCGGCCGGGGCCGGAAGTTACAACAAGCCATCCCACCGGGAATGTCGCCTGCGCGGCCTCGGTCTTGGCCATAGCCACCGGCTCGGCCGATTCCATCAGGTCCTGAACATGCGTATCCGCGCGCTCGAAGCCCAGGAAGGTGGTTTTCACACGGCTGCGTCTGTCTTCTTTTGCCGCAGGAGCAGGCTGAGGTTGTACCTCGACCTCTTGGGCAGAAGGCGCTTCTGGTTCCGGATCAACTGTCTCGACGACTACGTCTACGACCGGTTCTTCCATCGCCATTTCAGGCGCGGGATCTTCAATCGTGGCTGTCAGTTCTTCGGTTGACACATGCAGTGTCACAACCGGTTCGTCGTCCTTTGGGTCGGCATCAACTGTAACCTCGGTGGCGCTTTGCACTTCGGCGACCACTTCCTCGACGATAATCTCATCGGCAGTGGCTTGTTCTGCTTTGGAGAACTCCGGCATCTTGTCTTCGGGTAATAGTTCTTCGCTTTCATCGTAGCTATCAGCGGTAGTGTTGCCGCCTGCCAGTGCATTACGAAGTGCGTTGAAATCCGCAATCGGTTCAGCGTTATCAGACTCAGGTGCCGCGACCTCCTCGGTTTCGGTCTCTTGAGGTTTGCCGGCACCTTCGAGAAGCCGGCTAAGGGGGCTTTTATATTTAAACATGGTGTCGACACCTTTGTTTCTTGGCACAGGATCTACGTCCCATGGGGCTGCTACTCACCTCTGCACGTTCGGTACACAGGCACTGATGATTGGGAACAAAAAACTCATTTACCTTCTGCGACGGGCCGGTCCCCGTCAGAGTGATGGCTTTCGCTTCACTCTCAGCAAACACACACAGGCAGATCACAATCAGACCGGATCATTACTCCTGTACCAGGGGCATAACCGCACCCGTTTCAGTACCGTTGCGCAGAACTGTAAAGCGGGCTTCGGACTGGTTTTCAGAAACAAGGAGCTGCAAAAGCGCGTCCAGCCCTTCAGGGTTGGTAATGTTCTGACCGGTATGATTTTCCGAGATCAGTACATCGCCTTTGCGCAGGCTACCTGCTGCGGGCGCGTCTGGTGCAGTGTCAACAACAGTTGCCCAGCCGTTTCCATTGCTGTTTCTGATAGTGAACACATAACCATTCTCGAGACCCAACATGCGAATGGCGGGCAGGGCCAGCAATCCGTTCTGCGCACGGGTTTTTCCGAGTTCCCGATAACGGGCAGTGATGCGGATATACCCATCCGGATCGACCTTCAGGTCATCCAAAATCTGGGCGGCAAAACTTGCATCTGCCTGGACCGGCACTCCGTTCAGAGTATAAATCGACGCCCCATGCTGCACCCATTCTCCGATCACAGAAGTATCCAGCGTGGGGTCAATGCCGGTCACGACAACGACGCTGCCAGTCGAGGCGCGGCGTTTCGAGGTCTGGAACGGTATTTCCACATCCCAATGAGAATACGCAATCTGCGTTTCTGCCGGTTGGCCAGCAGCAGCGCTGATTTCTACCGGGTCAGCAGCAACTGGGGCTGCCTCGACAGGTAGCGCTTCGGCGTTTTGCGCCGTGAGGGTATCCGTCTGCTCAACAGGTTCTACGCTTGCGACTTCTTGTTCTGGTGCTTCAGCTTCCGCAGCGGCCGGTTCTGCCGTTTCCACGACCTCTTCCGCAGCGGCCGGTGCCGCCGTTTCCACGGCTTCTTCCGGCTGTTCCGAGGCTGGTGCCTCTGTCTCGGTCACTTGGACCGGCGCTGCTGTCGGTTCGGGGGTTTCTTCGCTGCCACTGAACAAAACGAATCCGCCTGCAGCCAAGGCAACCACCACCGCAGCAGCGCCTGCGATGACTTTACCGCTGCCGCCTGATCCGTTCTTGACGATCGTATCGACCGCAACCGCGGCCTCTTCTTTTTGTGCAAACTTGGCCAGATCGCCCTCAAACTTATCCTCATTACCCAGGGCAATGTCAGGGTTCCCAGCCAACAAGGCAGTCACCACCGCCTCGGCATTTTCACTTTCGGCTTTGATCCGGGCTTGCTCTTCGACTTCGTCCTTACGGTCCATCGCTACGATGACCGAGACCGGACGATAGGCGAACGAGTCAAACATGACGCCGGGACCACGGAACATCCGCAGCCAATCCAGGGCCGTTTGCAGACGATCTGTTGCGTGAACTTCCATCGCTTTGTCGATCGCTTCAAGGAACCCATCGGGATAGTCGCTGTACTGACCTGCGAGGGGCGTATAGGGATCATCCTGGCCATTGTTGAAGGCATTCAGTCGGGTTTGCCCGTCGATCGGACGTTCGCCACTGATGGCGTGATAAAGCGTCGCCGCGAGAACATAGAGGTCGCTGCTGGGTCCCTGATCTGCGCCGCGTACATAGAATTCGTGCGGGGAATAGCCGTCTTTGATAACCCGCAAAGTCAACAGGGCAGCTGATTGATTGGCTGCCTGTTCCCGCGCGGCACCAAAGTCGATGAGGACCGGGTCTCCGTTTTGGTCAATCAGAATATTGTCCGGTGAGATATCGCGATGCAGCATTCCGCTTTGGTGGATGAACGAAACGGCCGACAGCATTTTCTCGGTGACTTGGACAATGAAATCCGGGCCAGCGTCGTTTTCGGGGTTCTCGGAATAATCTAGAAGATCGCAACCCCGGATCAGGTCCATAGCGATATACGCCGTGTCGTTGTCTTCAAAGACCTGATGTACGTCAACGATATTGGGATGAACCAGTCGGGCGTGATTGCGCGCTTCCTGAATGAACAGGTCGATGATCGCGCGCAGATCTTCTTTGTGGTCGGGATTGATGGGTTCAACCGCGTCACCATTCCGACGGCACAGAGCGCCCGGATAGCACTCTTTGATCACGACATCGCGCTCTAGGCTGTCGCGGGCCAGGTAGGTAATCCCAAACCCGCCATTGCTGAGGAAACGAAGAATCTCATACTGCCCGCGCAACAGCTTTGCGCCAGGTTCAAGTCCTTCAATCTTAGGTTCGTCGTGCGTTGCACCGACAGCCTGGTTATGGCTCATTTCATTCCGCCCGTTCTAATCGTTTTGCGGCAAAAAACCTGGGCAAATAGCCCGCAAACACACAACCAAAAACAACCGCAGGACACTCAAGTCGGTTAGACGATTCAAATTTGACTTTATTGGGGCCGCCTGATGGCTTCACTAAGGATCGTTTTTGCGATTGATCTATATGTGGTGTGTATTTGACAGTTTATACTACATATAGAAATATATTGTGATAAAATCGAAAGCTAAAAACAAATTCTTAAGGATTGGTCTACAAATTCGAAACAATAGATTCGTAGGAATCGCTTCTACGATTCGCGGAATTGCCGCTCAGCCTTGAGCGGAAATTTCAGGTTCCGGTCTTTGGCTGTGCCGATTCAACCCGGCTGCCGGCCCAAGCAAGGTTGTCACTCAGCTGTGCCAGGATGCTAATCGCATCCTTCAGTGGCGCAACGCCGCTTTCGAACTGAAGCAAAAGCAACAAGTCCGTGGCCTTTTCGAACTCACCCGGAATCCAATCCGCCGTCGGGTCAATCTCGCCATCGTTTTCCAGGCGCTCGGCAAAGTCCTCAACGATTTCCTGACAGCTTTGCAGGAAAGCCGCTGGCTCCATATTTGAGGTTTCCCGCAGGTCTTCATAGATACTTGCAATCGCGGCAAGCCAGTCTTCCAGGATCGGATTGTCGATAGGGGGTAGCACGTTTTCCAGCGTGGTCTGAATAGAGGGCGCGTCGAGGGCGGCTATGTCCGGCACCTGAACGTCAATCGATTTCAGATAGGGCAGAAAGTGCTGTTCCAGATCTTCGCGCGCCGAACTCAGGTCTGCCTGTCGCCGGTTCGAAGCAATATCAAGCACCTGTTCGGCCAGCCCCTGACCACCGCAGGTTTCCCAAAGGGCGAAATCCGGTTCTGGCTCTTGCGCCATGGCACGGACAGCCACTGGGGTGCCGATCGGCACAACCGAGCGGAACATATTGCCCTTTTCTTTGTTCAAGCGGGCCAACACCCGGTCAAGCGCGTCGCGTACCGGAGGCAAATCTGTATGTGTCACAGCCAATATGCTGTTTGCTCGCAACTCTTCCGGAACCCTAGCCCAAAGATGGCGTTCCGTTTCGCGCCATGCATTTGTGCCGTTGGTGCACCAGATCGCGCAATCCACAAATTTGAGCAGATCGAGCGTCGGTTTATAGGTATCATCCAAAGCGCCTGACCCAGGCAGATCGTAGAGCGATATCTCTTGCAGGGCAGGGGTGTTCAATCCAACAGAGATAAAGTCGGGTTCGTCTTTGGCGGCTTTTTCAAGTGCAATTCCAGAATAGACTTTAGGTTCCCGGTCCCACCACCCGACAGTTGTTTCGGGGGTTTCGGAATATGCCACAATAACGAGCGGCAGTTTCAGATGTTGCGGCCCGGTAGGCAGAATATCTGCCCCGGCCAGCATGTTGGCCAGGCTGGATTTTCCCGCCCCAAATTCTCCGGCGAATCCAATATTTACCGCGTTTGACAAGCGTTCGGCATGCGCCAAGGCACGGGCGCGCATATCTTCGAGCGCCACGTCGCTCGGCAGGCTTTCGGTCGCGGTCAGAAAGCGCTCAAGCTGCCTCACTTCCTTGTCGGTTCCGGGAAATTCGATCATTCCGCTGCCTCTGCTAGTCTTTCATCTGTTTGATGCTGGCTGAATAGGGTGCCCAGCTCGTCAGAAATATGTTGTGCGTGGTTGAATGCGGCTTGCGCCTCGGCCCGGGCATTTGTTTCGCCGGTTCCGGCACGATGTTCAAGATGTGTGGCGAGCAGGGCCAGATAATGGTCCAGCACGGTATTAAGCCGCTCGGTCAAATCACCGCGGGCGGTATCCACCAGATCATCTCCGATCATCTCAAACTCCTGAACGATCATGCGTTCGGCACGGGACACGACACTTTTACGCGAAATCAGCCGGGACAACCAGTTTACCCGAAGTTCAACAGTGATGCCACGGGTCAAAGCGGACGTGTCCGGACGGAACCAGCGAACTGCGCTGGTGTTCATCCGATTGTCGGTTGCGTCCTGCCAGCCGGGCAGAGCCCGCAGCGTGGCATTGCTTTGCATGTCGATTGCGTAGAGCTCGCTCAGCATTCTTTGGCGGACAACTTGGGTGGCCCCCTGAACAAGTTCGCGCATGCGGTCGCGCAGCGGCGTAAAATTCAGCTCGGTTTCTCCGGTTTTCGACAACAGCGGAGAATCTCCGTTCGGGCCGCGAACAACGCCCGACACGGCCTCGGCCACGGTGTCATCCATTACGCCTCTCAGGTTGGCCAGGACGTCATCCATTTCGTCAATGATCTTGGTGGTCTTGTCGCTGACCGAGTTCCGCAGATCGGCCAATATCCTGTTGTTTTCACCAGCGTCTTCTGCCGAGGTTGTAGTGTCGTTCTCGATCGCGCGCAGATGCGCTTTGGACCGGTCCAATTCACCTTGGGCAAAGCTGTTGAGATGCTGCCAGGCCATACGCAGTTGTTCATCGCGCGGGCCTTCTGTCAGCGCTCGGGTCACATGCCGGCGCAGATCGGGCAACCCGGAGGCGATCATAGCGGCAAAGCGCAAAACACCTTCGCGGCTGATCGGGCCGGGGCCTTGTTTGATCTCTTCGACACCGTCCAGATATTGCTTCATCTGATCGGGGTGCGCGCGCAGCCAGGCCAGGACATCGTCGTGATTGATACCGGCTTCGTCACCGGTCAGGGCGTAATGCGCCCATTGGGCACTGCCGGTCAGAACGTCAATGTTCGAGTTCCCAAGTGCCTTTTCAAGCCCGTCCAAAACATCGGCCCGCACCTTGAAGGCATCTTCGGCACCATTTCCCAATTCGTCCACGCGATTGATAAAAACCACGATCTGGCCCAACTCCAGCGCTTGCATTAGGCGGAACAGTTTCAAGTCCGCCCGAGAAAGCGCCTGATGCGCCGACAGGACAACCACAAAGAAGTCGGACTCTTTGAGGTATTGGCGAGAGATCTCTTCGCGGATCAACAGAGGGTCATTTACGCCGGGTGTATCGGTGACCGTAAGCGGAAATGGGAAATGTCCGATGTCAAAATAGACCTCGGCCTTTCGGGTGATGTCGCTGTAAAGGCCCCGGTCCGATGCCGGATCATGTGTCCCACCCTCGGTCGGGTCATCGCCTGCGCAAACATAACGTGCCAAATCATCCGAATTCAGGTCTTCCAGATCATGATGTTGGCCCAGCAGCTGTTCATAGCTATCGCCCAGCCGAAGCTTGGCGCGGGTCTTCATTGCGTCGACCTGTTCTTCGATCATCTCGCGCTTATAACTGTCCTCGTCATCGGGGAACATGTTGCGCAGCTCTTCGCCTTCGGCAATCAGGGACTGCCACTGACGGTTGTCGAAGAAATGGAACTCGGCACCTTGCGTCCGGCCCGACGGGTGGCCGAAATGCATATCAGTGATTACGGTTGTCCAAGGGTTCACATCCGACGGCAGATATTCGGCCTGTCCGGTAAAACCATTGATCAGTCGGGATTTGCCGGCCTTGATCTGACCAACAAAAGCAATCGAGGGCTTCAGGTTCGAAAGATCACCAATGATCCGAGAGATAAACTGCCCGGTTTCGTCATTGCTGACGCCTTTCATCTCGTTGGCTATACGAAGTAACTCGCGACGATTATTCTCACTCATAACACATACCCTGACTACTATATTTCACGGATCGAATTCGTTGAAAAATTGAACTGTTGGCACCGGATCATTTTTCCGATCCCGTAACTGATTTCCAAAGGTTTACGACGGCTCCCAGTTTGCGCGCTTCATGAATGGCCAGCGCAAATTGTGACCCGTCATGCAGAACGGCAAGCGCATCCCCTTTGCCCCCTGAAGGCCGCATTACAATCAGCTGAGGATGATCCAGCGCGGTGGCGGCGTCACCGTCCCACCCAACAAGATCCTGTGCAAACTGACGAAGCAGATCCTGATCGGCGTGCATGGGTTGCCCGACGTCGCATACTCCTTCGAGCCGCGAGATGGCTGCACCGTCCACGGAAACTTCGGCGCGTCCCAATGCGAACCGTTCAGCGCCATCAAAAAACGCGCTGGCAATGGTTCCTGCTGTCGCCCCGGCGGCGGACGCTGGAATATCTGTTTCTTGCGGGGCAGGCGTGTCGGGAACCAAAGAAACGACCGTCTCGGGCGGCAGCTCGATAGTGCCGCAAGCCTTTGCAATCTCGCTGAAAGTCACACCGACATCATCGACCTCAAGCGCCGTGTCCGGCTGCAGAGAAAGCAACTCCAACGGGGCAGGGGCTGCTGCAATATCGGACACCAATTCGGCCAAGCGGGTCGCAAGCTCTTCACGCGGAGTAGTTTCAAAATCCGGTATCATGCCCGAGCGGACCCGGAAAACATCAGTTACCCGAGAGCTGTTGACTTCCATTGCCAGACAATCGCCATTGGCCGCCGTAAATTCCAGCCGGCGCGGCAAAATGGTTCCGCGAATGGTGCGCAGGATCTTTTCACGACGAATCTCAGTCGTCTCAGCAGCTAATGTAACCGTCGGATTCAAACGGGCGACCGACAACCGCCCGATGTCTTCGAGCATGTCCAGTATGTCAGTATCCATCATGCCGTGACCCCCTCTGGTCCCGTTATACAGCGGCCGTAACCGGCCCTAGGCTTATGTGCGATTTAGTAAGCGCCAGCCCCACATTGGCACTGTCGCGACAGATGTAGCAGACCACATGGTCCGGGTAGTCCGGGGTCCGCAGGAAAATATTCAGCCGATCCTTTGAAAACACTGCGATTTCGCCAAACCCAGGATTTTCCGTATCGTCGGCGTCGGTCGAACGCAGCAGATTCTCAAACGCGATCACACCGCGCCCCTGAAAAAGGTTGGCCACCGCAATGGCCAGAGTATCCAAGGCTTCGGCACTTTCCGAGTCTGTGACATGGGTGCCTAGCAACATACCTGTCTTCATGTCGACATACCCGGCTGCTATGCAGTCGGGTATGGTCGCCATCGCATCGTTTAATGCTGTTTCGATAGACATCAGTTGCCCTGTCTCCTAGGTTTCTCACGGCTAAAGTACATGTCGTTCAACACCCGTGTCTTCAGAGGTATTGGCCATGGGCCTTACCGCGTTATCTGATTTTCGCGCATTGTGGTCGGCCGTGATTTGGTCAAACTCCTCAAGAAATGCTTGAAATACCTTCTTCAACGCTTCTGGGTTGGTGGGCATGTCTTCGCCATCCGTGACCTCGCGCCACATCGCCGCCGCGCTAAGCGGGGTGTCGACGGACACGTTTACAATGTCTTCAAACGAGCCCGCGATTTCCGGTCTGCTCTCTGGCATGGCGACAACCTGAGTGTTCATCAGGCCATTGGTTTCCGGCTCTGGTTCGAACTCATCCTCGGCATCATCCGATTGTTCAGCCATCAACGCTGTGATCGAGGACACGGAAAGTTCGACCGGGGTTTCTTCCGGCTCTGCCTGAGCGGTCTCTTCGGGCTCCGGAACATCTGTAAGCTGGTCCTCCAAAGAGGCCATGAATGTGTCAGCTTCGTCTTCGTCACTGAACAGGTTTTCTTCTTCAGCAACTTCGGCTTCCGCAGAAAGTGGCTGAACTTCAACAATGTCAGTTTCATCAATGACGGATACGGCCCGTGGGTCTGTTTCATCATCCTCGTTAGGAGCAACGGACAGATCGGCAACGTCCGAATCCTCGGGAGTGGTCTCCCGGAAGAACGCCCGCAATTCGTCTTCTTTTTCTTCTTTTACGATCTCGGCGCCCGAGGTCATGTCGGCGCGCAGACGTTCGGCCTCTTGTGGGTCAATGCGCGGGGCACGTTCAACCTCATCAGGGCGCAGTTCGACCCGGGCAGGGCGCACGGGGAATTGTGTCACCACCTCGGGCTCTGTTCCCTCATGCAGCGGGTTTACCAGCTTCAGCGGAGCGGTTCCCTGTACATTCGAGAAATTGCGCCGCGGGCGCAGCGGGTGTACCTGAGGAGCATCGGACAAGCTGGTGTCAATTTGATAACGCGCCAGCTGATGAGCGCGGCTGTCCATGATCAGTTCTGTGATTTCCAGGAAGCTGTCGACCATCTTGCCACCGCCACTGCGGGTCCACAATTCGGCGTCCCCACTTTTGTCGCGGGCCATGATGGCATCACGGGCTGAAAACAGGATCGAACGGTTGAACAGGTGACCTGCTTCGCGGTTCACACGACGAAGGACCTTTTGGCGATCCTTGACATCCAAAACGTCTGCACGTGTGACCAGCAGCAATGAATTATGTTGCAACCGTTCGGGCAGGGAAACCCAGGTTGCCCGTTCAGTTTCGCGCCATGCCTGCGTGGCGTGCGTACACCAAATAACGCCATTTGCCTGACCGACAGCCCGTCGCCAGACATCAGTAGAAATCTTGGGATCGGAAATACCCGGAGTGTCAATCAGGTCGACGGCTTCAAGAATATCGGATTCCAGAAATATGCGAATAAACTGGGCATCATTCACCCCGACTTGTTCCAACTGGTCCAGGTTGATGTTTTCGCGAGTTCCGTCAGGGCGTTGTACATAGGCCGACCTTCTACCCCAACTGAACCAAACTGGTGGCAGCTGTGTGGCTGTAACCTGTGTAGGCAGTGCCTCCGAGCGCAGCAGAAAGTTCATCAAGGTTGATTTGCCGGCGCTGAATTCCCCCATAAGTGCGAAAACAGGTTTCCTGCGGGACCATTTCTCAATGCGGTCCCATGCTTTTGAAGAGACGAAGCGGGTTTGTGAATCTTTTGCCATATCGCTACTTATGCTGCCTCGTTACTAAGATCTTTCAGGATATCGCCGAGGATATCGTCGCGGGATTTCTGAGGGGCCAGCCCCTCCATCAGCGCTGCACTGCGACCGGGGTCCTTTTCGGCCGAGGCCGAAATGTTCAACAGAGTCTCCTTTTGCTCGCGCATAAAGTCGGAAAGGGCGGCGCGGACATTTTCAAGAACTGCTGCAATCTGGTTTTCTTCGATATCCTTGGTGATCGAATTCGCCTCTGATGTGATCAGGCGCGTATAATCCGCCGCATAGGCCTCGAAACCATTGCGGCGTTGCCACCAGCGGCGCCACCATGTGCTTTGCAAGTCCAGGGCAATCGTGCGTCCGATACCCAGTGGAGGTGGTACCCGCGGGACGATTGGTGCCTCGATGCTGAACTCTCCCAGATGGTTGCCCAGCAGGCTTTGATACAACGCTTCGATGTCAGCGGCTGCCGCTGAATACAACGCACCAACTTCTTTGCGCATCGACCGGGCAAAGCTAAAATAGGCCGCTTTTTGCAAGGTCCGCAGCCCGGCAGGATCGTACTGCCACGTTCCTTGCTCGCCATTTTGCTCAAGATGCGCGATCAGAGAATCGGTGGCACGTTTGACAAAGTTGGCTTCGGCCGAGTTTAGACGCTCAAGCACTTTCGCGCGCAAGGAAGCAGTAAGCTCAGCGGCCTTCTTTTCATATTCTGCGTTGACCTCGGCCACGGCGTCTTCGGGTGCTACCCCGTTCAGCTCTCGCACGATCCCTTCGCTGTCGGATAGTTTTTTGGCCACGGCGGTCGCCCGGATCTGACTGGCGATGTTGCGCGCCCGGTGGCGTACACGGTCCAGAAGTCGAGTTCCTGCGCCTTCGGCAATGCGTTCATTCATCGCCAGCAATAGGTCGGGCAAACCGGACAACGCCCAAATCTTGTCCAGTGACGGGGCTTGATCGCCAAACCCGGCCGCCAGATAGAACGTGTTAAGGGCTTTCCGGGATTCCTCAGACAGAATATCGGGATTGCCAGTTATCGCGGCCTCGGCCCACAGAGCGCTGCCGAACACGACACTTGCCTTGGTGTCGATATTGTTCTGTTTCAGCGTGTCCAGAATCCGATCCCGAATCTCAGGAACCTGGGTGACCGGATCTGCAAGTTCGTCAATTCGGTTAACGAACAGGATAATCTGACGATTTTCGAACTGAGCGATGATCCGCATCAGCGCCATGTCCATTGTGGTCAGAGCCTGACTGGCTGCCAGAACCACAATGCAGACTTCGGACCCGCGCAGGCTGCGCAGGGTGATCTGTTCACGCACCATAAACGTATCGTTTACACCCGGTGTGTCGCACAGCTTGAGGGAAATTGGGTACTGGGGGATGTCCATGTACAGCTCAGCCGACTTTGTCACATCCGCAAAACGACCGGTCTTGGGGTTGATGTCCGGGTCGTCTTCATCACCCAGACACACATACCTTTGGATCAGTTCCTCATCGAAATAGTCGTATTGATGGCTTTGCCCCAGAATCAAGTCGAAATGCTTACCCAGTCGTTCCTCGGACTTAGCTTTCATTTCGCCGATCTGACGGCGGATATCGTCCATTTCATCGTCGGCGCCGGCCCGATTGGCCAGCTCTCCCAGCCGGCCGCCGCCAACCATCAGATTGTCCCATTCCTCTTGTTCGAAGAAAGTGAACCGGGATTTTGTATCACCCTGGGTTCTGGTGTTGATGTTCAGCGTGGTAACCACAGAGGTCCAAGGGTTCACATCCGAAGGCAGCAGGGCAGGGCGTGCGGACAGAATGTTCACAAGCGAAGATTTTCCCGCCTTGACCTGACCGACCAGCGTGACGCTGGCAGTGAAATTCTCCATGCGTGTCTTGAGCGTCGCAAGACGTGCCGAGGAGCGCGCGTCCGCCACCTCTGTCAGTTGGTCAATCTGTGTCGTCAATGCCGACATGGCCGAAGTCATTGGGGTCAGCGCTTCGTTTCCAACAGACAAAAGATGATCGTTACGCGCCATGGTTAGCCTCCGGTTCCTGTAGCGGCGATATGAGGTTCGATCTGCCCGTGAGGTGCGCTGGTCAGCGTATCGATCCGGGCGATCAGGTTCAGGGCGTTGCCCAAAATTGCGGCTTCGGCGCTTGGTGTGATCGATTCATATGCGCGGGCATCGGCCAGCACTTCGATCGAGCTGAAGCAGTCGCTATTTTCCAGGCACGCAACACTGCGCCCTGTTGGGAAACCCTGGGATTTGACCTCGGGCAGAGGCATTCGAGAATTGGCAAGCAAATAATGCCCGCCAGAATGCGTGCGCAGCGAGATGCCAAACCCGGTATTCGGGTGTTCGCGATTCAGGGTTTTGAGTTCACCAAGAAAACTTTCGCGTGCAAGACCAATCGCGTCTTGCTCGGCAGATGCAGAGTTCATCATGTTGGTCACGGTAAAGACCCTTGTACTGGAGTTGAGCGAACGAACTGGTAAGACGCCCGAAGGCAAAAGACTCATTAACTCCTTTCCACCCATCAACTACTGGCAAGGCGGTCTTATTTTGACGCGAATAAGATTTTTTGGCGTTTGAATTGTGGCGCAAGTATGGCTGCGGACTTGCCCGGGCCCACTACTAAACTAAAAAGCGTATAAAAATATGAGCATATTGGCTGAAGTTCACAGCCTGCCAAATTTGATAGCTGGTCTCCAAATGGGGTGTAACTATTTATTAAATTATAGTTTTACATACATGTGGTCAGCTCCATATTTGGCAAAATCTTGTCATGAGACAGAATCTATCGCCCAAACAAAGTGCGCTTTCGGGAAAGGCAACAACAACACGGCACAACGTGAGGGTGTTTAAATTTGGCAGGTTCATCAATGGTGAATTTTAACAGGACGCTAGGTTTCACATAGTCTTATTTTGGGTCTGCCTGGTCTACGAGATTTCTGTTTTAGGCGGCGTCAGGCAAAGCTTGGTCAGCTGCAAGCCCATTGGCCGTTCCGGTCGATGTGCTCGTGCGGTCTTTCATATGTTTTCGGGTCGTGTGGTGCCTCTAAGCAGAGGTTGGGTTTGTGCTGAAACGGGCATCAATATTCTTCGTGTAAACTACAATTTCCCTCTCGCACTCGTTCAAAAGCTTTGCTATTGAGCGGCATTCCGGCAGCAGCTGCTGGTCGTGCGGGTGTGGCGAAATTGGTAGACGCACCAGATTTAGGTTCTGGCGCCGCAAGGCGTGGGGGTTCAAGTCCCTCCACCCGCACCATAGTTCATTGTATTGCATTGATTATATTTATAAATTTGACCCAATAGAGCAACTTTCCCGATTGCCCTGAGACCTTCGCACGAAAGAAGGCGCGCTTCTGACAGCTTTTCGAGACATTTTGGGTTTCCGGTCCCGCAGTAAATATCGCAGAATGAAGATTATGTTAAAATAATGCGACATCCTTTGAATATCGTAGCTGCAATTCGATTTTAGGTGCTGGCTGCTGGACACAGTTGGTTCAGCCCGCGCTCATCATCGTCCAGCAAGTAGATTGTCGTGTTGAGACAATTATGGGCGGCAGAGTTGACCCCTATGAAATCATCCCCCATCCTGAGCTGATCCGGTCACCGGCATGTATTTTCGCCTGGTGGCCAATTTCTTTTGTTTTTGGCAAGGTTGCATCATGTCTGACGTATCGGAAAAGCAATATGTGCTTGATACTCATCGCCTGCGAAGCCCCAGCCAAACATTGGAAATCGTAACGCCCTATTTGCGTGAAATGGGCATTACTCGAATTGCGAACTTAACCGGCCTGGATCGTATCGGATTGCCCACGGTCATGGTTGCGCGCCCGAATTCCCGATCGGTTTCGGTGTCGCTCGGCAAGGGATTGTCAGTCCCGGCCGCGCAAGCGTCGGGGGTTATGGAAGCGATCGAAAGCTGGCACGCGGAACGGGTAACGGCGCCTCAACGTCTGGCACGATTTACCGATATAGCGCGCGATGCGCCGGTGGTGGATGTTGATAAGCTACCTCGCGTGACTGGTGGCCGATTTGATCCTGATGCGAACAGATTGTGGGTAGAGGGTCGGGATTTGAATTCCACTTGCGCCCGTTGGGTTCCAATGGAGATGGTCGATACCGATTATACGTCTTTGCCGATGGGTGGGCAGGTTGCTTTTCCCAGAACGACAAACGGTTTGGCATCCGGCAACAACCTGTTTGAAGCCAGTTGCCATGCGATCTTTGAACTCATCGAACGCGATGCCACCACACTGTGGCAATTTCAGTCCGCGCCAGCACGGATCCACCCAGACACTATCGATGATGACAGGTGCAAGGACGCAATAAGCATGGTTGAGGCGGCGGGCCTGAACCTGGGCATCTGGGACACCACCTCGGACATCGGAATCGCCTGTTTCCGCTGTACGATCTGCGAGCCGGACGGGCAGAACGGCCACATCGGTATCGGTGATGGCTGCCATCCAGATCGCGCCATTGCTTTGTTGCGGGCCCTGACCGAAGCGGCACAAACCCGCCTCACCTATATCTCTGGCGCGCGTGATGATCTGGACCCAGAAGAGTTTACTGACCAGGCGCAGATAGAAAGATGTGCCTATATTCGCAATCAGATAGACAGTTCGGACGCGACGCAGGATTTTTCGAATACTCCGACATATGCCACCGGATCATTCCAAGAGGATTTGAACTTGCTGACTACCCGCCTCGAAACTGTAGGTATTTCGCAGGTGATCACGGTCGATCTATCGCGCCCGGAATATGAGATCGCCGTTGTCCGAGCTGTCATACCGGGGCTTGAAGCGCCTCATGACGACCCCGATTACATCGCCGGGGAACGCGCGCAGCGTGTAATGGAAACATACGGATGAGTGTCGTTATTTTTGTGGGCCCGACGTTGACAGCCGATGCTGTGGCCCAATGCTTAGACCCTGTGATCTTGCCCCCGGTCCGGCAGGGGGACGTATATCGCGTGGCACGTGATCGTCCGCGCGCGATCGGGATAATAGACGGCTTTTTTGAGGGCGTCCCGTCGGTCTGGCACAAAGAGATTCTTTGGGCCATGAATCAGGGAATCCCCGTTTATGGCAGTGCCAGCATGGGTGCTTTGCGCGCGGCAGAGTTGGCTGATTTTGGTATGATCGGCGTGGGTCGAATCTTTGAGGATTTCTACAGCCGAACCCTGCAGGATGACGACGAAGTTGCGGTCCTGCACAGCCCGGCAGAATTGGGTTATTTGCCATTGAGCGAACCCATGGTCTCGGTCCGAGCAACGGTTGAGGAGGCGCATAATCTAGGCATGTTGGTCGCTGAACGTGCCGCAGAGGTTCTGCGGATTGCCAAAGGCATGAACTATCGTCAGCGCAGTTGGCCTAACATAATTGACGCGTTGAACGGGCTTTCTGATATCCAGAGTTTTGTGGACTGGCTGCCAAACGGCAAGGTTGATGCAAAAGCGCGTGATGCCATTGAGATGCTTGGGCGTATGGCCGAAGATCTGGCAAACGACCTTCCCTTCCCGGCGACGCAGCAACCGACCGAAGAAACGCTGATGTGGAAAGGGCTGCGTGCCCGAGTGGATGCCGATCAGAAGGCCGATCAGGCGGTTATCGACGAAGTCAGGCTGAACCCGGACATGTATACGCGGCTGCGTGAACGGGCCGCGCTGACTCTGCTGGCGCGGGAAGAGGCTGATCGGCGGGATGAAGAGCCTGACCGCCCTGCCCTGATGGCACAGATGGATGCGCACCGGCAAAAAGCCGGCCTGTCGCGCCGCGCCGCTTTGATGGCATGGCTGGACGAGAATGATCTGAGTGTCGAGGAATACGAGGCGATGCTGGCCGATGCCGCTCGGGTGCATGGCCACATTACCTCTCGGGCTTCGGTCCTTGAGTCATCGCTTTTGCGCGAGTTGCGCCGTGACGGGAGCTATGCCGAATTGCGGGATCGTGCCCATCGCAAGGCACTAAGGGGAGCTGAATCATTGACTGCCCGAGGCGGTCCCGCAAGCGGGCGCCTACCTATGGTTATGTGGTATTTTGAAACACAGCTTGACCAACCAGTGCCGGATGATCTTGAATCATATGCAGTTTCACTTGGATTGGCCGGGCGGGAAGCATTTTTTGATTTGATAGAAGCAGAGTATTTGTTTTGTCACGCGGATGCCGGATTAAATAGTACCGTTGACTAGCCGCCCCAAGGCGGATCCGAGGCGTGGCCTGAAAGGGGGGTATTGTGAACTTACCAGATCACCTTGATGAAGAAGAGCCTGGAACGCGATTTCTGCTGTATCCGCAATCCCCTTTTCTGGAAGAGGACCCACAGCTTGAGCTAGTCGAAATATCGGCCCCGCAGGGCAGTATCGGCCCTGGTCCATCGGGTCCGCGCATGTACACGGTTAACCCTGTCGGAAAGACTACACCCTATGGGGCCATCGTGCCCGGACCGGATGGTCCGGGAATGTATCTGCCGCCCTGGAACGGATATATCCATCCCCCGGCAATGCCTGATGAGTTCGGTAACTTTATCCATATTGGCCCGTCGGACCCGGCTTTTGAGGCAGCGCATCTGTTTGGCTCGGCGCATTTCACGATGGACGTCTGGCAGGGCTATTTTGACCGACCAATCCCATGGCATTTCGCCCGTGATTTTAACCGGCTCGAACTGTCGCTGCTGCCAAGCCTGGACAATGCGCATATCGGTTGGGGTTTCCTTGAAACCGGGGGCACCCATGAACACGGGGACGAATATCGCCCCTACAGCCTGAATTTCGACGTGGTCGCACATGAAATCGGCCACTCAATCATTTACAGCGTCGTGGGCATGCCCACCGACGGAGATGTCTCGGGTGAGTATTACGGGTTCCATGAATCCGCCGCCGATATGGTGGCGCTTCTGGCCTCTTTGCATTTTGGCTCGGTGGTAGAGGCGCTGTTGGAAAACACCAAAGGCAATCTCTACAGCTTCAATCGACTGAATCGCTTTGCCGAGCTTTCGGAAAATGCACAGATCAGAACGGCCGCAAACAACCGGTCACTATCGGAATTCGCTGCCGGATGGTCCAGTGAACATGCACTTTCCGAGCCACTGACAGGTGCAATGTTCGACATTTTGGTGGACATCTATCATGAGCGCCTGTTGGTTCATGGCCTTATCACACAGGCAGAGGAAGACCTGTCCGATCAGCTAGAGGATTCACCCGATTACAGCGCGGTCATGCAGGGTATTTTTGACAAGCGATATGCCGAAAACCCCGATGAATTCCGCGTAGCACTTCTTGAGGCGCGCGATTTCCTGGGCACCTATCTGGCCGACGCCTGGAGCATGTTGGACGCCGATATGCTCAGCTATTTCGGTGTCGAAAAGGCCATGCTGGCGGTGGATCAGGAAATTACCGGGGGTGCCTTCCGGCGGATCATCGAAGGAAACTTTCGGATGCGTGATATCGGGGTGGCAACTGCCGGTCCGCGGCTGCCGGACCCCGATGAAGACAGTCACGCACACTCCGTCCGCACGCAGGTTCCAGACTGATGACAGCAAAATTCTTTTTTTTTCGGCAGATTTATGGCATTTAGAGGCGGGGTGATTTTTGAGGAGACACCGATGCGGTCATCCTCGGGATTTAATCGAAGGGGGTTCGGGTGATGGACCCATATTTGGGAGATGAGTTTATGGCGGAATCCTTGCTCAGTTTTTCGGAAGTGTTGATTTACGGCAGAGTTATCGACGATTTGGATTACGACCCTGCGAAAAAGAAAAGCAGAGGAAAAGGCAACAACAAACATCTTGATGAGCAACTCGCGAATTCAGGAAATGACGAAGCCAAATTTGCCAAGATCTACGGGTTTGCCTATGAAGGCACCTACTACGACCTGCCCGAGCCGGTGATTTTCCTGGTTCACGGCGATGGTCAAGATGTCGCCAAAAAGGGCGAGCCACCAAACCAGGCCTCGCGCGCGCCCACGGATCCTTCGATTGGCGGTGTTGCGGCGGCGGACTATCAGGTCGCTGACGGTATCAAGTTCTGGAGCTATGATAAGTCCGATCAGACCATGCGCATGGATGTCATGACAGGCCAGTTCGAACAGGTTCTTCTAGACCTCTATTTTGGCTTTGACAGCCCTGCTATCAGCGGTGCAAAGGTCAGCGGTGCCAAAGTGAGTGGTGCCAAGGTCAGTGGCGCGAAAGTCAGCGGTGCCAAGGTCAGTGGCGCCAAGGTTAGCGGAGCCAAAGTACGCGGCGGCGACTGATCTTCGGACAAAGTCAGCAAAGAAGGCGCGGGATCTCGCGCCTTTTTCCGTTCTAAAATCCCGCTTTTTTCAGCCCTTCGACAAAGTGCTGCGTGTCGTCTTCCAGACGGTCGGGCAGCACCTTGGCCCAGCGTGACAAAGAAAAGTTCGGGTGTGCGGCGCGGTGCTTTTCAGCAATCATACGTGCCATATCCATGTTGCCCAGCTGCGCATGGCTGGCGGCCAGCATCCGTTGACCCTCGGTTGGATTGTTCATCTTGTTGACGGTTTCGATAACATCTTCATAGCGCCTGAGATTGTAATAGGCGCCGCCGAGGTGCCAGAGATACTGATCCGGAAAGTACGGGTTCAGACGCATGGCCTGTTGCAGATGCGTGATGGCGGTCTCATTTTCCCCCGAATGTGCAAGCGCATCGGCGAAATCCGAATGCATATCCGCATCATTGGGGTTGAGAGCCAAAGCACGTTGGTAAGACTGTAGCGCCGCACTATGCTCCTTGCGATACAGATGGACAAATCCCAGCTCGCCAAATCCCCGTGCGTCTGTTGGGTCCAATTCGATCGACCGCTGTGCCAAAGACAGCGCCTGCTCGAAAGCACTGCCTGGATCTTCGGTCCACGAGTATCGCCAATCCAGATTCAACGTTCGGGACAAGGCGGCGGCGGCACGGGCATAGTTGCCGTCCCGTTCCAGCGCAGATTGATAGAAATTCTGTGCCTTGCGGTTGTCGTTGCGCGTGTATTTGAAGATGTGCTGCTGCCCCTGCAGGACAGAGCCATATGCCTCCAGATCTGAAGGAACGGCCTGAACCATAACTTGGCGCTCATGGGATTCGATCATTACGGCCGTGGCCGCGACGATACATTCAGTCACCTCGTCCAGAATATCAAATATATCGTCAATGTTTCGATCAAACCGCTCACCCCAAATCGTGCGTTCAGTGTTTGCATCGACCAGTTCCGCAGTAATGCGGATTCGACTGGAAGAGCGACGCACACTGCCACGGGCGATATACCGGACATTCAGCTTTCTTGCGGCTTCCTTCGGTGGCATGGACTGCGCCCTGAAGAAGAATGATGAGTTTCGGGCGATGACGAAAAGGTTTCTGAATTTGGAAAGGTTCAGAATGATGTCGTCGGTCAGACCATCGGCAATCCAGCCGTCAGACTCATCCCCGCCGCTGATGCTAAACGGTAGCACAGCGACCGACGGAGTGTCCGGGCGTTCCAACAGATCGACGATAGCGTCGGGACGCATGGTGCCCGCCAAAGTAGCACCGGCAACCTCGCTGCGGACACAGTAGGTAGAAACCGGCGAAAGAATGTTCTTCAGATGCTGCGGACCGAGAAATTCGTACCCATACCGCAACCGGTTACAAACCTGATCATACACCGCAGAGCTGACATAGACCCGCTCGGGTTCCGCAATTTCTTGCAATCGCGCTGCAATGTTGACGTTGTCGCCATGAATTCCACGCTCATCTATCAGGATCTCTCCAAGATGGATGCCAACGCGAAACTTGATTTGCTGTTGATCTGATCCTGAATCGTTGTGCTGGGCAGAAATTTGGTGCAGCTCAACACCAAATTCGACCGCGCTGGTCGCTGTTTCAAACAGGGCCAGGATGCCGTCACCGCGCACTTCGACCACACGCCCCTGATAACGGGCGCATGCGGCTTCGATCTGCGATAGAAGTGTCTTCAAAGCGTTGTAGGTGTCGAGTTCGTTCTCACTCATCAGGCGAGAATAGCCGACGACATCTGCAAATAAGACTGCACCCAGCTTCTGAGTGATTGATGAATTCGGGTTAACTGTATTCACTGGCGGTACTCGATTCCTGAGTTCTGAACGAACCCTAACTTTGGTATAACAAAAAAAGATTTGAAATGATTGGTAATAACGTCTCTTAGTCCGACCCAGTCTCTTGCGGGGGCCAACACCAGCAATCCGAGGCATTATTGCCAAGCTTAACGATGGTTTCACCGCCCAATTCTTTCGCCAGTGAATTTCGGTTTTCGAACCAATCGCTGCTCAGCAACCCGACCACAACCATATCGTGAAATTGACCATCTGCAAACCAGGCCTGACGCATCGACCCCTCGATCTGACACCCCAGTCTGGCAACCAGGTCTCTGCTGCTGACATTATCCGCTCTATAATATGAAGTCAGCCGGTTCAGCCCCAGTTGCCGAAAGGCGAAATCGGCGACCAAAGCCGTCGCCCTGATACCAACTCCATGACGGCGCACCGAATGATCGACGAACATCGCAACGACAGCATCGCGATTGATCGGCGATATCCCCTCGAGGCCGCTCATGCCGACCAGTTTTCCCGCCGAATTCTCAACAACGAACCAACACCTGCGGCCGATGGCTGAGCCGGTGAACATGTCGCTCCAGCTTTCCTCTGTCTGTGCAAGATTAAGAGGGATGCGGGACACGCGTTCGAATTTGGCTAAATCCTCCACATTTTGAAACCAGGGCAGAATTGTCTCAAGATCGGATTTTTCCAGAGGACGCAGGACATAGGTCTTGTTGCTGGGCTTTTTTTTCACCGGAATTTCAACCTTCAATAAACATCAAAAAATAACCCGTAGAGGATAGCATGAAAACGCCACAAACAGAAAAGATGATTGTTGCAACCCAGTAAAACAAAAAACCGGTCCGCCGATCGGGCGAACCGGTCCGTATTAAGCTGTCAGGCTCTTAGTCGTAAAGAACTGCCGCGATCTTCGGATCGTCAATGTTGGAAGCATCGTAATAGTAAAAGCCTGTGTCGATTAGGGCCGGGACTTCTTCGCCTTTCATCGCCGCGACGGCCGCCTTGACCGTTTCATAGCCGATACCAACCGGGTTCTGAGTAATTGCCCCGGTCATCAGACCACTTTTGATCGCGTCTTTTTGGGCTTTGCCGCTGTCATAGCCAATGATGACAAGGCCTTCGGTGCCCAATTCCTGAACCCCGTTCACGACACCAATGGCAGAGCCTTCATTGGTGCCGAAAATACCATCCAGATCGGGGTTTGCAGTGAGGATCGCTTTTGTCACCTCGGTTGATTTCAGATGGTCGCCCTGCCCGTACTGAACGGTGACAACTTCGATATCAGGGTATTTTTCCGCAATGCGGTTCACAAATCCATCGCGGCGGTCAATGCCAGTGCGGCTGGTCTGGTCGTGGGCTACCACTGCAACTTTGCCTTTTCCACCAATCTTTTCGGCCATTTTGTCAGCGGCAAGCCCCGCTGCAGCTAGGTTATCAGTTGTGGCAGTAGAAACAGGAATATCACTGTCGACTCCGCTGTCAAAAGCGATGATCGGGATACCCTTGTCATTTGCCTGCTTCAGCAACGGAATGGCGGCCTGACTGTCGAGTGCGGCAAAGCCGATAGCTTTGGGATTGTTTGCCAGTGCTGCGGCCAGCATGTCGATCTGACGGTCGACCATCGTTTCGTTGTCCGGTCCTTCGAATGTGATTGTGACGTCAAACTCTTCGGCTGCCTGTTCGGCGCCCTGCTTTACCGCCTGCCAGAATTGGTGCTGGAACCCTTTGGATACCAGCGGAATATAGATTTCTTCCGCCATGGCCATCGAGGCCGGAGCTGCGAGGGTGGCTGCGCTGAGCGCCCCCAGAACGAAACGACGTGTTAACATGATATTCTCCTCCAGTTGGTCGTTATCTTCTTTGGTCCTAAAAATTGTTCAGCCGGTCTTTTTGCGCCGCGCCATGTCGGCATAGACGGCCAGAATGATGATCGCGCCAGTGACAACGGTCTGCCATTCCTGCGCGACAGACAGAACGCGCAGCCCATTGGTCAGGACAGCCATGATAAGCGCGCCGATGAGCGTTCCCAGGATCGTTCCGCGCCCGCCGGACAGAGAGGTTCCGCCAATGACCACAGCCGCGATGGCCTCAAGTTCGTATCCCAGCCCCAAAGCGGGTTGTGCCGAGTTCAGGCGCGAGGCGATCAGGATGCCGCCGATGCCGCAAATTCCCCCGGCCAGCGCGTAGATTCGCATCTTCCAGGCGTCGGTGTTGACACCCGACAAGCGGACCGCCTCTTCGTTTGATCCCAAAGCAAACGTATAGCGGCCCAAAACAGTGCGGCTGAGGATATAGGATGCTGCAATCGCGACCAAAAACAAGATCAGCACGCCGTTCGGGATAGGCACCGAGGGGATGATTTCTCCGATCAGAGACCCGCGCGAGATCTGATCGAAACCAGGCGTGTCATTGAAATAGATCGGTCGTGTGCCCGAGATAACCAGCGATAGACCCTTGAGGATCAGCATCATGCCCAGCGTCGCGATGAAGGGCGGGATTTTCATTTTGGCCACAAATGTGCCCGAACACAGACCACAAAACGCACCCGCCGCAATGGCTGCAGCAACACCCAAAAGCAGGGGCATGCCGAGATAAGTCAGGGCCACGCCCGCAATCACGGCACAGAAGGTCATCAAAGTGCCAACCGACAGGTCGATTCCGCCCGTGATGATCACCAGAGTTGCGGCAACGGCCAGTACGCCGTTGACCGAAGTTGCCTGCAGAATGGCAATCATGTTCGAGGTTTGCATGAAGTTCGGCGATGCGATCGAAAAGCCGATCAACAGGGCGATGAGACTGGCAAAGGCCAGCAGCTTTTGATACGCGCCGCTTTCCGACAGGCCCGCCAGGGGCTTTTTTTTGTCTATATCCGTTGCTGTGGTCATATTGCTGTCCCTGTGACCTGCATCGCCGCCGTGCGTTGGGTGGCCAGATGCATGATGTCTTCCTGAGTGGTGTTGTTTCCGCCGGGCAGAATTCCGGTCAGCCGGCCTTCGCACATGACGGCGATGCGGTGGCTGAGGCGCATGATTTCCGGCAATTCGGATGAGATCACGATGATCGTCTTTCCCTGCGCAGCCAGTTCTTCGAGCAGTTTGTAGATTTCCGATTTTGCACCGACATCAATACCGCGCGTGGGTTCGTCAAAGATCAGGATGTCGCAATCTCGCAGAAGCCATTTTGCGATGACTACCTTTTGCTGATTGCCGCCGGACAACAGGCGCACCTCTTGCACATCCGAGGGTGTGCGAATGCCAAGCTGGGCGATATAGCCTTTGGCCGTAGTGCTGATTTCGCTATCGTTCAGAACACCGGTGGCACTGGTAAACCTATCCATCGAAGCCAGAGCGATATTGTCGCGGACGTTCATTCCCGTGGCGAGGCCGAAATGCTTGCGATCCTCGGACAGGTACCCGATCCCGGCCCGCACGGCATCCACAGGGGAACGGATGGGCACGATCTGCCCATGTACCCGGATTTCACCGCCATCGATAGTGTCAGCCCCAAAGATTGCCCGCGCAACTTCGGTCCGCCCTGCCCCCATCAGCCCAGCAAAGCCCAAGATTTCACCCTTCCGGACCGAAAAGCTGACATCTTTCAGATCCGTGCCCCGCGTCAGTCCTGCGACTTCCAGAGAAACCTCGGCATCGCTCAGGTCCGGCACATCCAGAGGGTCTTCGGATACTTCGCGCCCAACCATCATCGCAATGATTTTGCTGATCGGCGTGTCACTGGCACCGACAGTGCCAACATATTCACCGTCGCGCATGACAGTCACACGGTCGGCGATTTGTTTCAGCTCGTCCATTTTGTGGCTGATATAGACAATCCCCACCCCTTCCGCCCTCAGGCGGCGGATGATGACGAACAGCTCGGCAATCTCGGCGTCGTTCAGGGCTGCGGTCGGTTCGTCCATGACCAGAACCTTGGAGCGATAGGACAGCGCCTTGGCAATTTCGACCATCTGCTGCTTGGCAATGGTCAACCCGCCGACCAGCGCTTTGGGATCAAGGTTCAGGTTCATCGCCCCGAAGATTTCAGCGGTTTGAGCGTTCAGCGCGGCCTCGTCCAGGCGACCAAAACGTTTCCGGGGCTCGCGTCCGATAAAGATGTTCTGCGCTACGGTCAGATCATTCATCAGACTCAGTTCCTGATGGATGATCCCGATCCCGAGGTTCTGAGCCTCACGCGGGGATGTGGGACTGGCTGATTTGCCTTGAATGGCCAAGTCGCCGCCATCGCGCTGATAGATCCCGGACAGGATTTTCATCAACGTACTCTTCCCCGCCCCGTTTTCCCCCATAAGCGCGTGGACTTCGCCCGAAAACAGATCGAACTGCACGGATTTCAGCGCGTGCACACCGGGGAAATACTTTTCGATCCCCTTCATTTCGACCAGTTTTTCCATCTCTCCTCCCATTTTGCCCCTACCTCTGACGAACCTGCGGCTACATCACAGCGCCGATTTGCCAGGGGACAAACTCAACGCCCCCAAAACCAAGCTCTTCGCTTTTTGTTTGTTCGCCCGATGCGACACGGATCAACATTTCGAACAACTCTTCGCCCTTGGCCTCGATACTGACCCCGTCAGTGACGATGTCGCCGCAATTCAGATCCATGTCCTCGGACATGCGGGCGTACATTTCCGAATTCGTCGCCAGCTTGATGCAGGGCGTGGGTTGATATCCGGAGACCGACCCCCTGCCGGTGGTAAACACGATCAAATTGGCACCCGCCGCCACCTGACCAGTGACCGAGCAAGGATCGAACCCGGGACTGTCCATGAAGACAAAGCCCTTTTTGTCGATAATTTCGCCAAATCTGTAGACGTCGCGCATCGGGGCCGTGCCCCCCTTGGCCACCGCACCCAGAGACTTTTCAAGAATGGTCGTCAGTCCACCGCGCTTGTTTCCGGGGCTTGGATTGTTGTCCATCTCGCCGCCATTGCGCTTGGTGTAATCTTCCCACCAATGGATACGTTCGATCAGTTTTTCGCCGATTTCCGGCGTTTCTGCGCGCCGGGTCAAAAGATGCTCGGCGCCATAAATTTCAGAGGTTTCCGACAGGATTGTTGTTCCGCCATGGCGCACAAGCAGATCAGAGGCATATCCAAGCGCCGGATTGGCAGTGATGCCGGAATAACCATCCGAGCCACCGCATTGCATCCCGACCGTAATCGCACTGATCGGAGCGGGCTTGCGCACCGCCTGATTGGCCAGCCGCGCGATCCCCTCCAGCTCGGCAAGCCCGCGCTCGATCGTGCGGCGCGTACCGCCTTCGTTTTGGATGGTCATATAGCGCAAGGCACCGTCCTCGCGGATGGGGCGGCCATCAACCAGACTGGCCACTTGCATGACCTCACATCCCAGCCCGATCAGCAGAATGCCGGCAAAGTTCGGGTGCTGGGCGTACCCGGCCAGGGTGCGCATCAACGTAGCATAGCCGTCATCCTTGGCCGACATACCGCAGCCCGTGCCATGCACGATGGGCACCACCCCGTCCACGTTGGGATATGGATCAAGCAACCCATGTTTTAAGGCCGCTTCGGCGATGAACCGGGCTACTGAACCCGAACAATTCACTGTCGTCAGAATTCCGATATAATTGCGCGTGCCAACCTTCCCATCGGACCGGTGATACCCGAGAAAACTCCGCTCTTCGTCGATATGCGGCAAAGGGGTATTTGCGGTCGCATGGGCATAGTCCTGCTGATGGGCCCCCATACCAAGATTGTGGACATGGACGTGATCTCCGGCTGCGATATCTGCCTTTGCCTGACCAATGATCTGACCATAGCGAATGACGTTTTTTCCGGCAGAAATTGGGGTAATTGCAATCTTGTGCCCACGCAGAACCTGATCCCGAAGCGGGACATTCAGCCCGGAAGGCTGCGTGCCGATCTTCAGATCTCGGAGCGCAATGACGATATTGTCGTCCGGGTTCAACCTGACTGTATCGCGCGCTGCGGGCTCAGAAGCCTTTATTTTCTGATCTGGTTGCATCATTTTCCTGTTTGCTGATCCCGACTGCTAATCGTCGGACACGCACTTGTCAACTAACATGTTAGTATGCTAGGTCACCAAATATGAATAAACCACAGGACATAAACGCTCTGCACCTGCGCGATATTTCTACGTCTGAGGGCTCGTTGTCTCAGCGCGTTTACCTCTCAATCAAGCATGCAATCCTGTCGCTGGACTTCGCGCCGGGCGACAACCTCAGGAAGGCGCCGATATGCGAACGCCTTGGCGTTTCGCGTGCGCCCGTGACCGAGGCGATTGCCCGACTTGCTTCAGAGGGACTGGTGGATGTCGTGCCCCAATCCGGCACGCGCGTATCCTATTTCTCGATGTCCGAAATTCGCGAGGGCATGTTCCTGCGTGAAGCACTTGAACTTGCGACGGTCGCCAAAGTCGCGCGCGATTTGACCGAGGATCAGCGCAAGATACTGGGCCGCAACATGCGTCTGCAAGAGCTGCTGATCGAAGATGAAGATGTCCCCGGCTTTTACGAGGCGGATGAAGAATTCCACGGCCTGCTGATGAAATTCACAGGATTCAACAGGTTAAGCGACGTCGCGCAAACCGTTTCACTGCAAGTGACCAGAGCGCGAATGCTGCTGCTGCCTACCCCGGGCCGGGTGGTGGAAACGCTGGCCGAACACCGCGCCATTTTCAACGCGGTTCTTGAGAGAGATGAAAAAGCTGCACAGGACGCCATGCAACGTCATCTGGGGCAGTTGATGCCTCGGATTCAACGCTTGCAGCAGGAACAGTCCCACCTTTTCACGGACTCCCCTCATCCAATACGCGAGGCAGGATGACAGTTACCGCAACAGAGCTTCTAAATGGCCGCACGGCGCGACCCGTTCCGCTGACTCGGATGGGTTTTGGTGGCGCGCCTTTGGGGAATCTCTATCGCAAAGTATCAGACGAGGATGCGCAGGCTGCGCTGCAGGCAGCCTTTGATTTGGGTATCCGATTTTTTGACACCGCACCGCAATATGGGTTGGGCCGCTCCGAGCAACGATTTGGCCAGGCTATTGCCCGGTTCGGACGCGAAGAGATTCAACTTTCGACCAAGATCGGGCGTCTGCTGCTGGATTGCGCACCGCATCATGTCACACCCGAAGCCTTTGTTGATGTGCCGCAGAAACGTATCGTTTTCGACTATACCTATGACGGGGTCATGCGATCCTACGACGCCAGCCGCGACCGGTTGGGTGTCTCATGCGCCGATATCCTGCTTGTGCATGACGTCTGTGCGTTCAGTCAGGGCAGTCAGGAGGCATCTGATGCCAAGATCCGGGAACTGTTCGATGGCGGCGGATACAAAGCTCTGGTCGAACTTCGTGAAGCCGGTGAAATCTCCGCCATTGGAGCCGGTGTAAATGAATGGCAGGTCTGCGAAAGATTATTGGGCTTGGGCGACTTTGACGGGTTTCTTCTGGCAGGCCGTTATACCCTCTTGGAACAAGACGCTTTAGACAGCTTTCTACCCCTTTGCGAAAAGCGGGACGTGGGCATAATTCTTGGCGGGCCGTACAACTCGGGTATCCTCGCAACCGGCGCTGTTTCCGGTGCGAAATACAATTATGCTGATGCACCCGAAGACATCCTTGCCCGAGTTCGCCAGATCGAGGCTGTCTGCTCAGCCCATGATACACCACTGATCGCTGCTGCCTTGCAATTTGTCCTTGGCCATCCCTGCGTCAAAACCGTTGTCCCCGGCGCGGTGAATGCGGCCGAGGTGCAGGCCAATGCGGCCCTGCTCGAACGTCAAATCCCCGCTGCGCTTTGGTCTGATCTGTGTTCGGAAGGATTGATCCGTTCCGACGCCCCCCTTCCCGGAGAGACTGCCTATGCTGCGTAATATTGATCCCATCCTGTCGCCTGACCTGTTGTACACCCTGCGCGCTATGGGGCATGGCGATGAAATCGTGATTGCGGATGCGAATTTCCCCGGCTCCAGCTCTGGGCCGGGCTGCATACGTGCCGACGGGTCAAGCGCCAGCGAAATCCTAAGAGCTATTTTGTCTGTCATGCCGTTGGACACATTTGTGCCTGACCCGGCCCTGACCATGCAGGTTGTTGGCGATCCGGATGCTATACCAGAGGCCATAGCCGATTTTCAGACCATTATCAGCGAAATAGCGGACCACCCGGCCACGATACAGGGCCTTGAACGTTTCGCCTTTTACGACCGGGCGGCCACAGCTTTTGCGATCGTGCAAACCGGCGAACGTCGGCTGTATGGCAACATCATCCTGAAAAAGGGTGTTCTTGGATGAAGATCGACGCCCATCAGCATTTTTGGACATTGGCGCGCGAAGACTATGGCTGGCTGACACCGGATCTGGGGCCGATTTACGCGGATTTCGCGCCCGCGGATCTGGCCCCATTGCTGAAAGGAGCGGGAATTGACGGTACGGTCTTAGTACAGGCTGCGCCGACAGCTGCTGAGACCGAATATCTGCTGTCACTCGCCGAGCAGGCCCCGTTCATAAAAGGCGTTGTCGGATGGGTTGATTTTGAGGCCGCCGACGCACCGGAACAAATCGCACGACTGGCTGCCCACCCGGTTTTTGTCGGTTTGCGCCCCATGGTTCAGGACATTCCCGACCCATTATGGATGCTCAAGGATGGGCTGACACCGGCTTTTGACTCTCTGCAACAGTCAAACCTTACCTTTGATGCGCTGACCCTGCCGCGACATCTGGGGCCGCTTCAACAGCTGCTGGATCGGCACCCACATATGCGCACGGTGATTGATCACGGTGCCAAGCCCCTGATCCGGGAGGGAGTCATGGAGGGCTGGCAAGAAGACATGTCGACATTGGCCCGAAATACAAATGCCTGGTGCAAACTTTCCGGGTTGGTGACCGAGGCCGGGGCGAATTGGACGGTAGAAGATTTGAAGCCTTATGTGAATCACCTGCTGAACACATTCGGGCCCTATCGCCTGATCTGGGGCAGCGACTGGCCGGTTTGCACATTAAACAGCAGTTATGAACGATGGCTCGAGGCGACCGATACGCTGTTAACCGGTCTGTCACCACACGAGCATCAGGCGATACGGGGCGGTAATGCTGCCCATGCCTATGATCTCAGGAACTAGATTGATCTTTCCGAGGCTGTATGCCGATGGGATTTTGCCGTCGTGGTTCCCAGAAGCTTGGATTTTAGAAGGAGAGTGAATTAGATATGACATCATCCGAAAACCTTGGCCGTCTGGCTGGAAAAACTGCTCTGATCACCGCCGCGGGACAGGGCATAGGGCGTGCAACAGCCGAATTGTTCGCCGCCGAAGGTGCACAGGTTTTTGCCAGCGACATTAATGATACCTCTCTGGCAGAGTTGCAAAATATCCAAGGCGTTACGTCGGTAAAACTTGACGTAACCGATACGGCGGCAGTGCAGGACTTCGTCGCGGGAACGCCCCCGTTGGATGTTTTGTTCAACTGCGCAGGATATGTGGCTGGCGGGTCCATTCTGGAATGTGATGAACGTGACTGGGATTCCAGTTTTGAGCTGAACGTCAAATCGATGTACCGGCTGATCCAATGTGCCCTGCCAACAATGCTGGAACATGGTGGCGGGTCTATCATCAACATGTCTTCGGTCGCCTCTTCGTTGAAGGGCGTTCCAAACAGGTTTGCATACTGCGCCTCGAAAGCCGCCGTAATCGGACTGACGAAATCGATCGCAGCCGATTTCGTTACTCAAGGCATCCGGTGCAATGCGATCTGCCCCGGCACTGTCGACAGCCCCAGCTTGCACGACCGGTTACGCGCAACTGGGGATTACGAGAAAGCAATGACTGATTTTATCGCGCGGCAACCCATGGGCCGCATCGGAACCGCAGATGAGATCGCGGAACTTGCGCTCTATCTGGCCAGCGATGCCAGCAAATACACAACCGGACAGCCCTTTGCCATTGATGGCGGCTGGACGATCTGAAGCAAATGAGGAATGTGAAATGAAATTGCTACGATACGGCCCAGCAGGCGCGGAAAAGCCGGGCATAGTTGATAAAGACGGCACTATCCGGGACCTGTCGGGGATCGTCGCCGACATTGCTGGGGAAGCGCTTAGCGATGAAACCCTCGCACGGCTGCGCGCGCTGGATCTTGAAACCCTGCCACCCGTCGATGCCGACAGCCGTATCGGCGCCTGTGTTGGACGTGTCGGCAAGTTCATCTGCATCGGTTTAAACTTTGCCGATCACGCGGCCGAAAGCGGCATGGACCTACCTGCTGAGCCGGTGGTCTTTTTCAAAGCGACATCCGCCATCATAGGCCCCGATGACACCGTTGAAATCCCCCGCGGGTCAGTCAAGACCGATTGGGAGGTGGAACTGGGCGTCGTCATCGGAAAAGAAGCAAAATACATCTCGGAGGATGAAGCACTGGCCCATGTGGCAGGATATTGTGTGATCAATGACCTGTCAGAACGGGATTTTCAGCTGCACCGTTCAGGTCAGTGGGTCAAAGGTAAATCCGCAGATACGTTCGGCCCAATCGGTCCCTGGCTGGTGACACGGGACGAAATCCCTGATCCCCAAGACCTGCCAATGTATCTTGAGGTGAACGGGCATCGGTATCAGGATGGCTCGACCAGAACGATGCATTTCAGTGTCACAGTGGTGATCTCGCACCTGTCGCAGTTCATGTCACTGCAACCCGGCGACGTGATCTCGACCGGGACACCCCCCGGTGTGGGTCTGGGGCAAAATCCGCAGGTTTACCTCAAACCTGGTGACAAGATGGAACTGGGGATCGAAGGTCTGGGGGTTCAACGTCAGAACGTCATACAGGGATAGTCCCAGGGACCTGTCAAGTGGTGCTCATCCAGTTATTCTTGGTGGGTTTCCTCGGACCAGGATCGCCGGAAATTATGCGGTGATATTCTGAATCGGTTCCGGAAATGCACAGAAAGCCTATCCGTACTGGAAAACCCGGATGCAAAGGCTATCTCAGAAACGCTCAGGTTTGTTTCATTCAACAGGGCAAAAGCACGGTCCAGCCTGAGTTCATTATAGAACCGTCCCGGTGACATGTTAGTGTGCTGCCTGAACAGCCGCTCCATATGCCGCCGGGACAGGGACGCCTGATCCGCTATTGCCTCGAGGCTGAGCTGCGTTTCAATATTTTCGCGCATGATTTGCACCGCTTCGATCAATTTGGCATTTCGCGTGCCCAAAAGCGCCGAAACCGGCGATACCTGTTTGCTGCCGCCTTCTCCCAGCCTTCTGTGCAGGCACATTTCCGAAACGTTGTTCGCCAAGGCGTTGCCAAACAATTCCTCGATAACTTCAAGCATCATGTCAGTGCTGGCGTGCCCGCCCCCGCATGTTCTAAGTTTCCTGTCAATTTCATAGAGGTTCTGGGTCGGCTCCATTGTTGGGAAGTTCTCACAAAAGCCAGGCCGGTTTTCCCAATGGACGGTAAAGTTTCTGGTTCCGATCACGCCCGCCTTTGCTAAGGCAAATGCACCGGTACAAATCCCACCGAACTCACATCCATGCGCCTTTTGTCGCCGAATCCAGTTCAGGACATTTGTGTTGAAAGACCTCATCGGTTGCGTTCCGGAACACACAAAGACAAACGCTCCCTTCTCCAGGTCATGGACCGAGTGATCCGCCTGAACACGTATGCCGTTGGAACAGGTCACAGGTTCTCCGTCGGTGGAGAGCACGTACCACTCGAACAGCTGCTTTCTGGACAGTTGATTTGATATGCGCAGAGGCTCAATCGCGGCACTGAAAGCCAGCATCGTCGTGTTGGGTAAAAGCAGAAAATAGAAGGCCTTGGGCGGCCCGTCATAGGAAACGTCCACGGAAATTGCGCCTTTTGGCAAAAAGCGCGGATTATCCATACGATCCTCTTTCATGTTTAATCCTTATAGAACGTGACCATTTTTACTGTGGCAGCCGAGGCGGCTTGAAATCAATCAACACTTTATATTCATTAGTGAATGCAAGGCTCTTGGAAAATCGGTGTCTATTTTGTATTTTGGATACAAAATTACACCAGCAGAGACTGTAACAATGCCAAGAACCCGCGCAATTCCCAGGCAAAGTTTGCCCGATGTCATCACAAATGACCTGCGCGAGCGGATTCTAAGCGGTGAGATGGCAGAAGGTGAAGCTATCCGTCAAGAAGCCCTGGCAGAAGACTATGACGTGTCACGCATGCCCATACGAGAAGCGTTAAAACGGCTTGATGCAGAGGGTCTTGTGCAACTGACCAACAATCGCGGCGCTGCGGTGACAAGACATTCGCTGTCAGAAATCGGTGAGATATTTGACCTCCGGATAATGTTGGAGGTCGATCTGTTCAGGCGTGCAATTCCACAGATGACCGAAGCAAATTTTGCCGAATGCGAAAGGTTTCTGGACGAAATGGAAACGTCCTACGAAGCCTATGATGTAGGGCGGTGGGGTGGTTTGAACTACGAGTACCATAATGCGCTTTACGCTGCTGCAGACCGTGGGATCACCAATGATATACTACAACGGATCAATCTACAGTCCGATCGCTATGTCCGTATGCACCTGAGCGTTATGGAACAACGCGAGCCCGCAAAAAAGGACCATCGCCAACTGCTGACGCTGGCCGAGAATGGGCAAGTTGAGGAAGCCTGCGCGCTGTTGACCCAACATATTGGGCGCACAAAAGACCATTTGCTTGCGATGGTCACCGCAACGCGCAACTCCGAGAGCTAACCTAACCCAGCGGATGCAAGCATGCAGCCTGATGGGTTGTTCCTTGCAGATCAGGTGGTGCCGCACGGCATTCGTCAGTTGCCAGCCAGCATCGCTGAGCAAAGGCACATCCTTTGGGGATATTCATCGGTGAGGGCAACTCACCTTCCAGCTTGATCCGTTCCTTACGCGCCTCGGGGTCGGCACGCGGTGTCGTCGACAACAACGCTTTGGAGTAAGGATGCCGGGGCGCCGCGAACAACTGTTCTTTCGGAGCTTTCTCGACTGCACGTCCCAGATACATGACGATTACGTCATCAGCGAAATGTTTCACCACCGACAGGTCATGCGAGATGAACAGGTAGGCCAGGTTCAGACGCTCTTGCAGTTCAACCAGCAGGTTCAGGATTTGTGACTGGATCGAAACATCCAGCGCCGATACCGGCTCATCCAAAACCAGAACCTTGGGGTTCAGCATCAGGGCTCGGGCAATCGCAATCCGCTGCCGTTGGCCGCCCGAAAACATGTGGGGGTAGCGATCATAATGCTCGGGGCGCAGACCGACAAGATCAATCATTTCGCGCGCGCGAGTTTCCCGTTCCGCAGCGGTCATATCGGGCCGGTTGATGATCAGAGGTTCCTGCAGGATCTGACCGATCCGTTGTCGCGGATTAAGCGAACCATAGGGATCCTGAAACACGATCTGCACGTTTTCGCGCATCTCAGCCCATTTTGAAGGGGTGATATCGACACCGTCGATGGTCAGTGTTCCCGAAGTGGGCTCTTCAATCATCGTTACGACGCGAGCGAGGGTGGATTTACCGCACCCGGACTCTCCTACAATGGCCAGCGTCTTACCAGGCTCTAGGGCAAAATCCACACCGGACAGGGCTTTGACCGTTGCCGATTTCGACAGCAATCCCCCTTTGACGTCATAGTGCCGGGCCAACGCGTTTGCCTGAACGATCGGGGCGGTCATGCCAATTCTCCAGCGGTGATTTCCTTGACGTGGTGACAGCGGGCCTTGCCGAAATCTGCTCCATGCGGAGCGGGTGGTGTGTTCCGGCACAAGTCATCGGCGAATTGGCATCGCGGGCTGAACAAGCAACCTTTGGGACGGTCAAATTGACCAGGAACAACACCTGGAATCGTCGGCAGCAATTTCGAAGTTGCCCGTTCAGGCAAAGCGTTCAGCAAAGCTGAGGTATAAGGATGGCGCGGTGTGCGGAACAGATCGCGTACCGGCTGTTCCTCGACCTTTTGACCGGCATATTGGACCTGAACCCGCTCGGCGGTTTCTGCCACAACACCCATGTCATGGGTAATCAGAACAAGGCCCATCCCCTGCTCATCGCGCAATCGGACCAACAGATCCAGAATCTGCGCCTGAATTGTTACATCAAGCGCGGTAGTGGGTTCGTCCGCGATCAGAAGTTTCGGGGTGCAGGCAATCGCCATCGCGATCATGACCCGCTGATTCATGCCGCCCGACATCTGGTGAGGAAACGTATTCAGACGGCTCTCGGGTGCCGGGATACCCACCAGGTCAAACAGCTCAATCGCGCGCTGATGACGGTCTTTGCGGTTTAACCCAAGATGGATACGCAGTGCTTCTTTGATCTGGAAACCGACCGTGAAACAGGGGTTTAGCGAAGACATCGGCTCTTGAAAGATCATGGCAATATCTTTGCCGATGATCTTGCGCCGATCCCGTGCCGAGATTTTGGTCAGGTCGCGACCCTCAAAGCTCATTTCATCTGCAGTGATTGTCGCCGTCCATGGCAGCAACCCCATCAGCGCCAGCATTGAAACGGATTTCCCCGAGCCGCTTTCCCCGACAATGGCCATCAACTCGCCCTTGTTGACAGACAGATCAACGCCATCCACAGCGCGGAACTCACCCGACGCAGTAGCAAACTCGACCGAAAGATTTCGGATTTCCAACAGGCTCATGTCGTCAGCTCCGTTTCAGCTTGGGGTCCAGCGCGTCGCGCAGACCGTCGCCCATCAGGTTGATTGCCAGCACCGTGACCAGAATGGCCAGGCCCGGGAAAGTTACCACCCACCACGCGCGCAGAATGAATTCGCGCGCTTCGGCCAGCATTGTGCCCCATTCCGGCGTGGGCGGCTGCGCCCCCATGCCTAGAAAGCCAAGTGCCGCAGCATCCAGGATCGCGGTCGAGAAGGACAGCGCCGCCTGGACAATGATCGGCGCCAGACAGTTCGGCAGCACGGTTTTGAACATCAGGCGTGCCTTGCTTGCGCCGGCCACACGGGCCGAGGTCACATAATCCTTTTGCCGTTCGGCCAGAACCGAGGCGCGGGTGAGGCGCACGTAATGTGGTTGAAACACAATGGCGATGGCGATCATTGCATTGGTCAGAGACGGGCCCAGAATGGCGACCAGAACCAGTGCCAGCAGCAGCGACGGAAAGGACAAGATAATATCCATCACGCGCATGATCATCGTGTCGACCCATTTGGGTGCAAACCCGGAAAGCAGGCCAAGAACCACACCGCCTGACACGGCCACACAAACCACGACGATACCGACAAAGAAGGAATAGCGAGATCCCATAATCAGCCGCGAAAGCATATCCCGGCCCAGTGGATCAGTCCCCAGCGGGAAGGCCCAACTGCCGCCTTCCTGCCACGCCGGAGGCTGCAGGATATGCTCGCGGAACTGTTCGGTTGGATCGTAGGGGGCCAGCAAAGGTGCGAAGGCAGCACAAAAGACAAAGGCAGCGAATACCCACAGGCCAATCACAGCGCCGCGGTTTTCACTGAAATAAAACCAGAATTCGCGCAAGGCGCTCGGGCGGTCTTCGGTTTTGGGTGCGTTTGCAGATAGTTCAGCCATCACCGCCTCCGGATTTTTGGATTGATGATGCCATAAAGGACATCGACCAGTAGGTTCACCAGCATCACGATCACGGCGATCATCAGAAGACCGCCCTGCACCACCGGGTAATCGCGCCGGAAGATGCTGTCGACCATCCACTTGCCGATGCCCGGCCAGCTAAAGATCGTCTCGGTCAGAATTGCACCAGCCAGCAAAGTTCCAACCGACAGGCCGATCACCGTAATCACGGGGATCAACGCATTACGCAGAGCATGCAGCCCGTTGATCCGAGTGGGTGACAGACCTTTTGCCCGCGCGGTACGGATGTAATCCTCGCCCAGAACCTCAAGCATTGCCGAGCGCGTCTGACGCGCAATGACAGCCAGCGGGATCGTCCCCAGAACAATCGTTGGCAGAATCAAATGCCGAACAGCCGACGTGAATGCCCCGGGTTGCCCCGACAAAAGACTGTCGATCAGCATAAAGCCGGTCACGCTGGGGAAGTAATACAGAAGGTCGATCCGACCCGAAACAGGTGTCCAGCCCAAATTGCCCGAGAACACGATGATCAGCAGCAGCGCCCACCAGAAGATAGGCATCGAATATCCCACCAGCGCAGATGACATCAGCGCCCGATCAAAGAATTTGCCCCGGTTGACTGCGGCAATGACACCGGCGGGCAACCCAAGGGCCACCGCGAAGATCATCGCGCAGATCGACAATTCCAGCGTCGCTGGGAACAGGGCAAAAAACTCGTCCCAGACCGGTTTCTTGGTGACAAAGCTTTCGCCCAGATCGCCCTGCATAACGCCGGTCAGATAGTCCCAATATTGTTGGAGGACCGGCTTGTCGAAGCCCAGTTTGACCACCATTTCCTGATAGCGTTCCTCGGACATTCCGCGTTCGCCGGCCATGACGATGATCGGATCACCAGGCAAAACGCGAATGAACATGAAGGAGATAAGCGTTACACCCAGAAATGTCGGAATGAACATACCGAGACGAGAAAGAAAGTAGCCAAACATCAGCGACCTATGATTGTGAGATCTTTGGGAAAGTGGGTTAGCGACCGACAGCCATCCCCTGTAACAAGCACGTCATCTTCTATGCGCACGCCGAAATTGTCCAGCGCGTAAAGGCCCGGCTCGTTTGTCCAAACCATGCCCGGCAGGATTTTCTGGTCGTTTCCACGCATGATATACGGCGCTTCGTGAACGTCGCGGCCCAGACCGTGGCCCGTTTTGGTGCGGATCCGATCGGCATAGGGTGACGCTTCGAGAACGCCGATCACGGCATCGTCGATATCATGCGCCGTGACACCGGGACGGCAGGCTTTGAATCCTGCCAGATTGGCGCGCAGAACGGTGTCATAGACCGCCCTGCCCTCGTCCGAGACCTCTTCGACAAAGAACGTGCGGGTGATGTCGGCGGCAAACCCATGTTTGCGGGCTCCGAAATCAAACAAAAGCGCATCGCCCGGTTTGATCTGGTAATCCGCCCGCGCCTTACCATGGGGCCGCGCCGAGTTATCCCCGGCGGCAACAATCGGCGAAAATGCCAGCGAGGCGGCGCCTTCCGCAAACAGCGCCTGAATCAAGGCCTGTTCAATCTGCAATTCGGTCTGACCGACGCGCACATCCGCAATCACGCGCTCTAATGCGCGTTCAGAGATGTCGATCGCGGCTTGAAGCGCTGCGATATCGTCTTCTGTCTTGATAATGCGCAAGCCAGAAATTTCACGCTCGGCATCGACAATCCGCAGGTCCGGTAACGCGTTGGTAAACGCTTTCGACACAAAGACTCGCATCACCTGCCCTTCCACAGCCAGCGATGTCAGCGGCATATGCTTGGCGAGGGCTGCAAAGGCGTCATCATATCCGGTCTGGTCGAACCAGTCGAAAACGGCGCCTTCAAATTCAACCAGGTCCCAACTGCCGAGCTCAAGGTTGGGAACGATGGCCGCAGGAGAACCTTCGCCGGGGACCACGACCACAAAGGGCCGCTCGTGGCTCATGAAAGGTTTTCCCAATGCGCGGGTGAAATTCGGGCCGGGCACAAGGGCCACGGCATCAACTGACATGTCCTTTGCCAGTTGACGGTACTCGGACAAATTCGGCATCAGGGCCGACCTCCAATAAGAAACCGGAGCCGCCACGCGGGCGGCTCCGGTCGGTAAGTGATGAATTATTCGACGCTCACACCGTAGAAGATGTGGCCGCCCAGCGGGTGCACTTTATAGCCCTGCACTTCGTTGCGCATCGGCATAAAGACCACCGAGTGTGCGATCGTTGCCCAAGGCGCCTGCTCTTTGAAGACCACCTGAGCGTCTTCGTACAGCTTGGTGCGTTCGGCCTGATCGGTGGACTGCTTGGCCTTGAGGATCAGCTCTTCGAAGGGCTCGTGGCACCACTGCGCCCGGTTCGAGGCTTCGCGTCCGTCACAACCCAGCAGAACCGCCAGGAAGTTGTCTGGATCGCCATTGTCACCGGTCCAACCCAGCAGAACGGCTCCGTCACGGTCCAGATCTTTCGAACGCGACAGGTATTCACCCCATTCATAGGACACGATTTCGACGTCGACACCAACCTTGGCAAAATCCGCTTGGATCAGCTCGGCCATACGGCGTGCATTCGGGTTATAGGGACGCTGTACCGGCATAGCCCAAACCTTCATCGACAGGTCGGATACGCCTTCGGCTTCCAGCATCGCCTTGGCCGCTTCGGGATCATACGCGTCATCGGTGATGGCGTCGTTATAGCCCCACATGGTTGGCGGGATCGGGTTCTTGGCAACTTGGCCCGAGCCCTGGAACACGACGTCGATGATCGCATTCTTGTCGATCGCCATGTTCAGCGCCTTGCGGACCTTCGGATTGTCGAACGGTGCCATGGTGGTGTTGTAGGCGAGGTAGCCGACGTTCAGGCCTTCCTGCTCCAACATGTTGATATCTGCATCGTCCTGCATCGCCTGAATGTCGGCCGGGTTCGGATAAGGCATGATATGACATTCGCCCGCTTTCAGCTTTTGATAGCGAACCGATGCATCCGGCGTGATCGCGAAGATCAGGTTCTCCACATCCGCAGGGGCCTTCCAGTAGTCAGCATTCTGCGCATAGCGGATCACCGCGTCTTTCTGGTAGGCTACAAACGAGAACGGACCAGTCCCGATCGGTGCTGTGTTCAGCTTCTCAGGCGTACCCGCGGCCATCATCGCATCCGCATATTCCGCAGACAGGATCGAGGCAAAGTCCATCGCCATGTTGGCCACAAAAGGCGCTTCAGGCTTGGACAGGGTGAACTTCACTGTGTAGTCGTCGACTTTTTCAATCGACTCGACCAGGTCCGGCATACCCATGCCCTGGAAATATTCCCAGGTACCACCAGATACCTGATTATAGGCATGGCCTTCATCCTTCTGGCGCATGAACGAGAAGATCACGTCATCAGCATTGAAATCACGCGTCGGCGTGAATTCGTCATTCGAATGGAATTTGACGCCCTGACGCAATTTGAAGGTATATTCCAGACCATCATCGCTGGCCTCAACGCTTTCCGCCAGACCGGGGATAACATTGGTAGTACCGGTCTCAAACTCGAGCAGACGGTTGTAAATCGGGTGTGACGAGGCATCAAAGGTTGTCCCTGCGGTAAATAGCGCCGGGTCAAAGCCTTCGGGTGATCCTTCCGAGCAATATACCAAAGTATTTGCTTGGGCCGCAGCACTGGACAACGCAATCGCTGCAGTTGCGGCCATCAATCTAAGTTTCATGAGTTTCTCCCAGAAATGTTTTTTCTTCAGATTTTCGCGTTGTTCTAATTTCTAGTCAGAACAATCTTTGATGACTGTCACCGCAGCGAAATCCCTGCCCAATGTATCCAAAATACAAAATCCATTGTCAACTGAGTTCACCGCCCAGCGATCAGGAAGTAAAAAAGAGGGCAGGTACAGCGTTATGATTTGCCTGGTCGAGCCTGTTTTCTAACTGATTTCGGTTCTTTGGCGATTAGAGCCAAGCAGTGGCGAAGCCACCGGGCAGGAGCGTCCGAACTCTTGAATGCCATCAATCCTAAATGCCGCGGGCTTCAGGGATCGACCTCCACATCCATATCTTGAATCGAGTCGATCCGACCCAAATGTCAGGCGCCGTAACGGGCCATGAACATGTCAACAGCCTGCAGCGCGACCTCTTCAATCTCAGCCTCTGAAAAGCTGCTTTGAATGCCGAATGTGGATCGGGGCCAAAGGCGGACCTTGCACAATTCCGAAAACTGTTCAGCGGCAAATTGAAGGTCCTCGATAACCAATTCGCCTTTATTCACCGCTTTTTGCAGATATTCTGCAAGTTGCCGGGTGCCATTTTGCGGCCCCGCCTCATAGAAGGCGCGGCCAAGTTCGGGGAACCGATCTTGCTCGGCCACGCAGATGCGGAACACCTGCTGCGCAAAATCCGACACCAGAAATGCGGCCAGCTGGGTCGCAGCGATGGTCAGCACCTCGCGTGCGGGTTTTGTATCGTCAACCATCGAAACGACATTCTCGGCCATACGGCAGCATTCGTTCTGGGCGACCTCCATGAAAAGAAGACGCTTGTCCGGGAAATAGCTGTACAAAGTCGCCTTGGAAACACCCGCCGCGCGCGCAATGTCATCTACACTAGCTCCTTCGAAACCATCTGCCATGAACACTGATCGGGCTCCTTGCAGGACCTGATCAAATTTTCGGCCTGTTCGCAAAATGGCAGTTGCTTCGGACATGCGCTCTCCTTCAGGGGTGAATTCGTCGAATCTATAAACTGATCAGTTCAGATACAACGATTCGCATAGGATTTCGGCCATGGGCAGGCGGGATTATGGTAATTTTTCCGTTAGGTCAGTCCGCGAAGGTCGTTCGGCGGGGCCTGATTGGCCAGGGGTTGCCGCCAGAGAAAACCGTGCTAACACTCTGGCCATGGCTGATATTTTTCTGCGTACGCTGCCGTTCTTTGCGATTATTGGCCTGGGGTATTGGGCTGGGCGCAGTCGGTTCTTTTCGGAAGAAGCCACGGCCTATCTGACGAAATTCGTGTTCTATTTCGCGCTTTCGGCAATGTTGTTCCGCTTTGCCGCCACCCTGCCCTTTGCCGAGATATTCGACGGCAGATTGGTCGCGGGCTATCTGCTGGGAACGCTTACGGTTTATGCTCTGGCCAGTCTGATCGCGTGGATGCGCGGCCTTGACATACCAACCTCGGCCGTCGAGGCCCAATGCGCTGCGATCGGCAATGTGGGCTTTCTGGGGCTGCCGATGCTTGCGCTTTTGTTCACCGAAGCAGCAATCGGCCCGGTCATGCTGGTATTGACTGTCGACCTTGTGGTGTTTTCCTCGCTGATCGTGATTTTGATCAATGCCGGACGCGATGGGCGGCTGACGCCGGCAACATTTAGGTTGATTGGCCTCGGTTTGCTCAAAAACCCGATGATCGTATCTATTTCAGCGGGGCTTTTGTGGTCAGCCTTCCAAATTCCCGTGCCCGTTCCACTGAACGATTTTCTGACAATCCTGGGCGGGGCAGCCACTCCGGGAGCCTTGTTTGCGATAGGGGCATCGCTCGCCAGCAAATCCGCCGAGCGTGTTCAGATCGCTGCCTGGCTGAGTTTTTGCAAACTGATCATTCATCCGCTCTGCGTTGCTGTTTTCGTAATCTGGCTGATCCCGGCGGAAAGCTTCTCGGCTTCGGTTGCCATTGCAGCGGCAGCACTGCCTGTCGCTGGGAATGTCTATATGCTGGCGGCCTATTACGGGGTCGCACCCCATCGGGCTTCGGCCGCAATTCTCTTGTCCACCGTGGTCAGCATCCTGACACTGCCGCTGGTGATTGCCATAGCCGGAACATTCTAAGCCACAGATAGGGAAAAATACTCGCTGGCCGCAGGAACACAGACTTTACGCACGGACCGAGTAACGATAGCCATGGCGCGAACCTAACGTAAGGACGGAACCAAATGGAAACCCTTTCGGAAAACGCTTGTTTCGGAGGCGTCCAGGGCGTCTATCGCCACGCCTCGGCTGCCTGCCAATGCGACATGACTTTTGGACTGTTCCTGCCCGCCGAGGCAAAGGACGGCCCGGTTCCGGTTCTATGGTATCTGTCTGGCCTGACCTGCACCCATGAAAACGCCATGACCAAGGCCGGGGCGCAGGCCTGGGCCGCGGAACAGGGTATCGCCCTTGTTTTCCCTGACACATCCCCGCGCGGCGAAGGCGTCGCCGATCACGAGGACTACGATCTGGGCCAGGGCGCGGGGTTTTATGTGAATGCCACGCAATCACCCTGGGCACCGCACTTCAACATGTGGGACTATGTGGCCGAGGAATTGCCCGCTCTGCTGGTTGAAACCTTTGCAATCGACGCAGACCGCCAGGCCATTACCGGCCATTCCATGGGCGGCCATGGCGCCCTGACATTGGCAATGAACCTACCGGGTCGGTTCCGATCGGTTTCGGCATTTGCACCAATTTCAAACCCAACAAGCGCCGATTGGGGCCGCAAACAACTGAAGGCATATCTGGGCGATGACGCGGCCCAATGGGCCAAGCACGACGCATCGCTGATGATGAAGAACACCGGTTTCGACGGCCCTGTCCTGATCGACACCGGCGACAATGACCAGTTCATCGACCTGTTGCGCCCCGAGGCGCTGGCCCAGGCGATAGCCGAACGTCGCCAACAGGCAGTTTTCCGTCTGCAGCCCGGCTATGACCATTCTTACTTCTTTGTGTCGACCTTCATGGAAGACCACATCACTTTCCACGCCGAAGCACTGTATGGAGACTGAGGCATGAGCAAATACGACTATGACCTGATCATTGTCGGGTCCGGCCCTTCCGGTCGTTCGGCGGCGATTCAGGCAGGCAAGTTGAAACGCCGGGTGCTGGTTATCGACCGCAAGGATCGGTTGGGTGGGGTCTCGGTCCATACCGGGACCATCCCGTCAAAAACCCTCCGCGAGACAGTGTTGAACCTGTCTGGCTGGCGCGAGCGCAGCTTTTACGGGCGCTCGTACCGGGTAAAGGATCAGATCCGGGCCGAAGACCTCAAGGCTCGGTTGCACATGACGCTGGACCATGAGGTCGACGTGCTGGAACATCAGTTCAATCGGAACCACGTGGAAACCTTAAATGGTCTGGCAAGATTTGTCGGTCCCCACGAGATTGAGGTTGCAACCGACGCAGGCGAAACCACACGTCTGTCCGCCGCAAAGTTCCTGATCGCCACCGGAACCAAGACCTATCGTCCCGATTATGTGCCCTTCAACGGGAAGACCATCGTCGATGGCGATGATTTTCTGGAGATGGTCGAGATACCGCGCTCGCTATGCGTGATCGGGGCCGGTGTAATCGGTGTGGAATATGCTACGATGTTTTCCGCGCTTGATGTACGTGTCACCCTGATTGAACCCCGTGAGACGTTTCTGGATTTCATCGACAGCCGGCTGATCCACGACTTTACCCACCAAATCCGCGAAAACGGTGTGGATTTGCGACTGGGCTCTGCCGTTGAAAAGATCGAAGATGGAGGTAGCCACGTAGAAGTGACGCTCGAGAATGGACGGCATGTCCGGGCCGAGATGTTGCTGTTTGCCGCCGGGCGGATGGGCGCGACCTCGGCGTTGAATCTGGATGCGGTCGGGCTGACAACCGATCACCGCAACCGGATTGAAGTCGATCGCAAGACCTATCAGACAGCGGTACCGCATATCTATGCGACCGGAGATGTAATCGGACATCCCTCGCTGGCATCAACCTCGCTGCAGCAGGGGCGCGTGGCGGCATGTCACGCGTTGGAGACCCCGACCCTGCCGGAAAGCCCCTGGTACCCTTACGGCATCTATTCGGTGCCCGAGATATCCACCTGCGGCATGTCCGAAGAAGAGTTACAGGAGCGCGATATCCCTTACGAGGTCGGCGTCGCGCGATTCCGCGAAACTTCTCGCGGGCATATCATGGGGTTGGAACATGGCATGCTGAAGATGCTGTTTTCACTGAAAACCCGCCGGGTTCTTGGTGTGCAGATCGTAGGCGAAGGCGCGACTGAGCTGATCCATATCGCGCAGGCTGTATTGAACCTGAAAGGGACAGTGGATTATTTCGTTCAAAACACATTCAACTACCCGACCTTGGCCGAGGCCTATAAGATTGCTGGTCTGGATGCGTTCAATCGGATGCCCATCCCCGAGGAATTCAAGGTCAAGAAGAAGCCTGCCGAGAAACAGGCAAAGAAAGCGTGACAACCCTGTACATAGACGCAGATGCCTGTCCAGTGAAGGCCGAGGCCGAGCGTGTAGCGACCCGACATAAGATTCCGATGGCTCTGGTATCGAACGGTGGCCTGAGGCCTTCGGCCAATCCTCTGGTACAGGTTGTGATCGTGTCCGCAGGTGCGGATGAGGCCGATAAATGGATCGCAGAGCGTTGTGGTACAGGGGACGTGGTTGTGACCTCTGACATTCCTTTAGCCGCAAAATGTGTTGAAGCAGGTGCGCGTGTATTACGTCACAACGGCGAGGCCTTTACCGCCGCCAATATTGGTCAGCAACTGGCGATGCGCGACCTGATGGCAGACCTGCGTTCGGCAAACCCTCTGGGCGCGGGCGGCGGTGGCAAGCCTTTTGGCAAGGCCGATAGGTCCCGGTTTTTGGATGCGTTGGAACGGGAATTGCGGGCGGCACTAAGGGCGTGACCTTCCCGCCCGTCTCAGACGCATCAGAGTTGCGTCCCCTCCGGTTGGGCCGGGCAGCGCTGCGCGCTGCAGTTCCTGTCTTGAAAAGCGCAGCAAGGATTGATTCAGTCAGCCCCAGCAGAGATTCTAAGAAGGATTATTCATGCCAATAGAAGCGGTGGTTTTCGACATCGGGAATGTCCTGATAGAATGGCAGCCAGAACGGTACTACGACGCGGTTATTGGTGAAGACCGTCGCCGGGCCATGTTTGCCGAGGTTGACCTGCATGGAATGAATGATCTTGTTGATCAGGGGCAACATTTCACTGACACCATCTATGGCTGGGCTGATAAATATCCCGAATGGCGGGATGAAATCCGGATGTGGCACGACAAATGGATCGAATTGGCCACGCCCGAAATCCCCCACTCGGTACGGTTGCAACGTGCGCTGCGCGCCAAAGGCATCTCGGTCTTTGCGCTGACAAATTTCGGGGTGCAGAATTTTGAGTATGCAACCACGGTCTATCCATTCCTCAACGAGTTTGACCGGCTGTATGTTTCGGGTCGCATGCAGACCGTGAAACCGCATGTCCCGATTTACGAGATGGTCGAAGCCGATTGTGGTCTGGCGCCTGAGGCGTTGTTGTTCACCGACGACCGGATCGACAATATCGAAACGGCGCAGGCGCGAGGCTGGCAAACGCATCATTTTGAGGGCCCGCAAGGATGGGCAGACCGGTTGGTGGCAGAGGGGCTTTTGACCCGCGAAGAGGCCCGCTAAATCAGGCTGCGACGGAGAGCGGCCGGTTCTCGCGGATGGGAAGGTGAACGATGGCGCTGAAGGCGCCGATGGCCACGCCGATCCACCAGACAAAGGTGTAATCTCCGTACTGGTCATACATGCGGCCGCCAAGCCAGACGCCAAGAAAACTGCCGACCTGATGGCTGAAGAAGATGATGCCGTAAAGCGTACCCATGTAGCGCAACCCGTACAAATGTGCGACAAGCCCCGAGGTCAGTGGAACCGTTGCCAGCCAGAGCGAACCCATGACCAATGAGAATACAACGACCGTGAATGGCGTGATTGGCAGGATTATGAAAGCCGCCGCTGTAAGCGTGCGGGCGGCATAAATAGAGGCCAGAAGGTATTTCTTGGGAAAGTGCATTCCGGCCCACCCCGCCAGCAATGTCCCTCCGATATTGGCCAACCCGATCAATGAAATCGACACAGCCCCTAATGCGGAAGTTGTCGTTATACCAATGGAATCCAGTATTCCACCCGGCTGAATCGGGCCGCACATTTCGGTAACGAAAGCGGGAAAATGCGCTGTGATAAAGCCAAGCTGATAACCACAGCTGAAAAATCCCAGGAAAATCAGGGTATAAGACGGGTCCCGGAAGGCCTTGCCCAGAATTTGCCCCATGCTTTCTTCGATTTCGGCTTTGGTTGCGGCTTGGGGGGCGCGCATGAAGGGCAGAGTCATGACCAGTGCCAGGATGGCAACGGCAAACACGATGAAAACCTGTTGCCAGGGCATAAAAGACAAAAGCCATTCCGCCGTTGGAGCACCCAAAACCTGGCCAAAGCTTCCTGCCGCTGTCACGACGGCCAGAGACATAGAGCGGTTATGATCAGAGGACGCCCGCCCAACTACGGCAAGCACGACACCAAACCCCGTGCCGGCAATCCCAAAGCCCACAAGCCAGGCGTACATCTGATGCTCGAACGGGGTAACGGACCACGCCGACAACACCATGCCCGCTGCATAGGTCAATGCCCCGAGCACAATCGCACGGCGATCCCCCACCTTCTCGGCGATGGCGGCAAAAATGGGTTGTCCAATTCCCCAAGCGAGGTTCTGGATCGCAATCGCCATCGAAAAATCGGAGCGCAGCCAGCCGAATTCAGTCGCAATAGGGATCTGGAATACGCCAAAGGATGCCCGCACTGCAAAACTGACTGCGATAATTATGCAGCCGACGATCAAGATCGGGTTTAGCAGGCGCGCGTGTTGGGGCATTGAATCCTCGGGATGGCAGAGCCGCGACGGTACGCAAATTTGTACCGTGGTCAATTCAGGAGTTTTGACGCCGCGGATAAGCAAAATTGATGCATCTTCCAAATGCCTTCTTTTCAACGCCCTGAGGTGAAGGTATCCCTCGGGATATGTCAGATTTGATATCGATTTACGAGGCACGCATCGCCGATGGCACTTTGACGCGGGACGATGCGCAAGAGGCTGTCCTTCCGCATTTCGAACGCATTCGCGCGGCCTTGGCTACCCCGGTCAAGCGTGGTTTCTTTCGCAAGGCACCCCCGCCGCCCCAGGGACTTTATCTTTGGGGCGGAGTTGGTCGTGGCAAGTCGATGTTGATGGATATGTTTGTCGACGCGCTTGGCGACATCCCTGCCCGTCGCGTCCATTTTCATGCTTTCATGCAGGAAATCCACGCGGGGATGCACAAAGCTCGTAAGGACGGAGTTGAGGATGCGCTTGCACCGGTCGCGGACTCGGTTGTCAAATCCGTAAAACTGCTGGCTTTTGACGAGATGCAGATCACCGATATCACCGATGCGATGATCGTCGGGCGGTTGTTTGATCTTTTGCATGCTGGCGGGGTCGTGGTCATCACCACATCCAACCGGCACCCGGACGAATTGTACAAGAACGGCTTGAACCGCCAGCTCTTTTTGCCATTCATCGCGCATATCAAGGAACAGCTTCAGATATGGGAGCTGGTCTCGCCCACTGATTACCGACAGAACCGTCTTGAAGGTGCGCCAGTCTATTTCACGCCGATCGGCCCCGAGGCTCGACAGAATATCCGATCCGTCTGGAACGATCTCGCGGGCGGTGCGGCGGAACCGCTGGTGTTGCAGGTAAATGGCCGTGCTGTCGAATTGCCGGCCTTTCGGAACGGGATAGCCCGAGCAAGCTTCTATGATCTGTGCGGACGGATGCTGGGCCCTGCAGATTATCTGGCCGTTGCCGAGGCGGTCAAAGTCCTGGTTCTGGAGGACATCCCGCGCCTGTCCCGGAATAATTTCAATGAGGCCAAGCGCTTTGTGACGTTGATTGACGCCTTGTATGAGGCGCGGGTTCGCCTGATCTGTTCGGCGGCCGCAGAGCCCGAGATGTTGTATGTCGAGGGTGAAGGGACGTTCGAGTTCGAACGCACTGCCTCGCGACTGCGCGAGATGCAGGCCGAGGATTGGGGGGCATAGGGGCGCTGCCCCGTCACGTTTTGCGCGCCTCCCCCAAGGTATTTCAGCCAGGTGAAGACTTATCCGTTTTCGCGTAGGATGTTGCCCGCCAAATAGAGTGATCCGCAAATCAGGATACGGGCCTGAGGGTCTTGGTCTGTGATTTTCTGCAGGGCCGCGGATACACTCTCTGCTGTGTCGGCTTTCAAGCCAACCTGGTCAGCAGCCTGCGCCGTATCTTCAGCGCTAAGCGTTGCGGCCTCACCCGGTATCGACACTGCGGTCAGGCTTTGAGCCTGCGTGGCAAGCGGTGCAAGATAGCCTGTAACATCTTTGGTGTTGAGCATTCCGCAGATCAAATGTGTCGGAGATTGCGGTAATTTTCTCAGCACTTCAGCAAGCGCAATTCCCGCGGCGGCATTGTGCCCACCATCCAGCCACAGCTCGGCCTGTGCGGCCTGTTCAACAAGCGGGCCGGATTTCAGACGCTGCATCCGTGCTGGCCACTCGGCCTTGGTAACGGCGGCCTCATAGGCCTGATCACCAAGTTCAAGATGGCGCAATACCGCTATTGCCGCACCCGCATTCTGAATTTGATGTGCGCCAAGCAGGTTGGGCAGCGGCAGATCCCGCAGCCCGATTTCGTCCTGATACACAAGACGTCCGTTTTCCTCGGTCACATGCCAGTGCTGACCGTGTACCAGCAATGGGGCGCCCAGACGGGCCGCTGTATATTCGATGACCTCAAGCGCTTCGTCCTGCTGTGGGCCGACGATACAAGGGACGCCCGGCTTGATGATCCCGGCTTTTTCGGCAGCGATCTTGCCCAACGTGTCGCCTAGAAACTGTTCATGGTCGATGGAAACCGGCGTGATAACCGTCACGGCGGGTTCGTGCACCACGTTTGTTGCATCCAGGCGCCCGCCAAGGCCGACCTCAAGCAAGGTATAATCAGCCTGTTTGCGGGCAAAGGCCAGCAGGGCCGCACAGGTCGTAATCTCGAAATAGGTGATGTTCTCACCACCATTGGCGGCATAGCACTCATCAAGGACGTTTGTCAGTTCGGCTTCCGAAATCAACTCACCTGCCAGCCGAATACGCTCGTGAAACCGGGCAAGATGCGGAGAGGTATAGGCGTGAACCGTTTTCCCCGCCCCTTCCATACCGGCGCGGATCATAGCCTGCGTAGACCCCTTGCCATTTGTCCCTGCGATATGAACGACCGGAGGCAATTTGGTCTGAGGGCTTTCCAGTGCGGCAAGCAAACGCCACACCCGATCCAACGTCAGGTCAATGATCTTGGGATGCAGCGCCATCATCCGATCAAGGATGACGTCTGACGATGGCGAAGTCATTCCTGATCCGCGTCTTTCTCTGGGGCTTCGGGGGTGGGCGCGGGCAAATCACCTTTGACCGCAGGAGGCTGATTCATCAGCATGCGGGTAATCGTGATCAATTCGTCACGCATTTCGGTACGCTTCGTTACCCGGTCCAGCATTCCGTGGTCCAGCAGGTATTCTGCGCGCTGAAATCCTTCGGGCAGCTTTTCCCGAATGGTCTGTTCGATCACGCGCGGGCCTGCAAAGCAGATTAGCGCATTGGGTTCCGAGATATGGACGTCGCCCAGCATCGCATAAGAAGCGGTCACGCCTCCGGTGGTAGGATGGGTGAGTACAACGATATAGGGCAGTTTGGCCTCTTTCAGCATCTCAACCGCCACGGTGGTTCGCGGCATCTGCATCAAGCTCAGGATGCCTTCCTGCATTCGCGCGCCACCCGCTGCCGAGAACAGGATCAGCGGGCGTTTCAACTTCACTGCCTCTTGCGCGGCCGCAATGATGGCATTGCCGACATACATACCCATCGAGCCGCCCATGAACGAGAAATCCTGGGCCGCTGCCACGACCGGCGTACGTCCGATATCACCTTTGGCGACCAGCATCGCCTCTTGCTCGCCAGTTTTCTTCTGCGCTGCTTTCATCCGGTCGGGGTATCTCTTCTGGTCCCGGAACTGTAGCGGATCATCTTTGGGAGCGGGAACATCGACCTCGGTAAATATACCACCGTCAAACAGGTGCCCGAACCGGTCGCGCGGTGTGATCGCCATATGATGATCACATTGGGTGCAGACATTCTGGTTTTCCGCCAATTCGCGGTGGAACAGCATCGTGCCGCATTCGTCACACTTGTGCCAAAGGTTTTCGGGGACTTCCCGGCGTGAGAAGATCGAATTAATCCGGGGACGGACGTAGTTTGTGATCCAGTTCATGTCGGAACCTTGCTAGTACGGCGTTGACGTCACATAAGACGCTACGGAAAGAATTGCAATCAGCGCCTGAGCGCAAGGCGCGCGATAAACCAGCTGACAATCATCACGGCAAAATCCACATATAACCATTGCCGCAATGTCAGAGTATCGGTCATATCAAAGGGCAGTACAAATAAGGCAAGACCGCTGAGGGTGTCAGGTAGCGAGACAAACAAGAGCGCTATGACATTGTTGAAAAAATGCAGCGCTATGGCCGGGCCCAGGGTTCCCGCCCGCGCGGTCAAATCCGCAGCCAAAAGTCCAAACAGACCAGTCCACAGCACCAGCAACTCTGCATTGCCGCCCGCCGCATCGGGCGAATAGTGCCCCACCGCGAATAGAAGCGACGGTACCCCCATCCAGATGATCGGAGAACGAAATCGCGCCGCCAGGCTTTGCTGCATATATCCGCGGAAAAGCAGCTCCTCTGCACTGATTTGGACAAACACAGCCAATAGCGACAGAGGCAGGAATACCAGCCAAACCGAAAAGGACAGGTTTTGAACAAGCGGCGCGCCCAAAATGACGTGCGGCACGGTTACGAGAACCACGCCAAGCACCATCAGGGCGCGCAGCACAAGCCAGAACTGTCTGGCCGCTTTGCCCCGAGTCCCTAAAATAGAACCCAGGGACCGCTTCTGAAACTGTCGCGCTGCGGTCCACACACCAAATGTGACAAACCCAAAGCTTGACAGCAGGATCACCATCGAGATCGGGGTCGAGCCGTTCATCAACCCGCTGGCCCATTCCTGCGGTCCGGCCACGGTTACGACTGCAAACAGGATCAGATTGAAGACGGTTGCAACGACCACGATTGTTGCCAGGCCGGCCAGCAGGCGCCACAGCTGTGGTTTGTCGCGTGCGTCGGCGACCAGTTGCTCATGCGGGGCGTAAGAGGGCGCGCGGATTTCAGACATTCTGGTGGGAACTTTCGGTCTGGTCCTCATCATCGAAGAACAAGGTCGATGCTTTGGTGGCGTTGATCTTTTCCGAAATGGTTGTCAGGTATCCGGCAACTGTTTCAAGCAACTGAACCGCAACGCTTGCATCGCTTTCGATCACCGCGCGCAGTTCCACTGCACCAATCCGCAGGAATGAACAGTTTTCGCCTGCCACAAGATCCAACTGTCTGGTCTCACCGGTGATAACAGACAGGTCACCGATCAGGCGCCCGGGTTCAATGACAGATATGGACCGAGTCGAACCGTCTTCTTCGTGCCACATAAGCTTCGCATGACCCGAAATGCACAGATAGGCCGCATCCGGCGCCTGCCCACGAGAGAAAATGACCTGACCAGCGGCAGCATCATACCACTGCGCCGAAAACGCCAGCAATCTCTGGTTGCGACCGTCGATATTGGCAAAAAGCGGAGTTGATGAGATAATCTTCAGCTTGCGGCTGAGGTCAGCGGTGGTGCCGGATTCTTGTTCGAGCTGCGTTTTCGAGACACCGTCAATGCGGCCATCCTTGATTTCAACAAACAGATCATAGGCCTCGGGATGGGCGAAACTGTCCTCCATGAAAATCATGATGGAATCGGGCAGCAGTTCGCGCAGTTTCAACCGGGTGCGTAAACGGCTCTCAGAGTCATGGCTGGCCAACGCTTTATCCAGGATTAGCAAATCCGGCCGTTTAATCCCGGCGCGCGAGAAGGCAATTCGTTCCTGAAAGACGGTTGTCAGATTGTTCCCACCCAGCCCTGCGGACAGATCATAGACGATGGCCGCTGCCTGTCTGCGCAGACCTGCGGCATTGATCACTTCGGCAACCACATCCTCTATCTCGTCAGCATGAGCTCCCGCCGTCACAGACACCCGCCCGAAAAGCGCATTTTCCATAACCGTCATACGCGCGATGTATGTGTCCGGTGTGACCGGTACAAATATCTCCTGCAGGCTTCCACGTAGCCTTTCGCCCTGTTCAGTGCGGATTTTCAGAATCTTCTGTTTGTATTCATCCGGGAAATCAGGGCCTATCTGTTCGGCGGTCAGCAGGAACGGAACAGTCAGAAGAAAGGCGTGTTCGCGCTGCGACAGCTCGTCCACTCCTTTTGCCTTGCGCTTGTCTTCGATCGCCAGCAGCCGGTGGAACATATCCTTGCTCAAGCCCAGGCGCAGGAACAGCGGATGGTCGGTTCCGTCCCGCCCAAAAGCATGGTTCAGCGTTTCTAGAACAGCGCTTGAGATACTCAGCGCGTCGTCATCAAGCTCATGTGTACGCAGCATCTGCATGAACCGATTATCGCCGGCCAGAATGTCCGGCGAGATTTCCTGCGACGGTGCTGCATAAAGAAGGTTGCCGCCCAAAGGCACAGTTGGGTTGAACCTGTCCGGATCGAACCGGTAGACAAAGCGGTCCAGATCTTTTTCCACCAACTTGTCATGGATGGGGCCACGGAGGTCGATGATATTTTGCACAAACTCGGGATGCTGATCCGGATTCAACTGGCTGCGCAGGGTGCGGCGGAACATGAATTCATCCGTTCCCATCGCCTCGACCAGCTTGAACCACCAATCCTGGATGTCGTCAGTGTTGTTGAGCCCGGCCAGACCGGGATCAATCCATTCATCTGACAGCGAATCCACCGAGTTCCCCGCTCGCGCGGCCTCGATCTGGCGGCGGCTAGGGGCCCTGGCGGCGTCGGCTTCATGCTGAGGGCGTGTTTTCAGGGGCATCATCAAGTTGTCCCCAATCGACCCATCAAACAGATATGGTCGAGAATAGGCATATCCGATCCGCGCCGCGATGACGGATTGGTGCAAGGATTGGATGTCATGCCCGGCAATTGTGACGTCGCCCTGAACCGGCAGCAATTCGCGGGTCAGCAGCTGAGCCAATGCCCCTCTTTCGGCCGCATTCGAGGATTTGATGGCCACGCGGGCCCCTTTGGGTATGACGAGGTCTATATCCTCGAGAACAGTTTTCCCATCGTTATCCCGAACGGTAATATTCTGCAGCTTGATCTCGCCAGTCAGATGCGGAATGGAATCAGGCTCGCCCTCGAAAAGCTCTTCGGGCACCATGTTGTCGGGTGCGAAGCGTTCGGTCACGATTTCCCACCGCAACGACATGTCCTGAACCTGATTGTAATAGGTCAGCAGATCCTTCCAAGGTCCGCTAAGATCCTTATATGCTCCCAGGGCCGCCACCAGCGCGCCCACTGTTACCTCGCCCGTGATCGCCAGGTATCCGCCCACCGAATAAAACAGGAACGGGGTCATCTGAGTGATCAGATTGTTGAGAAACTTCATGAAGAACTTTTTGTTATAGATCTTGAATCGGATCTCGAACAAAGTTCCCAAACGATGGCTGAACTGGGCCAATCTGTGCCGCCAGCCTCCGTTGGTGCGCAGATCACTGATCCCGGCTGCGCTTTCGCCGATTTCTGAGCTCAAGCGCCTAACTTCCTGGATTCGGTCTTTGTTCAACAGGTTGATCTGGCGCTGCAATTTTGGAATCAACCAAGCCTGCAGCGGAATCAGCGCAATACTTGCAAGACCAAACCACACGCTTTGCATGAACAGAAACGTCACAATGGTCATCATCTGACCAAACTGGAATACAGGTTGTGCGATCGCATCTCCCATCAGGCCGCCCATCGGTTCAGCCTCGGACGTGATCATCGACACCAACTCGCCCTGACTGGTGGTGGCAAAATAGGATTTCGGGAACCGCAGAGTTCGGTGGATCAGCGTGTACCTCAGTCGGCGTAACATGCGTTCGGCCAACACACCTTTCATCGTGTTGATCCGCATTTTCATCAGACCGCTGGCGATGACCGTCGCCAGAAAGGCCAGACACAGAATCAACAAATACTGCACCTGCGTCACCGTAACTCCTAAGAAAGTTACCGAGCTGCCTGGTGCACCAATCGCATCGTTAATGATCTGCTTGGGCAGCTCCAATGATGCATAGAGGAAGGGAAAAGAAAACAATGTCAGCAGCAACAATACCAGTTGCTGTTTCTTGGAATGCTTCCAGATGAATGCGAATAGAGTGGGTTCCATGCCCCGTCTTTGCCTCGGAAATATTGCTATAGGGTTGTAACGGATGGTCCACTGCAATCAGGTGTCAGACGGTACGCACTGACCGGGTCGATTGCAAGAACGGCGCCCTCCGTAACAGGTCACAACTTTGCTGCCTAGCCAAAAGCGTGTTCACATTTTCGGTAATTTACCGACGCTATGATGCAAATCGGCTTTATCCTCGGGTGGATATCCGACAAAAGATGTGTGGAGCAATAGATTGGGATCATGGGCAAGCTACTGGATCGCTATATTCACCGCAAAGCACTTACGCGCTGGCAGCGGGACGCCCGGGCAGCGCCCGAAGCTGTGCTTTCTGAATTGCGGCTGCAGCGTGATGATGCACGTCGCTTGCGATCCGAGCTGGATGCGCTGATCCTTCAGGCCAACAGCCGCCTTACACGGCCTGTGGCGGGATCAACCCATTTCCCGAAACCGTTGGGCACCGACTGGAGCTGGAGGCCCGAGCTGTGGCGCTATCCTCAGCCCCGCCCCGGTGTCGCCTCGGCCCCGCGTAAGGCACGTATCAACGATGAGGCAACGCTGTTTCACGACTGTCCGCGCCAGGAAATCAGCACGCGCCAGATCAGGAACACGCGCAAGCATGATCTGTCACCGTTCAGCTTGGCGGTCGAGGTTTTTGGGTTCGAGGGATCATTTCTCTCTCTCTCTATCGAGCTTCCACAAGAGGCTGTGCAAGGGCTGACGCAGCAGCATCTGATCCGAGTCGATTGCCATATTGAGGCCGAACGCCCACAGGAATTGTTCGCGCGGCTCAATATTCGACACGGCCCAAACGCCGAACAGGTTCTGCGCAAACTTGATCCCACTGGTCCTTCAAACAGCGTGGATTTTGATCTTGCACATTTACCACTGAATGAACGCCGCATGGACAAAGTCTGGCTGGATATCATTCTGGATAATCCTCGGATGAACCGGATAGTGTTGCAGGACCTGACCGTCTGTCGTCACCATCGCGCCGATTTATGAGAACCCAGCCATGACCGATCTGATACTCACATCACTGGGCCTGGAAAATGGCACCTGGATGGGCCACCTGCAGGCTGATACGCAGCCCGAGATCAGCGTGTCCTACCGTGGTGACGCGCTGGATGAGGTTCACCTGTCACCAGCCGACACCGGGTGGGAGCTTCGTGTACAGGTGCCTGATGTGGCCCTGTCTGACGGGGTCCATAGTTTTGTAATCTCAGATTCTGTTTCAGGGCTTAAACTGGGCGGGTTCTCGATCATTGCAGGAAACGCCGCCGCCGATGACCTGCGCGCCGAACTGGACCTGATGCGAGCAGAGCTTGATATGCTAAAACGAGTCTTTCGCCGGTCTCAGTAGGCGGTAGAAGGGCGGACGAAGTGCGTGCCTATAATTCAGGTGTCATTGTACGCTTACTGTTGGCCATGACCCGATCACATCGAAGAATCATCAATTACCAATGAGGGTTGAAATTTTTCTTTCGGCAGCAGCTTGAAGCGCGTTTCGCCCATTGAGGCCCCAAGCATCCGGTCGCACCGAAATGTCCTTGGTTCGTTTCTCAGACGGTCGATCGCAACGACGTACCAAATGGGATACTTCAACAAGAGATACTGAGGCTCAATTTGCCGGTTGGAAATAACACCGTCTTCTCTTTGATATTGCAGCTCCAAGACCTTTTGATCGACGAAAGCCTGATGAACCGCTTGCACAATCCTTTTTGGTGGGGCGCTCGCGCTGGCTTGAACATAAGTCGAAGCCGTGACGCCTATGAGAATACGGGACTTGAGCTGGTTCACCTTGTTGCGTTTCTCGGGTGAAAACGAGGCCACAAGCTGCCGCCTTACCGATGCCAAGTTCGCAAGCAACATTGGTGATTTCATCTGCTCTGCGACAGCGATGCTGATTAGCAGATCGACCGCCTCAGCGTATGTCAGGTTCATGCGACCAACGCCCCAGTTGCGGTCGAGGCGCACACCTCCTCCACGACCGCGATCAGCGTCTATCTGCATGCCTTGGTCCCGCATAAGCACAAGGTCGCGGGCTATCGTGCGCATGCTGACACCATGCTGTTGCGCCAAGTCTCTAACCGTACAATGGGCATCTTGCTTGAGTTGAACCGCAAGCAATTCCAATCGCCTCAGTCTGTTGTGTGTATTAGCCCGTGCCATGAATCAAATAAGACATAAAATGGCACATTAGTCGATATAGCTTGGGTCACTGAAACCAATGCCTGACGCAGGCCACTCACTTGCAGGAGCTAAATCGATGAAAATGAATTACTTTGTTGTCGGAACGAATGACATGGCAGCTGCAAGAACCTTCTACGACACACTGTTTTCGCAATCGGGTCTCCAAAGCATGTCGCCTTCAGAAAGAATGACTTACTGGCTTGGAAAGGATTTTGCCTTCGCCGTGGCCAAACCCTTCGACACGTTGCCGGCCACTAACGGTAATGGAACGATGGTTGGATTTTGCGTTGGTGGCGAAGCAGAAGTCAGAAGGCTGCACGCTTTAGCCACAGATCTCGGGGGTGATTGTGAGGGGGCCCCCAACCAACGCGGGCCAAAGTTCTCTGCATACGTTCGAGACCTGGATGGAAACAAGATGTGTTTTTCTGACTAGCTTTTCACAGAGCGGACGTTGGTTGGGAGACAACATAGGTGGCATCGGGCTCTAATCAGCCACCTTACCTCGATCGGCAGCGGCCCCATCAGGAAAAGGGCCGCCTGTCAGGCGGCCCGGCTTCTTTATTGCGATGGCCCGTCCGGGTTGAAGGCTGACAGCCCCTTGAGGATGTCGATGGCATAGGCCAGCTGGTAATCCTCTTCCCGCAATTCGGCGGTGGCTTCGGCCTTGGCCCTATCTTCTTCGATCTGGCGGATTTCATCCTCGCTCAGGCTGTCATTGTTCAGACTGCCACGCAGATCAGCCTCGGAACGGGTGTTCCCATTGGCCTCTTCTTCCTCGGTCTCCGGGGCTGGACGGGGTTGTTCGACGATGATGTCGGGGCTGACACCAAGCGCCTGAATCGAACGGCCCGATGGCGTGTAATAACGCGACGTGGTCAAACGCATCGCACCATCGCTCCGCAGTGGCATAACGGTCTGGACCGAGCCCTTGCCGAAACTTTTGGTTCCCACAACGATTGCGCGGCGATGATCCTGCAGCGCGCCGGCTACAATCTCGGATGCCGAGGCGGACCCGCCATTGATCAGCACGACAATCGGCTTTCCTTCTGCCAGATCACCCACTGTTGCGTTGAAACGCTCACCATCGCTTGGATCGCGGCCACGGGTTGATACGATCTCACCCTCGTTTAGGAATGCGTCCGAAACCTTGATTGCCTGTGTCAGCAGACCACCGGGATTGTTGCGCAGGTCCAGAACGACACCATTCACCTTGTCGATCCCTCCGGCCTCTTCGATCTGCTCGGCCAGACCTTCCTGCAAGTTGGGATAGGTTTGGTCGTTAAAGGTGGTCACACGCAGAACCACACTGGTCCCTTCGGTGCGCGCGCGTACTGCCGTCAGTTTGATTGTGTCGCGGATGATAGGCACGTCAAAAGGTTCCTGTTCACCCTCGCGGACAACGGTGATCACGATTTCCGAGCCCACCGGCCCGCGCATCAGATCGACCGCTTTGTCCAGGGTCAGGCCCAGTATGCTTTCGCCATCGACATGGGTGATGAAATCTCCGGCTTCGATCCCGGCCTCATCCGCAGGCGTATCGTCGATCGGCGAGACAACTTTGACAAAGCCCTCTTCCTGCGTGACTTCGATACCCAGACCGCCAAACTCGCCACGGGTCTGGACCCGCATTTGTTCGGCATCATCCGGCGACAGATAGCTGGAATGCGGATCCAGCGAGGTCAGCATACCGTCAATGGCCGCCTCAATCAGGTCTTCGGGCTCAACCTCTTCGACATATTGCGCGCGGATGCGTTCGAAAATATCGCCAAACAGATCCAGCTGTTCATAGACACTGGCCTTGTTTTCGGCTTCTTGGGCAAGCAACGGACCGGCGATCTGCGTCGTTACAATCAGGCCTGCAATAGTTCCAGCCAAACCGGCCATCACAAATTTCTTCATACTCGTTTATCCATCCTTGTCGGTCCGAAACCACGATTCCGGGTCCACGGGGCTGTTATCCTGTCTTACCTCTATATAGAGCGTTTCTGACCGGTCAGTTCCAGTGCCATCACTGCTTGTTGACAAAATTGCGCCGATTTCCTTCGATTCTGCAGGCATCAATCCGACTGGCGTCCCCCGGGGAATCACCTGACCGGCTTCTCCGTAGACCTCTTGTAGCCCGGAAAAGACAAATAGAAGCCCCGGTTGCGGCTCGAGGATCACCAGATTCCCCAACTCCAGTAGTGGCCCGCGATACCGTATCGTGGCCGCCGTTGGCGAGGTGACTATTGCGCGCGGTCGGGTGCCCAATACGATACCAGGGCGTTTGACACCGGCCGCATCGGTTTCATTTGCCCGGTGCAGGATGATGCCCTGCGTCGGCAGCGCAATTTGACCCTTGATACTTGATATATCCGCATCCGTTTCGGCGATTTGCCCTTCGGAGATCTGGGAAAGCCCGCTGGCAAAACCGTCAAGCGTTTCAGTCGATGAGATCAGGATCGCTGTGCGGATCGGGTCCTCGACAAAGCGGCGCGGCAAATCCGTTCGGTCTGCGATGGCGGTGCTGAGCTGGGTGCGGGCATTCTGAACGCCGGTCAAGCCCTCGACCAAGGTTTCCGAGGCGCTTTGCTGCAACAATCGCAGCGTGCGCACTTCTTGAAGATCACGCGCAAGAGACTGCGCTTTTGCGTTCAGACCTAGCGTAACCTCGGACAGCATCATACCGGCCCGGGCCGAGCCCAACGGCCCTGACGGGTGTAGCATCAGAACCGGAGGCGCCGTGGTTTCGATCGTTTGTAATACGCCCAACAGCTGTGCCACGTCCTTTTCCCGACTGCGCAACTCGGCTGTTAACTGGGCTTCGCGTGTTGCCGCCCGTCGTAGGCCATCCCGCATGGCCGACAGGCCCGCCTCATACGCCTGTATGGTTTCGGTCAGGGCACGGACCCGGTCGCGGGCGCTTTCGGCCTCGGTCAACCATACTGATGCCTGCTCAAGCATCTGCGCTGCATTCAATGCAGCGGTCGCGGGGTCGGTCTGGGCAACCGCCCTGGATGCAAAGAAAATCGCCAGAAGCAGCGCACGAAGCGTCATGAAAGCAGGCTCTTTCCAGTCATTTCAGGGGGCTGATCCAACGCCATCAGTTCCAGCAGTGTGGGCGCCAGATCGGACAGGCGACCATCCCGCAAGGATACCCCTGCTGGTCCCCCGACTAACGCCACGGGCACGGGGTTCAGCGTATGGGCTGTATGCGGCCCGCCGGTTTCGGGATCGACCATCATCTCGCAATTTCCATGATCGGCCGTTACAATCATTGCGCCCCCCACTTTTTCCAACGCGGCGACCACTTGCGCCAGCCCTTGATCCACAGCCTCACAGGCGCGGATTGCCGCTTGCAGGTCGCCGGTATGCCCAACCATATCCGGATTGGCATAGTTGGTTATGATCAGATCATAGCACGCCCCGATGGCTTCGACGAATTTTGCGGTTACTTCGGCCGATGACATCTCGGGTTGCAGGTCGTAGGTCGCCACTTTGGGTGATTTAGGCATAAAGCGGTCTTCGTTCGCCTCAGGCACTTCCTTGCCGCCATTGAGGAAGAAGGTCACATGCGGGTACTTCTCAGTCTCGGCCAGTCGGAACTGGCTGAGCCCATTTTTTGCCACCCATTCGCCCAGTGTATTGATGATGTCACGTTTGGGGAAAACAGTGGTCATATAAGCGCTGTGCCCGTCGGAATATTCGACCATGCCCAGCAGGGCTGAAGGCTGTGGGCGCGGGCCGGTGTCGAAATCATCAAAGCCGGGTTCGCCAATCGCCCGCAGAATCTCGCGGGCCCGGTCGGCGCGGAAGTTGAGGCAGAAGAACCCGTCTCCGTCTTTGATGCCGTGATAGCCGTCGAGGACGGTCGGAACGATGAACTCGTCCGTTTCCGACTGCTGATAGGCCTGATCCACGGCATTGCGCGCCGAAACAGCGCTGCGCCCTTTCCCCTTGATCATTGCACCATAGGCTTCGCTAACACGTTCCCATCGGTTGTCGCGGTCCATGGCAAAATAGCGCCCGCAGACCGAGGCAACACGGGCGCCGTCGGGCAAGCGCTCCTCAAGCTCTGTGATATAGGTCAGCGCTGATTTCGGGGCCACATCCCGGCCATCCGTAACCGCGTGCAAGGCTACGGGCACACCAGAATCCGTTATCGCCTTTGCCGCAGCAATGATATGGTTCAGGTGGCCATGCACTCCCCCGTCCGAGACCACCCCCAACAGATGTGCGGTGCCACCTGCAGCCTTTACCTTACCGATAAAGTTCTGCAGCGCGGAGTTGGCAAAGAAAGAACCGTCCTCAATCGCCAGATCAATCTGGCCCAAATCCATCGCAACAACGCGGCCAGCCCCAATATTTGTGTGACCGACTTCGGAATTGCCCATCTGACCACTTGGCAGACCAACATCCGGACCATGGGTGATCAGCTTGGCGTGTGGGCCCTTGGCCATGATCGCATCAAATGTTGGCGTGTCGGCAAGGTAAGGCGCATTGGCCTCGGTGTCCTCGGACAGGCCCCAGCCATCAAGAATACACAGGACGACGGGTTTCGGGGCGGTCATTTCGGCTCTCCGGGTTTGCTGCTCTTGGTTGGTCTTGTATCGCCTGCCCCGCGCAGGGTGAACCGCCTTTTGCCCTGATCAGGTCAGAATTCATGTTACAAAGGCTATTCCTTGCCGGTATGGTCCTGATAGGGGCGCGCTTTGCGGCCTCTGTATTTCACGGTCAATTCCAGTGGTGCGTCGTTTTCGTCATAGATTCCAATAACCACCCCTCTGCCCCGACTATTGGTGCGCATATCGATCAGTTGCTGTTCGGAACGTGTTGTGCGCTGCGACGGGCGACGCGCCCAAGTGAACAGATGGTCATACATCTTGGCGATGATATCCGCGTGTTCAGCACTGTTGCCAAGGTCGGTTAGTTCATTCGGGTCGTTTTCAAGATCGAACAGCAGTGGCCGATGCCCGCCTTCGCAATGGATCAGCTTCCAATTCTTGTTGGCCACCATGAACATCACTGCATCCCGAACCGAGGCATTCAGCTTTTCCGCCATGGGCGAGGCGGAATAGTCATACTCACTGATTGCCACTTCCCGAGGTGTCTCGACCTGATGGCCACACAAGATCGGCAACAAGGAGTGACCTTCCAGAATGTGACCCGACGCTTCGCCTCCGGCTATGTCCAAGAATGTTGGGGCGAGGTCGATGGACTCGACCAGCGCGTCGCTGACAGTGCCACGGGTTGCCTCAGCCTCGGGGGATGGGTCATAGATGATCAACGGCACCTTGACCGATGCGTCCTGGAAAAAGGTCTTCTCACCCATCCAGTGATCGCCCAGAAAATCCCCGTGGTCCGAGGTTAACACGATCATCGTGTCCTCCATCCGACCCGTCTTTTCCAGCCATGCGAACAGCCGGCCCATTTGGTCGTCGGCCTGCTTGATCAGACCCATATAAGCGGGGATCACGGCGTCGCGCACATCCTGCCGCGAGAACGCCTCGCCAACCTTGGTGTCCATGAATGCCCGGAGCACCGGATGGGCATTCCGGCGTTCCGCCTCAGACCGGACCACGGGCAGGATATGTTCCGGTCCGTACATTGAGGCATAGGGTTCCGGCACGACATAGGGCCAATGCGGTTTGATAAAGCTCAGGTGGCAGCACCAGGGGCCGTCATGGGTTTCCATGAATTCGATCCCGCGCCCGGTCAGATAGGGCGTTTCGCTATCTTCCTCGGCAATATTCGCCGGCTGGGACGAGTTCTTGAGAAACCAGCCCGACAGAACATTGCCATCAGCGTCGAGACCTGAATTGGCGAAGTCATGCCAGGGATTGTCGCTGTCATATCCTTTGGCCGATAGATATTTGTTGTATTCCTTGGCTCCGTCCGGGTCATAATACCCATCCGGCCCTTCGGGCAGCATTCCGTCATCACGCTCGAACACGTCGAACCCGCATTCGGCCACGCGCGCACCAATCAGACTGTCCGGCTCCAGCCCCAGCCGCGCCATGCCTTCAGCATCCGCGCGCATATGGGTTTTGCCCACCAGCCAACAGTCCATCCCGGCCTTGCGCAGATGATCACCCATGGTCATCTCACCCACTTTCAGCGGGATACCGTTCCAAGAAGCCCCATGCGAATGCACATAGCGCCCGGTATAGGTCGACATACGGGAGGAACCGCAAATAGGAGACTGAATATAGGCCCTGTCGAACCGCACGCCACGCGCAGCCAAGCGGTCTATGTTGGGGGTGTGCAGATGCGGATGCCCGTAACAGCTCAGATAGTCCCAGCGCAGCTGGTCGAACATGATGAACAGGATGTTTCTTGCTTTGGCCAAATCTGCGCCCCCGTTATTCAGGGACCTGCTTAGCCAATTCCAACCGCCAAACGAAGCGCTAAGTTATTAGGCTTGCCGTTCCATCTGCTCAAGCATCTTTTGGGCGCGTTTGCACTGAAGCTTGTCGCGCAAGGGGCTGTTAGGGTCCACGTCCTTTTGGCAGACCACACATTTATCCGCCCCCGAGATCGCATTCAGGCCACCGCAGCTGCCCTTGATGGTCTTACCCATCAACATCACACCCAGCGACATGCCAACCATGATGATCAGCAGCAGAATGAAGGCCAGAATAAAAGTGCTCATCTCAGCTCAACCCGTCAGTTGGTGCCCAACGCCTCTTTGAACGCTGTGCTGTGTACCGTGATATAGGCATCCTCACCGCCTGTCACATCCCGCGAGATGAAATACACGGCAAGTTTATGCGTCTCGGCAAGTTTCAAACCCTTTTCCTGACCCAAGGCCAACATCGCTGTCGCCCAAGCATCTGCCATCATAGCATTTTCGGCCAGTACCGTGACCGAAGTGGTCCGATGCGTGATCGGGCGGCCAGTAGTTGGGTCAATGATATGCGAATACCGCACACCATCTTGTTCAAAGAAATTCTTGTAATCGCCGGATGTCGCCATACCCAGATCATCAAGCTGTACGATCAACTGCAGATTCTGCGCATCGGCCTGGGGTTTTTCGATCCCGATCCGCCAAGTTTCACCCTTGTCGTTATCGCCTCTTGTGACCAGATCGCCGCCGATCTCGACCATATAGTCCTCAATCCCAGCCGTGCGCAGCGTTTCGGCCACGGCGTCGATGCCATACCCCTTGGCAATGGCGGACAGGTTAATGCCGACTCCGGCATCGGCCTTCGCCAAAGTTCCGGCATCGCGATCCAGTTGCAGCAATCTGGCCTGTCCGACCTTGCCCAAAGCCGCCTGGATGTCAGCATCTGCGGGCACCGGATCTTCCGGTTTGCGCGGACCAAAGCCCCACAGCTCGATCAGCGGGCCGAGAGTCACGTCGAATGTACCCCCGGATTTCTCGTGCACATCATTCGCGGCATCAAGCACCAGCGCAAATTCATCCGAAACGGCTACAGGTTCAGTGCTGCCCGAGTCCGAGAAGGTCGAAACCTCGGAATTCGGGTCCCAGTTCGACATCTTTGCGTTAACTTCGGCCAGTGTCTGTTCGACCGCACCCGCCAGCGCTTCTTCATCAACATCGACACCGATGGCCGTGATGTTGAAGGTCGTCCCCATCGTTTCGCCTGACAGGCGTACCACCTCGGGCTCTTTGTCGAACAAGCAGCCGGAAATAAGTGTGGCGACAGCCAGGACTGGCAAGAAACGCATATGGGTCCCTCCTGAGGAAAAGCGTGCCCGGCATATGACAGCGGCCCTAATCAGAGTCAAACCTGCATCAGGCTTTCAGCGGCAGGAAGCCTAGCGCCAACAAACCGATTCCGGCGGGCACCCCGAACAGCCATGCTTTCTTCTGCCATCCCGGAGCCTGTTGTTTCCAGGTCATGCGAAAATTATGGCCACAAACGACAACCGCAAAAAATATCAGCGCGGCAACAGGGGGGGTCAGATAAAAGTTGGACAACGGGCCGGATTTCCTTGGTTTTTGGCAGTTTTCCCCGGTTAGGGCATTTGTACCCTATACAGGTCATATGGCTGCGGTAAGGTGAAAAGCAAAGCAAGAGGAGATTGCCCATGGCCCCAAGCTCTTACCAGCCACCGACACGCGGCGACAAGGCCGCGGCTGCCTCGCATAGCCAGTCGGTTGAATCGAACCTTTCTCATACACAGACAACAGTCGAAAAGCTGCTTGTTGGCAAAGGGGACGCGGTTTTTACCGTGCGCCCGAAAGACACAATTCATTCGGTGGTGAATATCCTCAAGGAAAAGCGTATTGGCGCTGTGGTGGTGACAGATCAGAACAGTACGCTTCAGGGTATCCTGTCCGAGCGTGATATTGTGCGCCGTATGGCCGATACTCCGGGCCAGACCCTGCCCCAATCTGTCGAAGATCTGATGACCCGCAGTGTACAGACCTGCGCGCCCGAGGATCTGTTGAACGATGTACTGAAAACCATGACAGAGGGGCGCTTTCGCCACATGCCCGTCCTCAGCGATGGCCATCTTCGTGGCGTGATCACGATCGGTGATGTCGTGCATTTCCGCCTCAAAGAGCTGGAGTATGAAGCCCTTCGCATGAAGCAGATGATCGTCGGTTGACAGCTATTCCGGCTGCTCGTTGGTTGCGATGAACCGGACCTCGCCGGCGCGAATATCAGTGGCGGTCAACCTGCCACTGAAGAAGGCGCCGGTGTCGATCGAAACAACGCCATTCTCAGCGCGGGGCTCTGACGTGATCGTATGACCATGGACAACCCACTGGCCATCTTCCCGCATCTGCCGTGAGAAATTCGGATGGCCCCACAGGCGGACTTGGCGTGTCTGCTCATCCAATGGCTTGCCCGGGTCCAGCCCTGCATGCACCACGGTGACATTGCCGCTGGTCCAGGTCAGGGGACGGTCGTGCAGCCATGACAGCAAATCTTCTCCCATTGCGCGTCGCAATCTGTCAGCCACCGAGACAGCATCCGCACCAACCGTGTCTTCATCCACACCGGTAATTCCAAATGAGGCGAGCGTTTGCAGGCCACCGTTTTGCAGCCAAAGCCTGCCGACCCGTTTTGGGTCATCGGTGAACCGCAACAGCATCTCCTCGTGATTACCCAGCAGGCAAATGAAATCATTGCCCCGGACCCGGCTAAGGTGCCGTAACTGGTGCAGCACCTGGGCGCTGTAATTGCCACGATCAATGTAGTCCCCGACAAAGATTGTGGGGCAATCTGGATCCAGCCTTGCCAGCAAAGTCTGCAACAGATCCAATCGCCCGTGGATATCCCCCACGGCATAAAACCTCTGGTCAGGCGCGATGTCAGAAACTGAATTCTGTGCCGCCTGAGGTTTTTTCCACCTGGTTTTGATCCAATCCCACACCATCGCAATTTCCTACCCTGACTGGCGGGCAACAACAATCCGCAAGTGAATTCGGGTTCTGGATTGCCCCATTGGCGCGGTTTGTAGGAAAATCCCCTTGACCTTGAGGGGCTGAAAGTATCCCTGATGTTTCAAACGGTTTTGGTTTGGGTCGAGGGTTAAATGAAGCGCGTATTAGTCACAGGCACAGCAGGGTTCATCGGTTTTCACTTGGCAAAACTACTACTGGCCGAGGGGTTTCAGGTTCACGGCTACGATGGGATGACGGATTATTACGACGTCTCGCTCAAGCAGCGCCGCCATCAGATGCTCTTGCAATCCCCTGGGTTTTCCGCAACCGAGGATCTTTTGGAAAACTACGAGCAGCTTGCAAAGGTCGCTGAGGAGTTCCAGCCCGAGGTGATCGTGCATCTCGCGGCGCAGGCTGGTGTCCGCTATAGCCTTGAGGACCCGCGCAGCTATATCAATTCCAACGTGGTCGGCACGTTCAACGTCATGGAAATCGCGCGCGAGCATAAGGTGGATCACCTTCTGATGGCCTCGACATCCTCGGTCTATGGCGCCAACGAGGTCATGCCCTTCACCGAGGTCGAAAAGGCCGACACGCCGCTCACGATTTACGCCGCGACCAAAAAGGCAAATGAGGCGATGGGCCATTCCTATGCCCATTTGTGGAACCTGCCCACGACCATGTTCCGGTTCTTCACCGTCTATGGCACCTGGGGGCGACCCGATCTTGCGCTCTATAAATTTGTGGACGCCATCCTGGATGACCGCCCGATCGATATCTATAACCACGGCGACATGTATCGGGATTTCACCAATGTCGAAGACCTTGTCCGCGGTATCCGACTGCTGATCGACGTCCCTCCGGTGCGGCCGGACAGCGCAGATGAGATTGAAGAAGGTGACAGCCTGTCGCCGGCGGCGCCCTGGCGCGTGGTGAATATCGGCAATGGCGACAAAGTGCGGCTGATGGATTTTATCGAAGCCATTGAGGAAGCTATCGGCAAGAAAGCCATCCGCAATTACATGCCTATGCAGATGGGTGATGTTCCTGCCACTTGGGCGAATAGTGATCTGCTGCAAAAGCTGACCGGCTATCGTCCGCAGACAAATTTCAAAGATGGAATCGCCCAGTTTGTCGAATGGTTCCGCGACTATCATGGTAAGTGACGCATATGCTTGAAACCGACCCCAATTCCCGAAAGATTGCTGTGATCGGGCTGGGTTATGTCGGCCTGCCCCTGGCCGTGGCCTTCGGCAAAATTGGCAAGGTGATCGGATTTGACATCAATGCGGCGCGGGTCGAGGCACTACGCGCTGGCGTAGATGCAACGCATGAGGTTGAGCCACATGACCTGAGCGCGGCGGGCGGCCTGAAATTCACAACCAACCCCTCGGAGATTGCCGATTGCGATACCTATGTCGTAACCGTCCCCACGCCGATCACCGCAGGTAAGCAGCCTGATTTAGCCCCCCTTCTGGCTGCGTCGGAAACAGTTGGCCACGTATTGAAACCCGGTGATTTGGTGATCTACGAATCCACCGTCTATCCCGGCGCAACCGAAGAAGATTGCGTTCCGGTGCTGGAACGCGCCTCGGGCCTGACTTTCAACACGGATTTCTTTGCAGGCTACAGCCCCGAGCGGATCAACCCCGGTGACAAGACCCACCGTATCGCGGACATCTGCAAAGTCACCGCTGGTTCAACCCCGCAGGTCGCTGATCTAGTTGACGCGCTCTATGCCCGGATCATCACCGCTGGAACCTACAAGGCCGAAAGCATCCGCGTGGCTGAGGCCGCGAAGGTGATCGAAAACACCCAGCGCGACCTGAATATCGCTCTGGTGAACGAGTTGGCGATGATCTTCGGTCGCATGGGCATCGATACCGAGGCTGTGCTGCGCGCAGCCGGAACCAAATGGAACTTCCTGCCCTTCCGCCCCGGTCTGGTCGGCGGGCATTGCATCGGCGTGGATCCTTACTACCTGACGCACAAGGCCGAGGCCGTGGGCCATCACCCGCAGATCATCCTTGCAGGGCGGCGCCTGAATGACAGGATGGGCAGCTATGTGGTGTCGCAACTGGTCAAACGTATGACCCGTTGCGGTATCAATGTTGGCGCCGCCCGTGTTCTGGTGATGGGCCTGACGTTCAAGGAAAACTGCCCCGACCTGCGCAACACCCGTGTCGTCGACATTATCGAAGAATTGCAAAGCTATGGCATCAGCGTCGATGTCCACGACCCTCATGCCGACCCCAAAGCCGCGCACGAAGAATACGACCTGGCCCTGATCGACCAACCTGAGCCAGGGCTCTATGACGGGGTCGTCCTGGCCGTCGCGCATGCGGAATATCGGGCACTCGATCCTTTGCAGTTTCGAGCCTATGGCAAAGAAAACAGCGTAGTCTTCGACATCAAATCCTGCCTGCCACGCGAGGCAAGCGACCTGCGCCTGTAATCGAACCAAAAGACCTAAAATGAAACCGGCGCCACAGGGCGCCGGATAACTGATTACCCGCCGAAATCGTCGAGCATGATATCTTCGCGGTCCACACCCAGATCCAGCAGCATGTTGATGACCGACTGGTTCATGATCGGCGGTCCGCACATGTAGAACTCGCAATCCTCGGGTGCCGGGTGGTTCTTGAGGTATTCGTCGAACAGCACGTTATGGATAAAGCCGGTATAGCCTTTCCAGTCATCCTCGGGCTGGGCATCCGACAGGGCGACATGCCATTCGAAATTGTCGAACTCTTCCGCGAGGCTGTCGAAATCCTCGACAAAGAACATCTCTTTCTTGGACCGGGCACCGTACCAGAAGGTGATCTTACGGTCGCGATTCTCAAGCCGTTTGAGCTGGTCGAAAATATGGCTGCGCATGGGCGCCATACCAGCACCACCACCGATGAACACCATCTCTCTTCCGGTCTCGCGGGCGAAGAATTCACCGAATGGACCCGAGATCGTGACCTTGTCACCCGGTTTCAGGTTGAAGATATACGACGACATCTGGCCCGCCGGTATCCCTTCGGAACCCGGAGGCGGTGAGGCAACCCGGACGTTCAGCATGATCATGCCCTTTTCGTCCGGATAGTTGGCCATGGAATAGGCGCGTTCGATGGGTTCGGCAACGACCGAGTCGTATTGCCACAGATTGAAGCGATCCCAATCTTCGCGATATTCCTCCTCGACATCGAAATCAGTGTATTTCAGCGCATGGGCGGGGGCTTCGATCTGGATATAGCCACCAGCGCGGAAATTCACATCCTCACCTTCGGGCAGGTCCAGCGTCAGCGCTTTGATAAAGGTGGCAACGTTTTCGTTCGACCGAACCGTGCATTCCCATTTCTTGACGCCAAAGACCTCTTCGGGGACCTCGATATCCATGTCTTGTTTAACTGCAACCTGACAAGACAGACGGTCGCCACAAGCGGCCTCGCGCTTGGTGATATGGCTTTCTTCGGTCGGCAGGATCGAGCCACCGCCGGAATGGACGCGTACGCGGCATTGTGCGCAGGTCCCGCCGCCGCCACAGGCCGATGGCACGAACAGTTTCTCAGCTGCCAGGGTTTGCAACAGCTTGCCACCGGCGGGCACGGACACGGTTTTCTCACCATTGATGGTGATGTTGACATTGCCTGTCGACACCAACCGCGACCGGGCGGCCATGATAAGGGCGACAAGCGCCAGAACGATCAGCGTGAAAAGAACGACGCCTAGGCTAAAGGTTTCCATTGCCGCCCCCTTACAGTTTCACGCCCGAGAAGGACATGAAGGCCATCGCCATCAGACCCGCGGTGATAAAGGTGATCCCCAGACCCTGCAGGCCATCAGGAATGTCCGAATATTTCAGCTTTTCGCGCACCCCCGCCATAGCGGTAATCGCCAGCGCCCAGCCAAAGCCGGAGGACAGACCATAGGTCGTGGCCTCGGCAAAGTTATAATCCCGCTCGACCATGAACAGCGAGCCACCCAGGATGGCGCAGTTCACCGTGATCAGCGGCAGAAAAATACCCAGCGCGTTGTAGAGCGGGGGGAAATACTTGTCCAAGACCATCTCGAGGATCTGAACCATCGCGGCTATCACGCCGATATACGAGATCAGGCCAAGGAAGGTCAGGTCCACATCCGGGAACCCGGCCCAGGCCAGCGCGCCCGGCTTCAGCAGATAGGTCAGCAACAGGTTGTTGGCGGGAACGGTGATCGCCTGCACGACCATGACCGAGATCCCAAGACCCAGCGCGGTCGAGATCTTCTTGGACACGGCGATGAAGGTACACATGCCAAGAAAGAAGCTGAGCGCAAGGTTTTCGACAAAGATGGCCTTTACGGCCAGTGAGATAAGCCCTTCCATCAGTGCGCCTCTACCTGCTGGATTTTGTATTCGCGTTCTTCGACCTGGTTCGGCTTCCATGTACGGAAGGCCCAGATGATCAGGCCGATGATGAAGAACGCCGAAGGTGGCAACAGCAGCATACCGTTGGGTACGTACCAGCCGCCATTGTTCACAGTCTGCAAGATGGTGACACCGAACAGCGACCCGGCCCCCAACAGCTCGCGGATAAAGCCGACTAGCAGCAGGATCAGCCCATAGCCCATGCCGTTGCCAACACCGTCGATAAAAGATGCTATCGGGGGGTTCTTCATCGCAAATGCCTCGGCACGGCCCATCACGATACAGTTTGTGATAATCAGCCCAACGAAAACCGACAGGGTTTTCGAAATCTGGAAGGCATAGGCCTTGAGAACCTGATCCACCAGGATCACCAGCGACGCGATGATCACCATCTGAACGATGATCCGGATTGAGCCGGGTATCTGGTTGCGCAACATCGAAATGAACATCGACGAGAAGGCGGTCACGAAGGTCACAGCCAGCGCCATTACAAAGGCCACCTGCAACGAAGAAGTCACGGCCAGCGCGGAACAGATGCCCAGGACCTGCAGCGTGATCGGGTTATTGTCGACAAGCGGGTCGACCAGCATCTCTTTCTTGGTCTGAGACATCAAAACTCTCCTGCTTGCAGTTTGGCCAGGAACCGGGCGTAGCCCGCGTCACCCATCCAGAATTTCACCAGGTTATCGACACCAACCGAGGTCAGAGTGGCCCCAGCAAGCGCGTCGACATAGAAATCGGGACCGGCGGCGGGCTGCGACTTGGCGACGGTAATCTGCAGCTCGCCTGCATCGTCGCGCAATTTCTTGCCATTCCACAGACCTTTCCATCGCGGGTTGTCCACCTCGGCGCCAAGGCCGGGGGTCTCACCATGCTGATAGAACTGCAGGCCGTAGATGTCGTTGCCGTTACTTTCTAGAGCGATAAAACCATAGAGCGTCGACCACAGGCCATAACCATGCAGCGGCAGGATCACTTTGTCTAAATCGCCCGCATCATCGCGCAACAGATAGATCACTCGGTACTTGGCCTGACGACCAATACCCGCCGGGTCAGTGTCCAATGCTACGCTGAGTTCAGGATCACTTGCAGCAGCCTGGTCATCAAAGGTTGCCGGATCGAACTGATCGTCGACAAATTCGCCGGTGGCAAGCTCGAGCACATGCGGCTCGAACGCAGCGAAGGCTTCGGTCACATCTATGCCCGGCTCGAAGACACCAGCCACCTGCAAAACGTTAACCTGTTTGTCCTTCAGCGCGTTGGCTTCTTGCACCGGGCGCAGGCTGACCGCAGCGGCGGAGACCACCATCGAGGCAACAAGACAGACAGCAACGGCGACGAAGATCGTCTTGCCAACCGAATCCGGCGAGGCGGCCAGAAAGCGAGCCAATGCGCCCTTGGGTTCTTGAGGTTGCGGATCAGACATGGCGACGCGCCCTCCGTTTGATATTGGCCTGCACGACGAAATAGTCGATCAGCGGTGCAAAGACATTGCCGAACAGGATGGCCAGCATCATGCCTTCGGGGAAGGCCGGATTGATCACGCGTATCATCACAACCATCACTCCGATCAAGGCGCCATAGATATAGCGGCCCAGGTTGGTGTGGCTGGCGGAAACCGGTTCGGTCACCATGAAGGCCAGGCCAAATGCATACCCACCCAGAACCACATGCCAATACCACGGCATCGCGAACATCGGGTTGGTATCCGACCCGATCAGGTTCAGCAGCAGAGTAAATCCGATGGTCCCGGCCAGACAGCCAACGATCAGGCGGTAATTGGCAATCTTGGTCATCAGCAGGAAGGCCATACCAATCAAGCAGGCCAAGGTCGAGGTCTCGCCAAAGCTGCCCTGAATGGTGCCGTAAAAAGCGCTGGACCATGTGATCCCTTCGGCAGCAAGAGCCTGTACGCCCTCGGCCGCTGACACCGCCAGCGCGGTTGCACCCGAGAACCCGTCAACCGGGGTCCAAACCGAGTCACCCGACATCTGAGCAGGATAAGCGAAGTACAAAAACGCACGACCAACCAGCGCGGGGTTAAGGAAGTTCTTGCCGGTGCCGCCAAATACCTCTTTGCCGATCACCACACCGAAGATAATGCCCAAAGCCACCTGCCACAAGGGTGTAGTGGCCGGCATAATCAGAGTGTAAAGCATTGATGTTACAAGGAAACCTTCGTTCACCTCATGGCCGCGCACGGTGGCAAAGATGACCTCGAATATACCGCCTGCGACCAGTGTGACGATGTAGATAGGCAGAAAATACATCAACCCGTGCATCACATTTGCAAAGACACTGCTGGGGTCCAGCGAGATACCAAACATCTGCAGCAGAGCGATGCGCCAACCGGTGGCAGAGTCCGGCCCGAGGCTGGCGATGGCCGAGTTGGCCTGATAGCCGGTGTTCCACATCCCCCAAAGGATACAGGGAATGGTCGCGATCACGACATAGGTCATGATCCGCTTCATATCCACGTAAGACCGCGCATGCGGGGCCACAGAGGTCACGGTTTTCGGAGTGTAGATAAAGCTTTCGACCATCTCGTAGATGGGGAAATACTTTTCGTACTTGCCGCCCTTGGTAAAGTTCGGCTCGATCCGATCGAAGAAGCTGCGCAAACCCATTTGGATCAGCCCTCCTTTTCAATCTTGTTCAGGCAGTCGCGCAACGCCAGCCCGTATTCATATTTTGCCGGACAGGCAAAGCCGACAAGGCCCAGATCCTCTTCGTCCAGCTCTAGCGCGCCCAGAGCTTGCGCAGTATCGGTGTCCATCACCAGTAGTGCCCGCAGCAGTTGCGTCGGCAGATAGTCCTGCGGCATCAGCTCTTCGAACGTACCCGTGGGCACCATGGCGCGGCGCCCCCCATTCAGATTCGAGCTGAGCGCGTACAGCTTTTTGGCGAAAGCAGAACCCAGCACCGGCTGAACCGCAAATTTCGAAGGCATCGGGCGGATCCAACCCATCGGAATCTGGTCGTGGTCCTCACGGATGATGGTCATCTGCCTTGCAAAACGCCCCAGATAAGCCGTTGGGCCATCCGCATGCTGACCAGATAGGATCGAGCCCGAAATGATCCGTGCCGTGCCCTCCACATCAATCTCATCCCGGGTCAGGTCTTCGGTCGACGCTCCCATCACCGTACGGATCAGGCGCGGCTGACGGGCTCCCGGGCCAGTCAGGGCGATCACCAGATTAGGGTCCAGATGGCCCGTCTGCATCAGGCGGCCAATGGCGATGACATCTTGATACCCGATGGTCCAGACCTGCTTTTCGCCCGCAAGCGGTTCGAGGAAATGGATGTGGGTTCCGGCCAAACCCGCAGGATGCGGACCAGAGAATGCCGCCGCCTCTACGTCTGGCAGATCGCTACCCGGAACTGAAGCACCGTCCTGCTGGCACAAATAGGTTTTGCCCTCGGTCAGCTTGGATACGGCTACCAGACCATCCGCAAATGCTTTGCCCGCGTCATTGATGATGAGTTCTGCATCTCCGGCCAGTGGCTCGCTATCCATGGCGGTGACGAAAATCGCTGCTGGCTTAGTGCCCGGAACTGGCATCTTGGAATAGGGACGCGTACGGAAAGCGGTCCACAGCCCCGCGGCGCATAGCTTGGCGGTAACACCCTCGGCGCTGTCCGCATCACCAACACCCGAGAAATCGATACCCGTGTCGTTGGCATCCGCAACCTCGATCACAACGCTTTGCAAAACCCGGCGCGCACCACGGTTGATGGCAACGATCTTACCACTTAGCGGGGCGACCATCATCGCCTCGGGTGCGTCCTTGTGACAGAAAAGCGGAGTGCCACGTTGAACGTCATCCCCCTCCTGAACCAGCATTCGCGGTTTCAAGCCAAGGTAATCGCCCCCCAAAACCCCAACAGTCTTGAATTCTGGACCCGGATGGATGGTTTGTTCCGGTGCGCCTTGCACCGGCAGCTCCAACCCTTTTTTCAGTTTGAAAGTTTGCATGTCGCTACGGTCTTCCAAGCCTCTTTACCTGTGCCGGCTGAGCCAACACCTATCTAGTGTCAGACAATAACGCGAGAATTCCAAGCAGTCGTCGCAAAAGCGTCGAATTGCGACTGAAATCCGCGGCCGTCCCTCTGATTGTGGCCCCTTTACGCGGGGATGATATCAAAAGCAAACCTGTAACCGTCAAAATTCCCTCACGGTATTCACTTTCTTGTATCACTTTCGCTGAAATTGCCTGTCGCGCCCCGATCATGTCCGGTGTAAGCACCCTTGATGGAACAAACGAACGATCTGGAAATTTTTCTGGTAGCAACGCCCGGACTAGAGGCGCCGCTGCATGCCGAGGCCACCGAACAGGGATTCGCCGATGCTAAGGTCATTGCCGGTGGCGTGGTTTGTCGGGGCGGGTGGCCCGAAGTATGGCGTGCCAACCTTTGCCTTCGGGGCGCAAATAAAGTTCTGGTTCGGATTGGCAGCTTTCCCGCTGTCCATCTGGCACAACTGGACAAACGCGCCAGAAAATTTCCGTGGTCAGATTTCCTGCGCCCGGAAGTGCCGGTAAAAGTCGAGGCGACAAGCCGCAAATCGCGCATTTATCATGCGGGTGCCGCGCGCCAAAGGATCGAACGAGCGCTGGCCGAGACACTGGGGACTCCAATCTCGACAGATGCAGCCCTGCGCGTGCTTTTGCGGATTGAGAAAGACATCTGCACATTCTCGATCGACACCTCCGGAGAGCCCCTGCACAAGCGAGGTCACAAGACTTCCGTCGCCAAGGCCCCCATGCGCGAGACAATGGCGGCCATGTTCCTGCGCGAATGTGGCTATCACGGGACCGAACCGGTGCTGGATCCCATGTGCGGGTCGGGCACTTTCGTCATCGAGGCTGCCGAGATCTCATTGGGCCTGCTTCCCGGTCGCACGCGTAATTTTACATTCGAAAGCCTAAGGAGTTTTGATCCCGACATCTGGTCCGACATGCGCGCCGGGTCAGAACCCCCTGCCCCCGAGGTTCAGTTCTTCGGCTCCGACAGGAATGCAGGCGCGATCGAAGCCGCAAAAGCCAACGCGGAACAAGCCGGTGTTTCGACCAATACAACATTTCATTGCCACTCCGTCAGCGATCTGAAGCCCCCGCCAGGGGCTGAGGGGTTAGTGATCGTAAACCCCCCTTATGGCGCCCGGATAGGCGATGAAAAACGGCTGCGATCCTTGTATGGGAGTTTCGGCAAGGTTCTGATGTCACGCTTCAAAGGCTGGCGCGTTGGCATCGTAACAAGCACCCCATCCCTGGCCCATGCCACGCGCCTTCCTTTGCTTCCGGCAGGGCCGGTAGTGGATCACGGCGGCACAAAAATCCGACTTTATCGCACTGATCACCTGATCTGACATGGGGCTAACCACAGGGATTTTGAGCCTGTCCAAAGCCTGTTACTAATCACTAACCAGACCCAGAATTCCTCTTGCACATCCAAACCCTCAGGTATAAATCACCCGCCACGGTCGGAGTGTAGCTCAGCCTGGTAGAGCACTGTCTTCGGGAGGCAGGGGTCGGAGGTTCGAATCCTCTCACTCCGACCAATAAAGCAAGGTTTCAACTGCAAAGATTTTTTTCTGTTTGACCAATAAACCTACTTTTCCGCACAATTTGGTTCGAGGATTCACTGCATTAATCCAAGGTGATAGCTGTGTGGTATGAACTGCTTTACTCCCACGAAGTCAAAATGACGAACTGGTTGGCCTACAATGAAGCGTTGAAACGGCTCGGCGCAAGGAATGAGGCCCTGCGAGCCTCTAGAAACCTCTGTCGCGCCATCAGGTAAAATTGAGACGACGAGCATCGCTGGAGGCGCGTCGAGGGCAAGATAAATTGTATCAAATTGCTCGGCCGGTGCTTGATGGCTTGCGACTTCAACCAGCAAGTCACAGAGTTACTGGCCCCTATCGACATCCTGAACGGTTACACAGCAAACGACATACAAATCACAAAGCGCGCAGGATATATTTGCCTACTCCCGTGGGCGGCGGCGATCATGCAGCTGTCATGAGAATGTTGATCAAGACTTCAAAGCTCCGCGATGTTGATATCCGTCGCGTGTGCGATGTGGCACACCATGTCCTGGGCGTCGTCATTCCATCGCCCACGCACGCCCCTGAGGCTCTTTCGCCGAAGGTGAGATAGGCCCCAAGATCAGGTCCGTAATTAACTGTGGTCGATGAACAGGAACCGGTTTCTCTGTATCGCTGGCTTCTGGAAAACAGCCTGTAACCGCAAGCCTTGTTTCTTGGTGGCTCTGCCAAATCTGTCGCTCTGTCTGGCGTAATAGTCGTATTTAGCTTTCGCAATTTTTGATTATTGCTGATCATCAGGGTGAATTTGATGTATTCTTGCTGAATGTGCTGGGAATTGACCAGGAGGACGACCCAAACAAAGCGCTTATACAAAATTAGAAGCGACTAGGGAGGAATTTGATGATGTACTATAGGCTAAAGGCGGTCAGGGGCTGTCGGATAATGATAGCTGCGCTGTTTTCTACTCTCTCTTTGAGTAATGCGATGGCGCAAAGTAACTCTGAGAGCGAAACCACAATCCCAGAGCCCGGGCCGTCCATCACCTTCACATCCTGGACCGGCCCTTACATGCGAAGTCAGATGCTTGGGTTTGTGCGCCCTTATGAGCAAGCCAAAAACGCTGATGTGCATGTTGCACATTACAATGGTGGCATCTCGGAAATCCGCGATCAGGTCGAAAGCGCAAATGTGATTTGGGATGTGGTCGACCTTACGCAAGCAGATTCACTTCGCGCCTGCGAAGAGGGCTTGCTGGAGAACATATCTGACATAGATCTGCCTGATGGCGTCGATGGCACACCATTTCGAGAGGATTTTGTCGAAGGTGCCCTGAATGATTGTGGCGTAGGAGTCATCGTATGGGGCACCGCATATGCGTATAACAATTCTCAATTCGCAGAAACGCCTCCATCAACCATTTCGGATTTCTTCGACACAGAAACCTATCCTGGGCCACGTGCCATCCGAAATGATCCGACAGTGATCATGGAATGGGCCCTTATGGCCGACGGCGTAGCCCGCGATGATGTGTATCCAACGCTAGAAACCGAAGAAGGTGTTGAGCGCGCGCTGAAAAAGATGGACGACATAAAAACCGGCCTGCAAATCTGGGAAACCGGGCGCGAACCCGTACGTCTGCTGAACTCTGGCGACATTGCTATGTCATCGATTTGGGCCACTACCGGTGCAACGGCCGCCCAGGAAGATGGTTCCGATTTTACGGTCAACATGGACGGCCGTGTGATTGAGCTGGATCTGTTCGGCATTCCAAAAGGAAGCCAGAATAAAGAAGAGGCCATTGATTTTATTCGCTTTGCTAGCAGCTCAAATTCGCTGGCCGATATGGTCGGGCACCTGCCAAATGGTCCAACCCGAAAATCTTCGATGACACTCCTGTCAGATGACGTTTTGGAGCGCATCCCGAACGGTCCGGCGTATGAAGACAATCTTTACATTCTGTCGGACGCCGAGTGGTGGGCCACCAACCACGGGCGCCTGGAAGAGGCGTTCCAGTCCTGGCTCGCAACCTCCGCCCGTCAGGGCGCTGCGGGTTCAACACGGTAAGCCGAAACAACAGGTCTAAGAGGTGCAAAATGAGTGATCAATCAACACAGAAACCTGACAATCTTGTAGCAAAGAGCGGCTTGTTCAAAGGTATGAATCCGACGATGGGTATCGCTTCGATGGTGATGATATTGGGGTTTGTGTTTTTCACGATCCGTGATGTTGAAGCTTCAAGTGCGATCTTTGCGACAGGTAAAAACTTCATCATCGGTAGCCTGGACTGGTTCTATGTACTGGTCGTTAACGCGGCACTGTTTTTCGTAATTTGGCTTATGATCAGTCGGTTCGGACACGTGAAGCTGGGCAAGGATGATGACGAGCCAGATTTTTCAACGTTTTCATGGATTTGCATGCTGTTTAGTGCGGGCTTGGGATCTGGTCTGATCTATTGGGGCGTTGCAGAGCCAATGTTCCATATCCAAGGCAGCCCATTCCTTGAACGGGCGGGAATTGAACCAAGTTCGGTTGACGCGGCGGTTTCTGCGGTAACGATCACGAATTTCCACTGGGGTTTCCACGGTTGGGCCCTTTATGTGCTGGTTGGCCTCTGCCTTGCATATTTCTCGTACCGCCATGGGCTTCCTCTGACTTTGCGCACCGCTCTTTATCCTGTCCTGAAGGAACGGATCTATGGTCCCTGGGGTCATCTCGTCGATCTGATTGGCGTATTTGGTACAATCTTTGGCCTCGCAACCTCATTGGGGTTGGGCGTCACACCAATCGCCGCCGGTCTTGAGGATCTTGGCTGGATGGCAAACACCCAGACAAATCAGTTGATCCTCGTCGCAATCATCACCTGTCTTGGCACGGCTTCTGCTGCATCGGGTGTTGGCAAAGGCGTGCGTATCTTGTCTGAAGCCAACGTTATGGCAAGTGTTGGCCTGCTGCTCCTGTTCATCATTCTGGGACCCACGGCATTCCTGTTGGGCATAACCATATCCGGATTTGGAGATTACCTCTGGACGGTGATACCCATGGGTTTCTGGATCAACGGTGAGCCCGAAAACCAATGGCAGAGCTGGTGGACGATCTTTTACTGGGGCTGGTGGATCGCATGGTGCCCGTTTGTTGGACTGTTCATTGCGCGGGTATCAAAGGGGCGGACGATCAAGCAATTCTGCTATTGCGTTCTTCTTATTCCAACCTCAGTCGTGATGCTCTGGATGGGTGTCTTTGGTGGCGCAGCAGCCGGGGTTGATCTGTTCTACGACGCAGGTGTCGTCGAGGCGGTCAACAATGACTACGCCGCTGGCGTATTCCAAACGGTCAAAGGATTTGGCTACACATGGTTGGTGTACCCGATCACAGTGTTGATTACGGTTCTGCTGATTTCGTGGTTTGTCACGTCTTCTGACTCGGGGACACTCGTGATGTGCACAATGCTGTCGATGGGTGACGAGCATCCGCCAATCAAGTTCCGTGTATTTTGGGGTATTACCGCAGGCGTTGTTGCCGGTGTCCTAATGCTGGCCGGTGGGTTGAGCGCGCTACAGACAGCGTCCATCGTCGCAGGGCTACCAATCGCTGTGATCTTGTTGTTCATGATCTATGGTATTGTCTCGTCGCTTCACGCTGAGCACCCAGTGCCAGATGTTGAGGATAAGTACGAAATGGAGTTCCTCAACAGATAGGCAGCCATTGTGGTTCAATTTGTCGAGAGGCAGTTACATCTGCCTCTCGACAATTACAGACATGGGTTTCGATCTGTCCGCGAAACTTTCCTCGTTCTGATGTGAAGTTTGCTAAACTTTCTGGGATCAAACGAATACGAAAGAACCTCTGCCTAATGGTTTCCACCAGCATCTCTGCTACCCGCGTGGTACAGCAACTGGATAGGCTTGTCGGCTCTCCATGGTGAGCCTCTCACACAATCTCGACCCGTGAACCAAAGGTACATTGTGGGGGATAGTCCGATCCTGGTCGTGATGGAGCGGTTTCTTTCGCCCATGCCTTCCATTGTCCCTTAAAGGTAATGCCCAAAGCCAAAAAACCAGGTTCGGAATGGAATGCAGGCTAAGTCTTCCGCCGTTTCGGGACAGAATCGCCACCTTTTGTAGATTTGGCCGCTGCGACTCGCGCTCGGTTCTTCTTGCTGCTTGACTTACCTTTGGGTGGAGGCGGACCCTTTGATGCTGTTCGGGCAGATTTGATATCGCCGCCTTTGGCTTCAGATTTACCGCCCTTACGTGCCTTTGGCTTTGCACCAACCGGTTTGAACAAGGCATCTGCCTCGTCTTTCGAAGCACGCTGGCGTTCTACTTTGGCTGATTTGACGGCCCTTGTGGAACGTTCTGCAGGGCTGGAAGGTGCCCGGCCCTCGGGTTCAGGCTTGCGACGTCCATAGGTTGCAGTGCCGCTCCGTTCGGTCGGAGTCGTATCTCGTTTGCTCGTAATCGGTTTGCCTCTTTGCTTTCCGATGGGCTTGGTCCGGCCAGTTTCAGCAAAGTCCGGTGCCGCGTCCAGACGCACGAGATTCTTGACCTTTTCGATCTTCATCTCGGGCCCAACGGCTGTCAGAAACCCTTCGACGCTGGGCTCACGTATCTCGAAATAGGTCACATCATCGGCAATCCTGATGGCCCCAATGTCATCCTTCGTCAGATTGCCTGACTTGCAGATCATCGGCAGCATATAACGCGGCGACGCATTTTGATTGCGCCCCTCGGACAGCGAAAACCAGACGCTGGGGCCAAAGGCCGCGCGCGGTTTCTGGCTTTGCTGATCGACCGTCGACAACTCTTCTGGCGCGGAATGACGCAGCTTGTACTGCCGCAGGTAAGCTGCTGCAATCTGCTCAGGGGCAAAGCTTTCTACCATTTTCTGAACTGCTGCGCGTTCACTTTCCGTGATCTCTGCTTGCCAGTCATCCGATGCGAACATCCTCACCTGATCGCGTTCGGTCACCTCTTCGGCTGACGGGGCTGTCCCCCAATCGGCGGTCAGCTTGGCGAATTTCAGAATACGTTCCGCCTTTTTCCGCGACGCGGGTGCAACCACTAGTGCGCTAACGCCCTTGCGTCCGGCCCGGCCTGTTCGACCCGAGCGGTGCAGCAGTGTTTCATGGCTGTTTGGCAGTTCCGCATGGACCACCAAATCAAGGTTAGGCAAATCAATACCGCGGGCGGCAACATCCGTTGCCACACAGACCCTGGCACGCCCATCGCGCATGGCCTGCAAAGCGTTCGAGCGTTCGCTCTGGGTCAATTCTCCGGATAGGGCGACGACCGAAAAGCCCCGGTTTGACAGGCGCGCTGTCAGACGTGACACCATCGCGCGGGTATTGCAGAACACGATGGCGTTCGGCGCCTCATAATAGCGCAACACATTGATAATTGCATTCTCGCCGTCGCGCGGGCCGACCAACATAGCACGATAATCGATATCGGCGTGCTGCGTCTTTTCGCTGACGGTGCTCACACGTTCTGCATCGCGCTGATACCGTGTCGCCAGATTGGCAATCGCACGTGGGACAGTGGCAGAAAACAGCAAAGTCTGACGGTCTGATGGTGTTTCATCCAGAATGAATTCCAGATCCTCTCGGAACCCGAGATCCAACATCTCGTCGGCCTCATCAAGAACCACGGCGCGAATGGCCGTCAGGTCGATCGAGCCCCGCATGATATGATCCCGCAGCCGTCCCGGAGTGGCGACAACAATATGCGCGCCACGCGCCAACGCACGGCGTTCATCCCGAATATCCATGCCTCCCACGCAGGACGCCAGAAACGCGCCCGCATCGGCGAACAACCAGCTCAGTTCACGCTTGACCTGCAGCGCCAGTTCCCTTGTTGGTGCTACAACAAGTGCCAGCGGTGCGCCCGAGGTTTCGAAAGTCTCAGCGTCACCCAGAAGTCGCGGCGCAATCGCCAGACCGAATCCGATGGTTTTACCCGATCCGGTTTGGGCCGAAACCAGCATATCCTTCCCCTCCAGTTCGAGCCGGGTTACAGCCTGCTGAACTTGGGTTAAGGTGTCATAGCCCTTGCGAGCCAGCGCATTTGCAATGGTTTGTTTCACAGCGGTGGTTCTTTTCATCGGTCAGGAGATGGGATTGTGCGGTATTGCAATCAATGCATCATCCATGGGTAAAGACAGCCCCTTAACGAGTGTCTTGACTATTGTATAGCCACGAACCGGGGCAGATGCGCTGAAAATCCCGTATCCTGTCCGTACTGCTCCCTTTCAGTAGCGGCTTGAGACCCTCGCCGCTTTCGGTTCAATTTGTTGAGACGCGGCAGAAGCGCAGGCTTGGAATAATCAAAACAGGCGTTTTTCTGTAGAGCTTTCAACCGTCTGTAAACCAGCTGTCCCTGTCGGGCTGGCGGTCAACGTGACTACTCCTTCGGGAAATCTACTACAAGCAGTCGGATTCGATAGCTTCTACGACCACGTTTTCTTCGAATTTAGGGCATGACGTTGATCCAATGGCGCGGTCCCTCTTGCGTCTACGCAGACGCCAGCCGTTTCATCGCGCTCATGAGAGGCATAGCTTGTACACCTCCCTGCCCCGGCACTTCCTTGTCGTTGGCATAGACAAGGATGCGCTCTGAGACGTCCAGTTCTTCTGTCGCGATGTGAAACCCACGCGTGACCTTCGCTGATGTCGTCCGCTTGATCTCTATGGCCCAGAGGCCGCCGCGGGGAAGTTTCAACATCAAATCCACCTCAGCCCCTGCTGAAGAGCGATAGAAGCTTGCTTCTGTTCCGCGCGGTGCCGCGGCGATCAGGTTTTCGATGCAGAACCCTTCCCAACTGCCGCCGACAACCGGATGCCCAAGCAGGTCTTCCGGTGTTTCGATCCCAAGAAGCGCATGGGCCAACCCGGAATCGCGGATATAAACCTTAGGAGATTTGACCAGACGCTTTCCGGCATTGGAATGCCATGGCTGCAAACGGCGCACCAGCATCAGGTCGACCAGCAAATCAAGATAGCGCGCAACGCTCTGGCCAGAGACACCCAGGTTTCCCGCAAGTTTCGCCGCATTGAGTAACCCGCCTTGCTCATGGGCAAGCATTGTCCAGAACCGGCGCAATGTTTCCGCCGGGATGCGCAACCCAAAAGCCGGAACATCGCGTTCCAGATAGGTGCGGATGAAATCCTCGCGCCATGCCAGGCTGGTTTTGTCGTTCTTGGCAAGGAAGCTATCTGGAAACCCACCCCGCAACCACAGCGCAGAGATCGAGTCCGCTCCGGTTTCCGACAAAATGAAAGGCGTCAGCTCGTGATAGCTGACCCGGCCAGCCAAGGATTCTGCGCTTTGGTGCAGAAGCGTGTTCGAGGCCGACCCCAGCAGCAGGAATTGCCCAGTCCGATACCCTTGTCTTCGTCGTCGGTCAATCTGACCGCGTAATGCCTTAAACAGGCCTGGCATAAGCTGAACTTCATCGATCACCACCAGGCGCCCAACCTGCTCGTCGAGATAGAGGTCTGGCTCTTCGAGTACCTGGCGATCAGCAGATCTCTCCATATCAAGATAGACAGCGTCACGGCTTTCAGCGATATCCTGCGCGAGGGTTGTCTTCCCAACTTGCCGCGGCCCAAGCAGGACTACGCCCGCCTGGTTCTCGAGAGAGTCTTCAACTGACTTTCTATCACCGCGCTTGATCATACCTTGTATTTATTCCATTTGGTGGAAGATTTACAATGATAAAATTCCAAATTACTGTCCAGTGAAACCCTATCGTCTCGGCCCTTCACCCCAAAACCATAACACGCAAGTCTGGACCTTAGGTCGAGCATAATCGTGGAAAGCTGCGTCCCATTTGATCAAGAGAAAATTCAACCTGAGTACGTTCTTCTTTCTTAACTATTAAATTCGAAGAGTCCTCTTTGCGTCCCTCAATTTCATTTCCATTGCCCTGAAGGGCGAAGCCAACTAGGTACTTGCCGCGCACAAACCCCTAAGAATCTGCGAAAAATCAAATCGTAGAAAGGACCAGGATCATGACCATACCGGCAATCAAAAACGCTGACACAGGCACGCTGGCTGGCTCGGGAATGCATATTCTGGTCGATCATTACGGCAGCCTATACCTAACCGACGTAATGCGCATCGAAGAGGCACTGACCCGCGCGGCGCGGGAGGCTGGCGCAACGATACTGTCGGGCAAGTTCCACAAATTTGGCGGGCATGGCGGTGTGACCGGAGTGTTGTTGCTGGCAGAATCCCATATCTCGATCCACACTTGGCCGGAAAATGATTATGCCGCCATCGACATCTTCATGTGTGGCACAACGCAACCGGACAAAGCGGTCGCATATCTTGAGAAGCACCTGCGCCCTGCCCGAGTTGAAATTACGCGCGTCAACCGCGGTTTACCGGAACCAGTAGTCCCAACCGTCTAAGTAATATCCCATCAATGCGTGCGATTGCAGTGTATTAGGTTCGGCATCGACCCGGTCGGTATCACCGCCAAAAATCTGTGCCGCGCGCCAAACATCATCGTCGAGATAGCTCAACCCATCCGGCAGTTCGATTCTACGGTCGGTCAATGGTTCAAATGTAGCCAGAACAAACCCCCATTCGCCGAAGCTCGGCACGTAGCTGTGATAGGGAACCGCCTGCAGTCCCCGCCCGGGCCTTTGCGGATTGCGGCTGCTCTCGATCGTTTCGGCCACCGACCAAAAGGCCTGCCGAGCAAAGAACGGTGATCCGGCCTGGGTGACAAAGACCCCCTGCCCGCTTAGCCGTTCGGCCAGCAAGCCGTAGAATTGCTTGGTGTATAACCGGGACAAGGCGATGGATTTGGGGTCTGGCAGATCAATGATCACCACGTCGTAAATCTGGGTTTCCCGCTCCAGAAACCTCCAGGCGTCTTCGTTGACAACCGTCACGCGCGGGTCGCTGAGAGCATTGTCGTTCAGCTTGGACAGATCTGGATGGTCGCGAAACAACTGCGTCACACGCGGATCAAGATCCACCAGCGTCACGGATTGCACCTCGGGATAGCGCAGCACCTCGCGCGCGGCCATGCCGTCTCCACCCCCAAGGATCAGGATGTCACGCGCGCGTGGTGCAAGGGCCATGGCCGGATGCACAAGTGGCTCGTGATAGCGGTGTTCGTCAAGGGAATCGAACTGGATCGAATGATCCAGAAACAGGCGCACCCGGTCGCGGTACCGGGTGACGGTGATCTGCTGATACGGCGTGGCCTCGGACAGGATGACATCATCCTCGAACAGCTCAGCCTCGGTGACCGAGACCAGCCGCTCGGACTGCCACAACGCGCCCAGTGTTGCCACAAAGGCCACCGCCCAAACCGCAACCTGGACTCGCGTGGCCCATTCCCGAAATACCAGCAGGGACAGGCCTGCGACGGCGAGGTTCAGCCCTCCGAAGGCCAGGCTGGCAGACATCAACCCCAGATATGGGATTACCAGCAGTGGAAAGGCCAGCGAGGCGACCAGCGCACCGATGTAGTCGACGCTCAGCACGTTTTCGAAACGGAATTTCAGCGCCCCAATCTGTTCCAGAACGCGGGCGATTAAAGGGATTTCCATCCCCGACAGGATACCAATGGCAATCAAGGCGCCGTAAAGCGGCAAGGCCACCTGCCCCATCCACGCGTAGTTCAGAAACAGCACCGGCGCCAAAAACCCGCCGACAATGCCCAGTAGGATCTGCGCCCAGACAAATCCGGAAAACGCATCCGAGACAAAGCGCGATAGCCAGGCCCCGACCCCCATTGCTGACAGAAAGATACCAATCACCAACGAGAACTGGCGGACGGAGTCCCCCAGCAGATAACTCGAAAGAGTGGCTGCAATCAGCTCATAGATCAGACCGGCGACAGCCACCAGAAAGGTGGCCAGCAACAACCACGCGGCACGCGCCTCAACCGCGCGGGGCTGGGTCATGACAGGATGACGGCCGCGATGATGATGGACACCGCCACAAATAGCAGCCCGATCAGGATCGCCAACGCGATATTCTGATCTTTTTCAATCTCGTGCACGACCGAGAAGGGCGTCATCCAGTCGATCACCTTCCACACGACCCACATCAGCGTCACGCCCAGAAGGGTGTAAAAGATTGTGCTGATGATCTCTGCAATCTGAATTGCTGCTATATAGTCCATTGATTCCTCACTATTTTATCCGATTTGACCGATAGTACCCGCCGCCACCGCTGCCGACCCGAACCGAAGTGTCCAAGTCACGGCTTTCGGCCCAATACCCATGCCACGAGACATAACCTGTGGCAGCCACGGCCAGGGTCGAAATGACGATGAAAATGATCCTGAAAGCTGTCACTCTAATTCTCATCTACCCAATCAGTTCCCGACCACCGGGCGCGTTGATGAATCCATTTGCGCCCGAACTGGAACAGGAACAGCGCTCCAAAAACCCCGGCCAGCGCAAATGCCCAGAGACCACTGGACAGTCCGGTTTTGACACTGACCTGCAACTGGCTGAACGGCTGCCCGGGCACATGATCTGCGCCCTGTCCGTTCCAAAGCCCCTGCTCTGGCACGTCCAGTGCCAATGTGTAATCACCCGTGCGATCTGGCCGAAACGTCAGGCTCGCAAATTTGCTGCCTTCACGCCATGTGCCGTCCGAGTCGCGACCGGTGTAATATTCGATTGTTCGACCCGCCTGGAACACCGGCTCTCCGTCCGGATCAAGCATCTCGATGTCCAGATAGATCCAACTGTTTTCAACATTGCCCGAAAAGGTAACGTTCGTCAGTTGGCTATTGGCTTCAAGCGGGATTGTGATCTCGGCGGGGAAGTCGCCACGTTTTAGCGCCTGACGCTCTATCGCCCTCTCACCTGATCGTTGAGAGAAGGAGACCGCCATCACAAGACAGAGGATCGTAAACACGAATGATACGACCAGCAAAAATCTATAGTTTGGGCCCTCGATGAAAGGTTGCAGCGGATGCACCCGATGTGGGTTCAGGTTCAATGAAACCCCAAAAGCTGCTTCGGCCTGCTGTTTCGAAACATAGAACAAGCGATAGGTCTCACGCTCGGACCCAGTGGTTGAAAACCCCAGCATCGCCGTATCAGACATCGCTGAAATCGTCGTTGTCTTTTCGCCCAGTGAAGGCGTCCAGGTGAATTCGCCCTCGACATAGGTGACCGCGCTTGTGGTGGTCTCGTAATACACAAAGCGCCCATCCTCGGTCGTCACAGAGGGAGGAGATTCCGCTGTCTCAACCCACCGCTCCGACATCCAGGCCGATCCGCGATAGCGTCTGGAAAACACCAGATGCCCCGCCTCAAGCGTTAGCCAGGCATAGCCGTGAGTTGGCGAATAGAGCTGATGGTCTATCCATTGATAGACCCGTCCGCCCCAGCGCTCGGCATGTTCGATCAGACCAATTATGGTGAACTCGGCACCATACAACGACCCACTCATCCCAATCGAAAGCGGGGTTTCCGGGCGTTTCTGATCCTTGAACTGGCGTAGAGTCCGGTAGTTGTTCTGTGCATCCAGCTCGGCCCCGCAATACGAACAGATCTGCACGATCACCCGGCCACCGCCCAGTACATCCAGACCGGCGCCGCAGCAGGTGCAGTTGATCGAAAGAAGACTTGGATCTCGGGTCATGGCTGCCGCTGAACCTTCACGTCAAATGCGTCATACCACCGACCGTAGAACCAGATCGCATGACCGGGCCAGAATTCGCCGGACAACAAAGCCTCGTCCCCGGCGGAAGCGTTCACGAATTCATGGCTTTCCCCGACCTGAAGCACCTCATCGAACTGTCCGCATAGGGCGATGCATTCGGCATGTTCAACTTCGGTAACCGTGAATGTGGCCGCGTCAAAATCCAGCGTTTCGCCCAGCTTGAACGGAGGCATGAATTTCGGCGTGTACTTTCCGGTCAAGCGTTTCTGCCGAACGACATCTCCCTCATCGAGCGATATCCAGCAGGTGCGGCCATCACCATCGACACCGCAGAACTCATCCCAGAACCCCCGCCCGTAGGAATAGCGCGCATGACCAAGAATCAATGTCGACGTTCGACCCAGTTGCACTTGATCGCCTATCCCGAACAAAAGCGGTGCATCGTGCATCTCACCCTGCTGGCCCGCCGATTGAACCTGGACATCATTGATCATCAACGTCGTACCGCAGGACGCACAGGTGGCAACCTTTATCCCTTTCAGCGCAATCGGGGTTTGCGCACCGCAGTTTGGACAGTTCAAAGTCTTCATGCTTTCAAGTCGCGCAAAGAAAATGAAAGTTCAAGCCGTTATTGGTTCTGGAGAATACACGTCCGGTGCCGCCTTGCCCTTGTTGCCAGAATTCAAACAGAACCACTTAGGTGGAACTGAACATGCTGGCGGTTCTGTTAGAGGTGCCGTCAGCCCCAGCAATCATCTGAGTTAGTCGTGAAATAGGGTTTCAGCTGCGTCTTTGCTTATGGTTGTGCCCTTCCTGCCCGCAACGATATCCGCCAGATCGGCCAGTGCGCCGATGGCTGCAGATTTGCCGGTAAGCCGCGCAAACTGGGCGGCGGCCTCGACCTTTGGGCCCATCGAACCGGCGGCGAAATTGAACTTGGCCATGGCATCTGGTGAGGCGGCTTTTATGCCACGCTGAGTATCGGTACCCCAGTCCAGATAGGCACAATCAGCATCCGTTGCCGAAATGAACAAATCGGCCCCGACCTCTCGGGCCAGCAGCTCCGAGGCCAGATCCTTGTCGATCACCGCTTCTATCCCCTCCAGATAACCCGGAGAAGTATAGGCCGTGGGAATGCCCCCGCCACCGGCACAGATCACCACGGTTTGCCGTTCCAGCAGCCATTTAATCGGCCTGATTTGAAAAATCCGTTTCGGCAGCGGAGAGGCAACAACCCGTCGCCATTTGTCACCATCCGCACGAATTTGCCAGCCCTTGTCGGCGGCCAATCGTTCTGCCTCGGGTTTGTCATATACCGGACCGATGAATTTTGTGGGGTCGTCAAAGGCGGGATCCTTGGCATCGACCTCAATCATGGTCAGCAGCGTGGCCAGAGGCGTCTCGGGCGGCAGACGGTTGCCCAGCTCCTGCTCGATCATGTACCCGATCATGCCCTCGGTTTCCGCCCCAAGCACGTCCAGCGGATAGGCCTCATCCGGTTTATAGGCGTTGCCCTGTAGGGCCAGTAATCCCACCTGAGGGCCATTCCCGTGGGTCACAATCAACTCGTTCCCCTCGGCAATGGTGGCCAGCGCCTGCGCGGCGATGGCCGTGTTTTCACGCTGGTTCTCGGCGGTCAGGGCCTGACCCCGCCGCAGCAGCGCATTGCCCCCAAGGGCGACGACGATGCGCATGACTCAGGCCCCCAGAGTGGCGACCAGAACGGCCTTGATTGTGTGCATTCGGTTTTCGGCCTGTTCAAACTGAATACCGGCGGGGCTTTCGAATACCTCTTCGGTGACCTCCATTTCGGTGATGCCGAATTTCTCGTGGATGTCTTCGCCCACTTTTGTCTCGGTATTGTGGAAGGCGGGCAGGCAATGCATGAATTTGACGTTTGGATTGTTTGCCGCTGCCATTAACGCGCTGTTGACCTGATAGGGGGTCAGCTGCTTGATCCGGCTGTCCCAGACCTCTGGTGCTTCGCCCATCGAGACCCAGACATCGGTGTGGATGAAATCCACGCCATCCACGGCGGCCGCAGGATCATCGGTGATGGTCAGCGTCGCGCCGTAACGCGAGGCGGCTTCTTCCGCCGGACCGCGGAATTCGTCGGACGGCCACAGATCACGTGGGGCGGCGATGCGGACGTCCATCCCCATCATGCAGCCCGCGATCATCAGCGAATGGCCCATATTGGACCGCCCGTCGCCCACATAGGCGTATTTGATGTCATGCAGGGGCTTTTCTCCATATTCCTGCATGGTCAGCAGATCGGCCAGCATCTGGGTCGGGTGGAACTCATCGGTCAGCCCGTTATAGACCGGCACGCCCGCATTGGCGGCCAGTGTTTCCGCCAGTTCCTGCCCAAAACCGCGATATTCAATGCCGTCGAACATGCGGCCCAGCACGCGGGCAGTGTCCTTCATGCTTTCCTTATGCCCGATCTGTGACCCCGAGGGCCCAAGATAGGTGACACCGGCACCCTGATCCATCGCGGCCACTTCAAAGGCGCACATGGTCCGGGTCGAGGATTTTTCGAAGATCAGGCAGATGTTCTTGCCTTTTAGATGCTGGATTTCAGACCCCGCATATTTTGCGCGCTTCAGATCGCGCGACAGGTCCAGCAAATAACGCAGCTCGCGCTGGTCGAAATCGAGCAGTTTCAGGAAGCTGCGGCCCTTGATGTTAAATGCCATTGGTCAATCTCCTTTTTCAGTAATCGGGTTCAATAATCCACGGGGTCACGCCAGATCGGGCAGGTCATGCAATGCCCGCCGCCTCGTCCACGCCCCAGTTCCGAGCCCGAGATCGTGATCACCTCGACCCCCGCCTTGCGCAGCAGCGTGTTGGTATAGGTGTTGCGGTCATAAGCGACGACCACGCCGGGCTCTAACGCCACCACGTTGTTGCCGTCGTCCCACTGCTCGCGTTCCTGATTGAATGCGTCTCCGCCGGTCTGCACGATGTTCAGAGATTTGATCCCCAGACATTCGGCGGCCACATCGAACAGATGTTTGTCATCGCGCCGGAAGTCGATCGTGTCCTCTTTGTTTCCGGGGCGCAGGCTGATGCACTGGATGTCGTTACAGACATCAACATAGGCAGTCGCGGTCTCGCGGTCGCAATGGCTGAACACTGTATCCAGATGCATAGCCGCGCGGCTGCGGGGCATCTGACAGGCAACAACCCTCTCCGCCGCGCCTTTGGCAAACAGAGCGCGGGCAACCTGACCAACCGCCTGCGGACTGGTACGTTCGCCCATGCCGATCAACACACTGCCATTGCCCCAGGGCATGACATCACCGCCTTCGACCGTGGCCGCGCCGTGATCCTTGTCTGGGTCACCCCACCAGATCTCGAAATCTGCGTCGCGGAACTCTGGGTGGAACTTGTAGATCGCGGTCACCAACAGGGTTTCGGGGCGCCGCGCCGGCCAGTACATCGGGTTGACCGTCACTCCGCCATAGATCCAGCAACTGTTGTCACGAGTGAACTGCGTATTTGGAATCGGTGGGATCACAAAGCCCAGTGGCCCCAGATAGCTGCCGAACATACCTGAGGGTTTGAACGGCATATCTTCGACCGCGATGCCGCCGATCAGATATCTGGCCAGATCCTTGGCCGCCATCTCATCCAACCAGCCGCGCAGCTCATTCAGCATACCGACGCCCACCTGATTTTCGGTAATGCGGCGGTCCAGAACCCAATTACGGGCTCCCTTGTCCTTCAGCGTTTCTGCAAGCAGCGTCTGGAATTCTAGAACCTGAACCCCGCGATCCTCCATCTTCATGCGGAAATCGGCATGGTCAGAGCGGGCTTTGTGCACCCAAAGGACATCGTCATAAAGCAACTCTGCCGCATTGCCAGGGGTCAGGCGGGAATGGGCCAGACCCGGTTCGCAGACCATCACCTTTCGAAGTTTCCCAATCTCGGAATGTGCGCCAAATCCAGTCATGATATCTCCTTTGATGTAATCGCGCCGGACTGCCAACGCAGCCAGACATGGATGGGCAACCCAGCCAACAGCAAAAGGACGCCCCAGAAAACGACGTCTTTTCCAGCGCCGAAGATCGCCCAGAATGAATAGACAAAACCGAGACCCGCCAGCACAAAGGCCTGCGGTGGCAGGCGGGTGCGTTCTTTGCGTTTTGCGCGGATCATAATCTCGGCACCTGCGCACAGCAGGTAGGGAACCAGCGTGGATAGGGTGGCCAACAGAATGATGAATTCAAACTGTTCAGCCAGGGATCGGGTATAGTTCATAGCGATCAGAGCGCTGGCGAGCAGGCTTGAGGAGATCAGGCCAAATGTCGGCGTACCAGTCCGTGACACCCGGGCAAAACCGGCCGGGAACAACCCGTCACGCGCCGCGCCCAGTGGCACTTGCCCGGTCAGCAGCACAAATCCGTTGAGCGTGCCGAAGGTCGAAACGCAGGCCCCGACCGCGATGAATACCGCACCGCCAAACCCCCACATCACATGCGCAACATCCGCCAGCGGTGCGTTGCTTCCGGCCAGCGTGCCGGATGGTACTACCCCAAGCGCCACATAGGTCGTGGCGATATAGACCAATGCGGCAACACAGGTTCCGACAATCGTCGCAAGAGGGATCGTTTTGGTAGGGTTCCTGACATCGCCCGCCGGAACCGTTGCGGATTCGAGCCCCACAAATGCCCAAAGCGTCAACGCCGCGCAGGCCGAGATCGCCGATATGTTCGACATACCGCTGAGGTTAACCGGCCGGAAGTTTTCAGGTTGGACATGAGCCAGGCCCAGCAGGATCAGCACCAGCAGCGGGGACAGCTTCATCACCGTGGTCACCACTTGCACAATCCCGGCCTGCCGAACGCCGCGCAGATTGACCCAGGTGAGCAGCCAAATCGCACCAAGTGAGACCGCCAATCCCGCGAGCGCAGTTTCCCCGATGGCGGGTACCATAAAGCTGAGATAGCCAGCAAAGGCGACGGCAACGGCGGCATTCCCAGACCACAGCGCGATCCAATAGCCCCAAGCAATCAGGAAACCGGCAAAATCACCAAAGCCCTCGCGCGCATAAGCGTATGGCCCGCCGGTATTGGAAGACAATCGCGCCAGCCGTCCAAAGATCAGGGCCAGCACAATCGCGCCACCTGCGGTCAGAACCCATCCCGCCATCGAGATTGGCCCGAACACGGCCAGAGAAGAGGGCAGCAGGAAAATACCGGACCCGATCATATTGCCCACCACCAGCGCGGTGCACATCCAGAACCCAAGGGTTCCTTTGGGTTTAGATCGGGTGTCGGTGGGCATAATGCGACCTCATGCCAACGCGGAAAGGCTGAGCCCGGCCATGATGATGACGATCAGGATCAGTAAAAGCGGCCACATGAACCTGAGCCAGCGTTCATAGGGCACACGCCCCAGGGCAAGCCCGCCCATGACCACCGCAAAGGTGGGGTTAATCAGGTTCACCAAACCGCTGGCTGACTGATAGGCCGTCACGACCAAGGACCGTTCTACGCCGGAAAAGTCTGCTAGCGGCGCCATGATCGGCATGGTCAGAACCGCCAAGCCCGAGGATGACGGGACGAGGAAGGACAACAGCCCCTGCAAGGCGAACATCGCATTGATAAAGGCCACTTTGCCCAAACCATCCACGGCACCTTCGGCCCAATACAAAATGGTATCGGTGATGTTTCCTGCGTCCATGACCACTACGATCCCGCGCGCGATCCCGATCACCAGCGCAACCCCCAGCAAATCCCGGGCACCGTCAACGAAGGTCGAGGTGAATTCCTCTTCCCCGATCCGTGCGATCAATCCCACGATTATCGAGGACACAATGAACAGGCCGGACATCTCGGCCATCCACCAGCCTCCTGCCGCGACACCCCAGATCATCACGCCAAAGCTGGCCGCAAAGATCAAAAGGATCAGCCCATGCATACCCGTAAAGGTCGGAGCTTCACCGCCCGTGCGGCCACCTTTGAGGAAATGCGCCTCATTGCTTTCGCGCTTGTCGGCAACGAAGGACAGATCCGGATCGGCTTTGACCTTGGCTGCATATCGCATGACAAAAACCACACAAGCCAACCAGCATGCCAGCAACAGCGCAAAGCGCAGCATTATGCCATTGGTGAAGGGCACCCCCGCCGCATCCGAGGCGATGACTGTGGCAAACGGGTTAATCGTCGATCCCAGCGTGCCAACCCCCGCCCCCAGCATGATGATGGCCACACCCACTACCGCGTCATAGCGCGCGGCAATCATCACTGGGATGATCAGCGCGTAAAAAGCCAGTGACTCTTCGGCCATGCCATAGATTGTGCCCCCCGCAGCAAAGAAGGCCATCAAGATGGGGATCATCCATTTCTCGCGCCCCTTCAGACGCACCATTGCGCGCGCAATCCCGGCGTCAATCGCCCCGGTTCGCGTTACAACTCCCAAAAAACCGCCAATCACCAGCACAAAAAGTGCAACATCAATCGCCCGCGCTTCATAACTGACAGGGTCATAGAACCCCCCGATAGGGGCCAGTACGACATCATAGAACCCCTGCGGATTGGGCTCGACAACCTGATAGCTGCCCGGTACCGGAACATCGCGTCCCAGGGCTTCGTTAGCGACGCGGTCATATTGGCCAGCGGGAACAAACCAGGTTGCAATGGCGACCAGTGCTATCAACGCAAACAGAATTGTATATGCAGTTGGAAACTTGAGCTTCATGTCATCAAACTCCTAAAAGAGCTGAGATTGGGTTTCGAAACTTCCGGTCTCTTCATACAGTCTCAATATGAGATTTCTAAGGATGAATGACCCCGAGGCGACCTGAACGGTTCTACATGAACGCCATTCGCTGGCGCTGCGCATTGACCTGCATCAATAGAATTCAGGCTGACGCCGGATTCAGGTTCGTCAGTTTTTGCTTTCCTACAGATCGTAAGTTGCTCATCTGAGTGCAGCGGTTAGCACCTTGCGATCCATCGCCCCAGTCTGGCAGAAACCCGCTTGAGACTGTGGTGATCATGTTGACATATCAGCCCATTTCCCTGAACCGGTAAGTCGCACATTTGCATTAGGCTTACCAAAGGCTAATGTGCAAGAAATTAAGGCGCAAATGCCCGTATCGAACAGTAACCCAAGGCTAACAACGTGAGCTCTGAAATTCCCAGGTCCCTGCCTGCCAGACATGAGTTGCGCAAGGTGCGCAACAAGGGGCTGTCATTTCTGGCACTGGCCTTCCTGTTCAGCATCTTTGTCAACCTGCTGATGCTGACGGGGCCTTTATTCATGCTGCAGGTTTATGACCGGGTCCTTGCCTCTCGGGCGGTTGAAACCCTCACGGCGCTGTTTCTGATTGTCGCTCTATTATATAGCCTTATGGCCATGCTGGATTTTGCGCGAGGACGTATCGTTGCGCGGTTCGGAGCGAGGTTCCAGTCGCAACTGGACGAGCGGGTGTTCGAGGCAACGCTGCGAAAATCTCTTGTTCCGCAGGCCCGTGCAGCCCCAGCCACTGCCTTGCGCGACCTTGAGGCAATCCAGAACCTGTGTTCCTCACCTGTTTTGCTGGCCGTAATGGATATCCCCTGGACACCGGTTTTTCTGGCAGCAATCTTCCTATTCCACCCGATGCTTGGATGGCTTGCGGTTGCGGGTGGCGCGATCCTGATTGTCATCGCTCTGCTTAATCAGGCGCTCACTCATAGAAAGGTTGCCGCTGCACAGCAGGCCTCGGCGCGGGCAGGCTCATTCTCGGAACATGCCAGACAAGCCGCAGAAGTTGTCCGCTCGCAAGGAATGCAGCACGACATCTCGCAACGCTGGCTGACCCAGAGGACCGATGCGCTGAGACAGACCATCTCGGCCAGCGATTGGACCGGAAGCTTTACCTCATTAACCAAGTCGATGCGGCTGTTCTTGCAATCTGCCATGCTGGCATTGGGAGCTTTGCTGGTTTTAAGAAACGAACTGTCCCCTGGGGCAATGATTGCAGGGTCCATCCTGCTTGGGCGCGCATTGGCCCCGGTCGAGCAGGCGGTGGGCCAATGGGCATTGGTGGAGCGTGCGCGATCTGCGTGGATTTCACTGAACCGATTCCTGGACACCACCCCGCCCGAGCCGGACCGGACCAAATTGCCTGTACCAGATGCGCGCCTGATCGCCAAAGGACTGACCGTTGTACCACCCGGCGCCGATTTACCGACACTCAGGAACGTTTCACTGAAACTAGAACCGGGCAAAGCTTTGGGCGTGATCGGCAAAAGCGGGTCAGGAAAATCCACGCTTGCCAAGGCCCTGTTAGGATTGTGGAAACCGGCCGTTGGCGAAATCAGGCTTGGAGGCGCTACACTGGATCAATACGGGACTGATGATTTGGGCCAACACATCGGCTATCTGCCGCAGGAAGTCACTTTGTTCAACGGAACAGTGACCGAAAACATCGCCCGGATGTCCCAAAACCCGGATTCGGAAGCGGTCATCGCTGCAGCCAAGAAAGCCAAGGCTCATGACCTGATCCTGACATTGGAAAAGGGGTACGACACGTTTCTGGAAGGCAATGACAGTCAACTGTCGGGTGGCCAAAAGCAACGTATTGCTCTGGCGCGCGCTTTGTATGGAGATCCTGTCCTGCTGATCCTGGACGAGCCGAACTCGGCTCTGGATGCTGATGGCACTGAGGCATTGAACACCGCTATCCGAGAACTGAAGGCCGCGGGCAAATCAGCCATCATCATGACGCACCGACCACAGGCCATTTCGGAATGCGACGATCTTGCTGTTGTTGAAAATGGCCAGGTCGTGAAATCCGGCAGCCGCGATGAGGTGCTAAGCGCCATGGTTCAGAACGCAAATGCGATCAAAAAAGGTCTGGCACGGGTGGGTGAGTAATGCAAAAGCCCAATCATAATGATACGCGCCCTGTTTGGCGCATTACATTTCCTGCTCTGGTCGGGTTGCTCGCACTGGCTATTTTAATCGGCGGGTTGGGCTTTTGGGCGGTGCAGACCAGGCTGGCAGGCGCCATTGTATCGCAGGGCGTCATCGAAGTTCAAAGCAACCGCCAGGTAGTCGAGCATCCAGACGGTGGCGTGGTCGGCGAGATTTTTGTGCGCGACGGTGATTCCGTCACCGGCGGCGACATTCTGTTACGTCTGGATGACACGTTTCTGACCTCTGAAAAGACCATCGTTGAGGCGCAGCTGTTTGAATTACTCGTCCGAAAGGCACGGCTTCAGGCCGAACGCGATGGCACTGATCTGACTGTTTTGACATCCGCGCTGAACGACGTACAGAAACAAGAAGACATTGACCCTGAGCTGATCGCCGGCCAGCAACGCCTGTTCGAGGCACGTCTGAATACCCTAAATCAGCAGACTCAGCAGTTGAGCAAGCAACGCATTCAGATAGAAAGCGAGATCGAGGGCACCTTGGCGCAACTGGTCTCGCTGCGCCGTCAGGTCGATCTGATACAGGAGGAGCTGCAGGACCAGCAAAGCCTGCTTCAACGCGGCCTGACACAAGCCAGTCGGGTATCCGCCTTGCAACGCGAAGAAGCCAGCCTGACAGGTGAAATAGGCAGGCTCGAAGCGGCTGCCGCGCGGCTCAAAGGCCAAATCGCGGCAACCGAGATCAAGATTGTAGAACTGCAGGCGACACGCCGCGAAGAAGCAATCACCGCCCTACGCGATGCGCAATCGAAAATCGCGGAACTGTCTGAACGCAGGCTCTCGCTGGCTGTTCGTCTATCGCGGCTGGATATTAGAGCGCCGGTTTCCGGTACAGTCTATGGAAGCCAGGTATTTGCACTGCATTCGGTTGTACAGCCGGCAGAACCGATGATGTATGTCGTACCACAGGAAATTCCTCTGCTGATTGCCGCTCGCGTAGATGCGATTCATGTGGACCAAGTGTATATTGGGCAGCCCGCCCTCCTGCGATTTCCCGCCTTCAACCAACGCGAAACCCCCGAAATCGAAGGGCATGTTGTCACGATTTCTGCCGATACGTTCACTGATGAGAACACCGGACACACATTTTATCGCGCTGAAATGTTACCTGATGCCAACCAGATCGAGCGCCTGAACGGGCAACGCCTTGTACCCGGCATGCCAGTCGAAGCGATGATCAAGACGGACGAGCGATCCCCGTTTTCATATCTGATAAAACCGATGGCCGATTACTTTAACAGGGCCTTCCGGGAATAGATTCCGTCGTCTTTAAACCGCTTCGAGATTGCCCAACAGGATCGAAGTCATGTCAGTCGTGATCACTCCGTCTACCGCGACGACATCGACACCGGTTTCGTAGGTCACGTTTGAACTTGTGATCCCCGACAAATCAGCGTCTGCGTCCAGAAACACCCACTCTGCCTCATGCGCTGTGGGCAATCCGACGGCGATCTGCAAGATAGCCAGCGCATCCAGAGCGTTGATGAGGCCATCTTGATTGATATCGGCTGCAATTAGGTCTTCCGGTGCTGCCTGCCCCCATGTCGGGTCCAGTCCCACTGAAAGCCGCAAGACCTGCAATGCGTCCAAGGCCGTGATCTCGCCGGTCCCAGCCGAATAGGACTTTATGATATCCAGTTCACCGATAAATGTGCCCGAAGGCAGATCCAGATCGAACCTCCCTTCATCGTCGGCTTGGACACTAACCGTGCCGCCTCCGTCCGGGGTGAAACGTATTTCAGCGTTTGACAGACCGGGATTTGCAGCTTGTGAATCAATGGTAATATTCCCTTGAATGCCTGCCGAACTGTCCGGGTCGAGCCCGCCCAAACCGTTCAAATCCACCGGAATATGGTCTGGCCCGCCAAATCCGGCGCCAAAGACATCTGAACTGGTCAGCGGAGCACCTGACGCCGAAAACACCTGAACCACATTATCCAGATACCCGATCTGCGCACCTTGCGCGGTGGACGTAAAAGTGAGCTGTCCAGGTGAGCGCAGGAATGGATAGTCAAACAGATCCAGCCTGTCCGATCCGACTTCAAAATCGGTAATCGTTGTCATCGCGCTTCCGGTCTGCATCACAAAGATATCAGACCCGGAACCGCCGGTCATCGTAGTGGCCCCAATCCCCGCTATCAGGATGTCATCGCCGCCGCCGCCAAGTAGAGAGGCATCAAGGATGCTGCCACTGAGCATATCGTTCTGCGCGGTTCCAGTGACTGTCCCATAACCGTCCGCTACGATACCCGGGTCAGCGACCGAAAAAGTAAGCTGCGTCAACCCGGCCTCTTCTTGTGAGGCGGCAAAGATCTGAATGTCGTCCCCGACATGGGCCACGCTGAGCGATTCGACATTTTGCAGCCCGGTGCTCAACGTATCGGCAAAACTGTCCAGATAGACCAGTTGACCATCCGGTGTCAGGGTAAACAGTGTCACCCCATCATCGCCTCCCCCGGCCACGACAAACACCTGACCATTCACTTCGACCACGGCCAGGTCCTGAGCCGATTCAAAGCGGGTATTCAGTGTATCCAGCACATGATCGGTGGGTATCAACCGGCCATCACCAGACAGCTCCATGACGCTGATCGTGTTGCTTTCGCTGCCAGCAACGATGACCCAGGAATGGCCATGCGCCTGCGCAATTTCGACGGCCGTTGGGGCGCCAATGCCCAAGGTCGCGACCCCATCGCCGGAATCTGCGAGGCTCAAGGTTCCCGCGCTGCTGTCCACCAAATAGGTCGTTATCGAATTGCTGGTAGCGTCGGTTGCGACGACAAAATGATCCGACCCAGACTGAGCGGTCTGGATCGAGTCGGCCTGACCTGCAACGGCCCCTGCAAAGGTCAGTGAGCCATCTGAGCCGACCGTATAGGTCGAAATCAACCCGCTGCCCTCTTGCGCCACGGCCAGAATGTCGACCGATCCAAAGGAAACCTGCACTAAGGCCGAATAGCCACCCCCACCGCTCAGGGTCCCGGTTTCCTGTAATTCTCCGATAGATCCGTCTGGAAGGATTTCGTAGCTGACAAGGCCGGCTGCGGACCTGACATCCAGAACGATGTGATCGCCCCCCAACAGAGAAACCGTTACCCCGGAACGTCCAACTGTGCCCGAGATTGTACCACTGAAATATTCTATGTCTTGCTGCTGGGGAACCGCGCCTTCGACGAGGTGCCATACAACAATGCCCCCTCCCTGTCCGGTCAGGCTGTACAGATACGTTTCCCCGTTAAACGTTTCTAAAGCCGTATCGCCGATACCTGAAGCGAGCGCTGCGCTCCCTGTTGCAACTACTCCGCCGAACTGAAGCATCATACCAAATCACCCCACGCCAAAATCTGGCTCTTGAACAGGATGATCTGATGCCCGGTCCAATACCAAAGCGGGATTGTGGTGAAAACGAGGAGTTCGGTTTCAGTTTAACACAATTTTTTCTGGTCCGACCGCATGAACATCCGATGGGCAACACACATGAACAAAACGTCGCTGCCCATGATTTCAGCGCGGAAACAGCATGTGAGGGCAAGATGACCAAAACACCTGATATGACACGCAATCCTGCAAGTATCCGGCCCGATGCGGGTCAGCGGCAACAGATACGCAAGTGGATCGACAACAAAATGCGCCGCTGGGTCGGGCGCGGCATCGCAGGCAGCCTAAGTTCGGCCTTGCTTGCCCTTCCTGCGTTGGCACAGGCCACGACCGAAGAACTGGGCACCTTCCAATTCGCTGATGCGATTCCCGGCGTTAACAGCGCAAAGCTACTGGCAAATGGCGATGTTCTTCTCAAACTGGAAGATGGGCGCACGATTTTGGTCTCGGCAGAGAATGTTCATATCCTGGACGGCGGCTCCATCATGATTGCCGAAGATGCGGCGGCGGAAGTCGCGCAATTCGCACTGGCCGCCGAAGCCGGGGGAGCCGCAGCAGCCGCTGGCGGCGTTAGCGGCGCCGGTGCTGTTTTGGGGGGCCTTGGTCTGGCGGGTGCAGCCGCAGCAGGAGGAGGTGGCGGCGGTGGCGGTGGAGATGACGAAGCTCCGGCGCCCGCTCCAAATTTCCAGAGCCTGAACCTTGCTGGTCTGCAAGCGAACGCATTGAACAGCGCCAGCGCAAACCTGATGGCACCGACCGGAACCACAACGGTCGAGGTGACAATCGGGTCACTGACCAAGACGGCAACGCCCAATCCAGATGGCAGTTGGAGTATTTCCCTTACGGCGGTTGAGGCGGCTAGCCTTCCTCAAGGTGTGACAACAGTCACCGTTCGCAACCTGGATGGAACGGGTGAGGAAGTATCGGTCGAAACGGTAAGATTCGATGTGGACACTCTTCCACCGACGGTCAGCATTACGGGCTTTTCGGACGGGGCCATTCTGAATGCCGCCGAGCAAGCGACTGATCTTACAATCTCGGGCACTTCTGACGCCGAGAGAGGTCAAACAGTAACGGTATCTGTAAACGGGCAGACTTATGCTGGGACAGTGAATGGCGGCGGCCACTGGAGTGTTACCGTGCCGGCCACAGACCTGGCCGCCCTCCCTGACGGGGTGACCGTTTCAGTGACTGCCGATGTCGACGACCGCGCAGGAAATCCGGCGATACAGACAAGCGCAAGCTTTGACACAGACTTTAGCGCTCCAACGATCACGCTTGATCCGGTCTCTGGCGGCTCGATCGGCCTGGGGGACATTAGCTCTGATCTGGTTGTGTCCGGGTCAACGTCCGCCACAGACGGTCAGACGGTCACTGTGACGTTCGATGGCCAAGCATATATCGGCACCGTGTCAGGCGGTACTTGGAGTGTCACCATACCCAGCGGCGACCTCGGCTCGCTTTCCACCGGAATTCCAGCCACGGTAAGTGTTGTCGTAGATGATGTGGCAGGAAACCCATCGGTACCGGTCACCGCCTCGGTTCCGGTCGATCTGACGGGACCCTCGGTGAATATCGCGCCATTGTCAGTTGGCGCGGTCATCAACGCTGCCGAAACCGCCTCCGACCTGACCATCAGTGGCACAACAGGAAATGTTCAGGACGGCCAGGTGGTGACAGTCACCCTGGATGGACAAACCTACACCGGTTCAGTCAGCGGCGGCAGTTGGAGCGTCACCGTCCCTGCAAGCGATCTTGCATCGCTGGCAGATGGGGGCGATTTCACGATCACGGCGGATGTGCTTGACACAGACGGCCTATCTGCACCGCAGGCAAGTGTCCCGCTTTCGAAAGATGCCACCGCGCCGACTGTAAGCATCGACAACTTTTCCGACGGCGCTGTCATGAATGCAGCCGAACAGGGCACTGATCTGACAATCTCTGGAACAACGAACGCTGAGGATGGTCAAACCGTAACCGTTTCCATGAATGGGCAGGACTACACCGCAACCGCCTCTGGCGGTACCTGGTCGGCGACCGTCCCGGCGATAGATCTTGCTGCCCTGTCCGATGCAGCAACCGTCAATGTTACCGCAGATGTCTCGGACGCGGCTGGAAACCCTGCCCTGCAGGCCAGCGGCAGTTTCACAACGGATTTCACAGCACCGGCGGTCTCTATCACCGGGTTGTCGGATGGGGCTGTCATGAACGCCGCGGAACAAGGAACCGACCTTACAGTGTCCGGAACCTCTGATACGGCAGATGGCACGGTTGTGACCGTAGAAATCGTTCGGCAGGACGGCACAGTTGACGTCACCGGCACGGCGACCGTAACGGGCGGGTCCTGGACCTATACCGCCTCAGCCGCGGATTTGGCCGGACTTCAGGATAGCGAAACCTACGATGTCGAGGCATCTGCTTCGGATGCGGCTGGGAACACAACAGCGACATCAACCAGTTTTGACACAGACTATACAGCACCAGCGGTCACCATCGACCCTCTTTCGGTCGGGTCAGAGCTGGATGTATCCGAAAAAGATAGTGACCTGACGATCACCGGGACTACGGATGCCGCCGATGGGGAAACGGTTACAGTCACACTGAACGGGCAGTCCTATACAGGCACCGCCTCAAGTGGCACCTGGTCAGCAATCGTTCCGTCCGGTGACTTGGGAGCGTTGGCAGACAGCACAACCTTCCAGGTTTCAGCGACGGTTACGGATTCCGCCGGCAACATCTCTACCGCCGCCGCCACCCCGTTAGCCACGGATTTCCGGCCTGTCCTGACAATCAATGACACCGGAACAAACGGTGCCGTTTCATTGAATGACGCCCAAAATTCAGGAGTCGTTGTCTCTGGCACGTCAATAGGCCTTGCCGCAGGCGAGGCTGTAGATGTGACGTTGAATTCCATGTCAGTCGGAACCGCTACGGTCGGTGCCGACGGAACCTGGACACTGTTGGTAAGTGTTGCGACCTTTGCATCAGTCGAGGCGGGGGATGATCTGGACTTTGGCGCAGAGGTATCTGTGGCAGGTGGCCCTGATCCTTTGCCAGTTACGGATGAAAACACGGCCCATGAACCTGCAGCCTATGTGATCACTGAAGCCGGACAAAGTGGATCAACAGTCACATTTGAAATCTACGCAGACCCTGATACGGATCTGTCCAGCGGTCTGGCGATCACAGCCGAACTGGGTTTCGATCCCTCAGTGGTGACGTTTGACACCGGATCAGATGTCGAGAATGGGGCATTCGATTTGTTCCTGACGAACCCGGTGAGTGGATCAGCCGTCAGTTTTGCTGGCGCGGCGACCACCTATTCCGACCTGTCCCAACCCATCGTCACATTCACGATGACAGTTCTAGATGCCTCTGAACCGATTGTTCTGACGTTGACGACTCCGGATGGTGGTCCATCGGTGCTGCAGATCGGGACGTCAGGCGACGACACATTGATTGCAACCAACATCGACAACGTCATTCGTGGCCAGGACGGCGATGACACAGTGGATGTCTCAGGTGCTGGTCGGGACATTGTCGTGTTCGAGCCGGACCCAACAGCAAATGGCGTTGATACGATCACTGGCTTCACGACTGGACCCGCGACTGACACCGCTGATGCGATCATGTTCAGTGGATTGGATGTCGACAGCCTGCGCGGCGACGGAACAGGTGTGGAAACGCTTTCAGTAGGGGATGCACTAGGCGCGGACACCGGAGTGGTTGGTTTGACGACAGAGCTGAGCGATCTGACTGCTCAAACCATCGAGACCGCGGTCGAAAGCCTTACCGGCGCCGAAGCAGGTGACGAGATCTATGTCCTGGCTACGGATGGAACTGACAGTGTGCTAGTCAAGGTCGACTATTCCGCATCCGATGCGGCGACAGTCGAAACGGTGGCCCATTTCACCGGATTGGATGACCTCAGCGGGCTTACTGCTGACAATATTCTGCATACCGATCCAACCGGGGCCAGTGCCTGACGCTCGACTACACTGCCACCCTGCACGGGTGGCAGTATTCTCGATATTCAAGAGGTTGCCATGGCACAGAATGGCCTAGTTCCAATCAATTTCAACCGTCACAGTCATCAGTATTGGAAGCGTTTCACATCTTATGACTTTGCAGCTGAACGCACCGAGAGCGTGATCGTGGAAGAAGAGGTGCTCCAGATTGCAGCCACTTTTCCGATTGTGTTTCGCAGGACCGGCCCAGAAATTGAACCGATTGCTGTATATTCACTTCTTGCTGGTGAACCCTCGCCATTTGTTTCAACAGAAGGGCGTTGGCTGGCCAGCTATATTCCGTCCGAACTGCGCAGCCACCCCTTTTCGTGCCGCCGAATGGATAACGGCAGCACCTTTCAGCTGGTGGTAGATGAAGGTTCAGGCCTGTTGACCGAAGAGTGCTCTGACAATCCCTTTTTTTCAACTCCGGATACGCTCGGCACTGAATTGAAAGAAGTTCAAAACTTCTTGAAAGCGTGCGCAACCTCTCAGATTAGAACAACCGAAATTTGCAAGATGATAGACGCATTTGGGCTGTTTGAGCCCCTGAGCGGCAATTTGGAATTCGGCTCTGCACATAACTGGTTGCAAATCAACTCTGCACGCCTGGAACAGCTATCGGCAAAACGCAAATTGGAACTGGTCGAAACAAAAGGCTTACGCCTGATCTATGGCCATCAGGCTTCATTATCCAATCTCAGATGGCTTTTTCAGGCGCAAAAGCAGATTTCCCAGGCCGGTGCATCTGTAAAATACACCGAAAATTCAGAACTTACCGGTTTCATGAATGCACTCGCCCAAGCCCAAACCGATGACGTAATCTGGCCCTAATGAAGTGTGAATGACAAATGCCCACATGCGGTCGCTTTTTGAGTTTTCTGATTTCTGCTCTCTCTTTCAACATAGTATCGGCCTGTACCCAACCACCTGACATTGCCGGTGTCGAGGCTTCTTTTTCAACCGGGGCCGTGGGTTTCCGCACACATGAACCATCTCAGAAACTGACCACCAGTTCCTTTGGCAAGCGCGTACGGCACGCTGTCGAGACCAGCCCCAACCTCGCGCGATCTATGTCCGCGCTGGATGTGGCGGTAGCCAATCACGACGCGGCAAAAGGGGCCTTTCTTCCGCAGGTTTCACTTGGAATCAACGCCAGATCCGAGCGGGTAGACTCGGACACAGCCGACGTGACCCCTTATCTGCGGATCTCACAGCTCGTTTATGACGGGGGGGCCGCATCCGGTGATTTGACTGCTGCAAAAGCACGGGTTTTTGAAAGTCGCGGCGGCCAGTTATCAACAGCCTCGGCAACCGCTCTGGCTGCGATTGAGGTCTATATAGTGGTCTTGGATTTACGGAAAATCCTGGATATTTCGGTGAAAAATGTGGAAGTCCACCAACAGCTCGTTCAACAAATTTCCGAGAGGGCTGCATTAGGCGCTGGTTCGAACGCCGATGTATTGACAGCGCGGTCGCGGATGGCCGATGCACGGACGCGACTGGCGGATGCAAAAGCCAGAGTGGACCTCGCCGATGCCCGTTTTCGTGAAGTTTTTGGCAGCCCGTCAGGTGATCTGCAACCCCCAGTCAAAGCGCCGACGATCTCACAATCGGATCATAGTATCGTAACGGGAAGCCTGCAGATTCGACGTTCGGAAGCGGCCCTGCTTGCCGCCAAGGCAGAACGTGCTGCCGCTTTGGCACGCCGTCAACCCGGCGTGAATGTTTCGGCATTTGCGGATCGCGATGATAGCAATGACGCAAATTTCGGGGTCGATCTGTCCTTCAATTATGAGCTGGACTCTACTGGACAGCGCCGTGCCGCCATCACCGCGGCTGAAGCCAAAGTTCGCGAAGCGGAATTCGTTCATCAATCCCTAACGCGAGAAATACAAAGAGAGCTGGACACAATTCGCGCTGACCAAATTGCTGGAGCACAACGGCTTAGAGAGGCGCGAATAGCTGCGCAGGCGAATGCTGACAGTGTTGCAGCGGCGCGCGCGCAATTCACAATCGGACGACGCAGTCTGATCGAAATCCTAGACGCACAGCGCGACTATGTGAATGCGCAGGAGAGACTTATCCTAGCCGAACAGAACTATTTCCTGACAGATTACGCAATCCTTAGTTTGACTGGTGACATCCTGGATCTCCTTGGCATTTCAATCAGTTCCGTTGAGGGTTCTCAATGAAACAATTGACACCTGCCTTCGCAACGCCCGAGTTATCGTGCTTTGAAAAATGCCTGATGCACGCTGCGGCCCATCTTGACTGTCCAATCACGTTTGCCGGGATCCTCGCGGCCCAAACAGGCTCGAACGGAGAGCTTACAATCCGCGATTCATTGGAACTGGCACGGCGTGTTGGGGTCCAGGCGGGATACGGAAGAAGGGCTTTGTCAGCTTTTGACAACACTTTGGTTCCTGCGTTGTTGATTCTTGAAGGGGGAAGATCCGTTGTGTTTCATGGCCGAACCTCAAATGGTCGGGTTCTGATCTATGATCCGGAGGTTGGCACGGAAATAGGTCAAATTCAGCAAACCGATCTATCAGAAGTCTATACAGGGTTTGCGATCCTGCTGCGGCGCAATCACCGTGAGGATTTAGCCACGGGGCCCAGTTCTGCTTCGGGCCACTGGTTTTGGTCTGCTATGGCGGAAAATCGTTGGTCTTACACTCAGGTTGCGCTTGCGGCGGCGTTGGCAAATCTGCTTGGTCTATCTACCTCGGTCTTTATCATGGTCGTCTATGACCGTGTTTTGCCAAACGAAGCCACAGAATCTCTGATTGCTTTGACAGCAGGTGTTGGGATCGCGCTGCTTTTTGATTTCGTGCTCAAACTCCTGCGGGCAGGATTCATAGATCGGGCTGGCCAGAAAGCAGATATTTCGATGGGCCGTAGAGTCTTTGACCAGGTCCTCAACATTCGCATGAAGGCGCGCACAGGTTCGACAGGGGCCATGGCCAGCACCATTCGTGAATTTGAAACACTCCGTGAGTTTTTCACATCCGCCACCTTGGTGGCAGTCGTAGATCTACCCTTCATAGCATTGTTTGTCTTTGTCATTTACTTGGTCGGTGGCCCACTTGCACTTGTTCCAGCTCTGGCTGTGCCTGTCGTTTTGCTAGCAGGCATCATCGTGCAACCTATACTTTCTCGTCTTGCCGAGAAAAGCTTCATCGATGGTCAATCCAAGCAATCGGTTCTGGTCGAAACTGTATCCGGGTTGGAGACCATAAAAACGACAGCGGCGGCCCGGCCAATGAGGTCGCGGTGGGAGGCTGCCATACAGCTTCAGTCATCACATGGCGCGCGCAGCAGGGCAGTGACTCAATTTGCCTTGAATCTGACCGGATTTACCCAACAGGCCGCCCAGGTCCTTATCGTTTTCTACGGTGTTTTTCTTGTGATGGATGGTCAGGCAAGCATGGGCGCGCTTGTTGCTTCGGTCATGTTGACCGGGCGGGCTCTTGCGCCACTTGGGCAACTGGCACAGACCCTGACACGGGTTAATCAGGCCCGAAATGCCTATCAAAACCTTAATGCCTTAATGCAGGCCGACAGTGAACGCCCCGAAGGGCGGAGCTGGATCAGTCGCGATCGCTTTGAAGGGAGATTAACCTTCGAAAATATCCAGTTTGCTTATCCCGAAAAACACGACAACGTCTTGTCCGGTGTTTCATTCACCATCTCGCCCGGAGAGAAGGTTGCAATCCTTGGTCCGATCGGCTCGGGGAAAAGCACGGTCGCGCGGCTAATGCTTGGCTTGTACGATCCAGACGCCGGGTCTGTTCAATTGGATGGGGTCGATATCAGACAAATTGATCCAGGTGATTTGCGGCGCAATATCGGCTCTGTTCTGCAAGATATTTGGCTGTTTTCCGGGTCAATCCGCGACAATATCAAAAGCGGCGCAATCAGGCCAAGGGATGAGGACCTGATTTGGGCGGGGCAAGTCGCTGGGGTCGAGGATTTTGTCTCTCGCCATCCCGGAGGCTATGACCAAAATCTGGCAGAGCGCGGTGAGGGATTGTCAGGGGGACAACGGCAGGCCATCGCCTTGGCCAGAGCCTTGATTGGTAAACCTCCGGTTCTTCTTCTGGACGAGCCAACAAGTGCCATGGACGTCAAAACCGAAGCTGAGGTCATACAGCGGCTCAAAAAGGCGACCCCCGACACAACTATGCTGATCGTAACCCATCGAACCAGCCTATTGGAACTTGTCGATAGGGTTATCGTCATAGAGGGCGGCAAAGTACGGGTAGATGGACCAAAAAGCATACTGTCACAGCATTCCGGAAAGCAACGGAGGCATCTGAATGTCGCAGCATCATGACCTAGCCTCGCTTGCGCGGGAAATGCGAGGCGGGTCACCGGTCAGGAGTTCATTGCTTCTCTTGGTAATCCTGACTTTCCTGGCGACAGCAGCGTTTTGGGCCCATTTCACTGAACTTGATGATGTCACCCGTGTAGAAGGCCGCATCGTGCCGTCGGCGGATGTTCAGATGATTGAAGCTACGGAGTCCGGCATTCTGCAGTCATTGAATGTCCGAGAAGGCGAGGTTGTTGAAAAGGGGAAGTTGCTGATGGAGTTCGATACCACCCAAATCGACAGCAAGCTCAGCCAAGAGGAACAGCGTGCATATGGCTTGAGAGCCCGATCTCAGCGCCTGCAAGCAGAGATAGACGAGACCGAGCTGACATTTGATACGATCCTGGTCCAAGGTGCGCCGACTGTTGTTCAGTCTGAGACAGCTCTGTTTCAAGGCCGGCGATCAGAGTTGCAGGCAGAAATCTCAATTCTGATGAGCCAACGGGAACAACGGTTAAGAGAATACGAAGAAGGGCTTGTCGATACGGTGACCGCGTCCGAGACTTTGAAAGTTCTGGCCGAGGAACGGGCAATCATTACCCCCCTAGTAGAACAGCAGATGGAACCCGCCACGACACTATTGTCATTGCGACGCAGCGAGGCTGAGTGGCAAGGCCGCCGGACCAGGGCTGAAGCCGCTACCAACCGTCTGAAGACAGGATTGGAGGAAATTGATGATCGGGTTCGGGCGACACAAAGCAGGTTTCGAAGTGCGGCTTTGACCGAACTTGCATTGGCAACTGCGGAACTGGCTACTCTGGAACCATCACTGCCAGCCTTACGAAACAGAGCGGAACAGGCACAAATCAGGTCGCCGGTACGCGGCATCGTAAATCGCATTCACCGCACGACCATAGGCGGTATGGCACGGAGCGGTGAGGAACTGATCGAAATTGTACCGCTGGATGAGTCTTTGTTGGTCGAAGCCTATGTCCGCCCCGAAGACATCGCATTTCTGCACCCTGAACAGTTGGTTCGGATCAAGATTACTGCCTATGATTTTGCTCGATACGGGGCCTTGGACGGGCAAATTATCCGTATCGGGGCTGATACCGTGACGCGATCTGAGCGGGACGATGAAGAAGTTTTTGTCGTGGAAATCCGGACCAACCACTCGATGTTGGATGGGAACGGAGTAGCGGTTGAAATTATTCCCGGCATGATTGCCGATGTGGATATTCTTGCGGGCAAGAAAACCGTTTTGGACTACCTGCTGCAGCCGATTGTCAAAGTCAAAGATCAGGCTCTTCGTGAGTAGTAATTGACCGGGCCAACGCCCATTACTTCTCGATGCCGTTCAGAATCTATGTGGGGCCCCGCCCATTCGGACTGAGCTTAGGATCCCGGAAGCTTGAATTGCTGGTCAAACAGTTGGCGGAACGTCCCGTTATGTTCGATTAGCGCATCAAGGTTGCCTTGTTCGATAACTTCACCGTCTTGAACAACCATAATGGTATCTGCCTGAAGCACAGTTGAAAGCCGGTGTGCGATTACAATGGTTGTTACATTCTCGGTCAACTTGTCCAGCGCAGCCTTAACAAGCGCCTCAGATTCCGCATCCAAAGCACTGGTGGCTTCATCCAAAAGCAAAATCTCGGCATTGCGTAGAATTGCCCGCGCGATCGCCAGACGCTGTTTTTGACCTCCAGAAAGAAACGCGCCGTTTTCGCCTACCTGCGTATCGTACCCATTTGGCAGTTGTGAGATGAACACATCAGCATGGGCAGCCTTTGCGGCCTCAATCACCTCTTCATCGGTGGCACCAGGTCGCGCAAAACGAAGGTTCTCCATCACGGTTGTCGAGAACAGGAACGTGTCTTGGCCCACATAGGAGATCTTCCGGCGCAAAGAGGCAAAACTTACATCGACAAGGTTTTGGCCATCGATTTCGACCTTGCCCTGATCGGGATCATAAAACCGCATGATCAACCCAAAAATCGTGGACTTGCCACCACCGGACTGACCCACCAGAGCTGTCGTCTTGCCTGCCTCGAAGGTCAGGTTCATATCTCGGATTACTTTTTGCTCACCCTGATAGCCGAACGTCACGTTGTTTAGACGGATTTCACCCGGGCCGGATTTCAGCTTTTCAGGGTTCACGCTTTCGACCATCGGGTCTTCCTGATCGAGCAGCTCGAACATCATCCCCACTGGTACCAGGGCCGTTTCAATCACGACCCGCATTTTTGACAGGCGTTTGGCGGGTTCATAAGCCATCAAAAGGGCTGTGATGAATGACATCAGCTGACCTGCCGAAGTCGGTTCGCCGCCGGTAATATCAAGGGTACTGATGATCAGAACACCCGCAATCGCGACACCGGCCAGAAGCTCCATCAACGGGCTGGCAATCGACTGCAATCTGGAAATTGAGTTCGCCCGTTTTTCAACCGACCTGATCGCCCCATTCATACGGTCAGTCATGTTGTCTTCCAAAGCAAAGACCTTGATGACCCGAATGCCCGCAGATGTTTCCTGCAGAACCTTGATGATTTCAGACAGCGCCTTCATTTCTGACTGCATGATCGACCGCACACCTTTGAGGATGTAACGCACACTCAAAAGCGCAACGGGACCCACAAAGAAGAACAGAATTGACAGTACAGGTTCCTGGTAAATCATCACGAAGATGAGGCCGACCAATGTCAGGGCATCGCGCACGAAGCTGGTCACCATGACGTCGATAAGCCGACGCGCGGCCTGAGCGCCATGAGTTACGCGCATAAGAAGGTTGGACGATTCTGTTTCAGCAAAGAAACCAACACCGCGTTTCAGCAGCTTATTGTAAAGCCTTTCCTGTTGCACCGCGATGATCCGGTTGCCCGCACGCGCCAGAAAGATCGACTGGATATAAGAGGCGACAGCCTTACTCAAAAACAAGCCGACGACCGCTGCGGCAATCAGGTAGACTTGCGACTTCATCTCTGGCGTGGTCATCGCATTTACGATGTTCTCCATCATCCAGGCGGTTCCGGCCGTTGTTGCGGCGACAACGATCATCGCCAGCATGGCAACACCGTACAACCAACCCTGCTTCCGGAGACTTTCACTCAAAAGTCGACCGAGATGGCTGGATCGCCAGTTCGCTAAGGTCTCTTTGATCATTTTACGCTCCAAAACCTTTTCGAATTCGATATCTGATCACGTTTCAACCCAAGTTAGCCTTAGCCAAAGAACCGCGCGGTTGTGTTAGTTATGCCTGACTGTGCCGAGAATCCAGAGCCTGCCGACAGATTATCAACACGCGACCGACAATAACGGGGTGGCGACCGCAATATCTACGTTAGCGCCCCTACGTTCCGACAGCTTATGAGCCCGTTTCACACCGAATGCTAGGTGCACCCAGCTTCGTCATCATCATCGCCAGGCGACGTCGCCCAAAAAAATGTACCCTGCCCCATAGATGGTTTTAATCAATCGCGGGTTCTTGGGGTCCTCGCCCAGTTTTGTTCGCAATCGGGATATTCGCACGTCCATGGCCCGGTCAAAGCTGTCGCCCGCGCCTCCCCCGAGCGCCTCTTGCATCTGCGACCGGCTGATCAATCGTTTAGGACTATCTAGAAACAGACGTAACACCTCGGCCTCGGCGTGGCTGAACGGCGTTTCTGATCCGGAACCGTCTTCAAGAACATAGCGGTCGAAATACGCGGTCCAGCCGTTGAATTCTGCGATCTCTGACTGAGGCGCTGGTGCCCGCGATGATCGAAGCCGCGCCCGGATACGAGCGACCACTTCGGCTGGATCAAAGGGTTTGGTGATGTAATCATCCGCGCCAAGCTCCAATCCGGTGACACGATCCTGTACCTGTGCCCGCCCCGAAATAATGATGACTGCGGCACCTTGTTCCAAAGCCAGGCGATGAACAAGAGCCAAGCCGTCTGTGTCCGGCAAAGACAGGTCGACTAGACACACATCGGGCACCACTCTTTTCAACGATGCTTCAAATTCACGAGCACGGGAAAAACTTTGAGTGCGGAACCCCGCCTCTTCCAGTGTGTCGGTCAGGATACGACGTATCTCAGGCTCATCATCTAAGATGGTTACCAGCGGTTGGTTCATCATGCGGCCTCATTTCGGATTAAGGCAGTAAGCTGCGCTTGTGTGAACGGTTTGCGCAGAACTGGTGCCAAAGCCAGTGCCTGACGATGCAGCGGGTCGGAATAAGGCAGCGATGTCATTAGAATACACGGCAAGTCTGGGTTCACTTTCTGCAAAAGGTCAAGCCCCGTCTCTGGTCCTTCCAGCCGAATGTCGGACAATATCAATGCAATGTCTTCGATCTGGTTCACCAATGAAAGCGCCTCATCGGTTGAGGTCGCCTCAATCACGGTGAACCCCATCTCCACAAGCATATCACGGAAATTCCGACGAAGTTGGCTGCTGTCTTCAACCAACAGAACCAGCCCTTCCAGCGCAGGCGGCGCGGCGCGGTATGGTAACCGAAGAACCACCATGGCGCCGCTTGGTGTATTGCGCAGGCTCAGATTTCCGCCGGTCAATTTGACCGTATCGTAAACCATGGGCAAACCCAAACCCGATCCCTTATCACCCTTTGTGGTGAAGAAAGGATTGAGTGCTTTTCCAAGCGCTTCTTCCGAAAAGCCCGGCCCTGTGTCCGAGACGGAAATCTCGATCCAGGTTCCACCAATCGTATGCGCGCTGATCGTGATCTGACCTGTTTCTCCGCACGCATCTCGCGCATTCAGCACCAGATTCAGGATGGCGTCCTGCATCATCCCCTGATCCAACATAAGTGCCACATCCGGCAATGTATTCACGACCGAAAGCCCCATGCCACGCGGCAGTGACGGCGTGGCGAGAATACGCAAATCCTCGAGCAGAGCACGCATATCCGTGGCTTTGGGTTGCGGCGTTCGGTTGCCGGTCATGCCTGCTATGCGGTTCAGCAACTGCCCGCCGCGTTTAGCAGTCTGGCGCGTGGCGGCCACCAGCTTTTGTGCGCCTTCCGGCAGGTCCATTTTATCAAGCTTGGCCTGCATCCCCAGTATAATTGTCAGCAAGTTTGAGAAATCATGCGCAAGACCGCTTGTCATTTGCGCCGCCATTTCCCGGCGGCGTGTTTGTTGCAGGGCCACACGGGCTTGCGTTTCTTCAGTGATGTCAACTGACATCACATAGACACCGCCTTCGCTGTCGGGCGTGAACGAAACACGGATTCGACGTGAATCCTGACCCTCTGTGAATTCAAATACCGTGGCTTCCCCGTCGTAGGCACGGTTCAGGTTCTGTTCGATCCGCGCAAATGCGGCCGGTCCCAAAGCGTCAGAAATATGCATCCCAAGAATTTCAGAGGGACGGCCGGGCAAAACCGAACTGAGCTTGCGATTGGAATAATCGTACCGCCCATCGGCATCCAGATGCGCAATATGCGCTGGCATCATTTCGGTTGTCATCCGGGTACGGGCTTCGATTTCGGTTAACTGACGTTTTGCCTCTTCCAAAGCCGAAATGGTCGACGCTAGCTTTCTGTTGGTCGCTGCCAATTCCTCGGCCCGGGTCAACAATTCGTCCGACAATTCTTCGGAACGCGCCCGCAATAGCGCTTCGGCCTGTTTGGTATCTGTGATGTCGGTATAGACCGTTACCCATCCGCCGTTGGGCAGCGGTGCACCCTCGACCGAGATCACCTGCCCATTCGCCCTGACGCGCTCAATATAGTGCGGTTCAAATGTGAGGGCTTGACTGACCCTATGTGCGACGATGTCCTCGACATCCTGATCATGGCCATACTCGCCGATGCTCGCCAGAAAATGTATTGTGTCACGGAACAACGCACCCGGCCGGACCAGATCATCCGGAAGGTCGAACATCACCTGAAAAGGCCGGTTGCAAAGCACCAGCCGCAACTGACTGTCGTAGATCGACAACGCCTGACCGATCAGATTCAGCCCAGCTGTCGTCATTGCCTTTATCTGGTTATCTGTGATGTTCAATCTGCCCCCTCTCTGAAGCTATGCGTAACATCAGATTGATCGCAGGTGTAGCAGAGACAGGGCAACATTCCCGACTAATGCCTGAGCTTGGATTTTGGCCCCTCTTTGGTGATGGAATGCAGGGAAAGCGTATGGTCCATATTTCGCATACGGTGCCGCAGCATCTCGCGCCCCAACCTGGCCAGGTCTGTTGCGTATTCCGGGTTGCTCGCCACGTTTTCCATTTCGCCGCGACGCAGGTGGTCAAACAAAAGCGGTGGCAGGTTTGCCGCAAACTCGACCAGCGTAAAACGTTCGTCACGCAAGATGGACAGGCATGAATCGCTACTGCCCGTTCCCAATTCCTGTTGCCAAAGGGTTGGATTTTCCGGCTCGGCAAAGTCAAGCTCGCTGAAAGAAAAGCTTCGCCAATCCTTGGGTCCCTGCCCCTGCAGAAACGGCATCAAAGACCGCCCATCCATAGAATTCGGGATACTCTGGCCCACCCAATCCAAAATGGTTGGCGTGATGTCAATCGACTCGGTCGGTGCCGTCACCACGGCTCCGGCCTGCGCCTGATTGCCTGGCATCCGGACCAGTAAAGGCGTGTGATAAGCTGCGTCATAGACGGTCATCTTACCCCAGCTATGTCGATCACCCAGCATTTCACCGTGGTCAGCTGTGATTACGATCAATGTCTCATCATATTGATTGCTGTCCTTGAGAAACTGGACAACGCGGCCGATATGATAATCGACCTCTGTTGCAAGGCCCAGATAAACAGAGCGCAGCGCCTGAATATTGGCCGTGGAGGGTTGCACCTCATCAAAACCCAAAACGAAATCCGAAGCCGAATACCGAGCCATCGTTGGTCCAAAAAACGGGTGTATTGCCAGTTCATCTTCTGGGCTGACATGACCAACCGGCCGCGGCAACGCGACGGGATCGTACATATCGTTATAGGGAGCGGGTGCGACCAAAGGAGGATGAGGCCGGATATAGGTCAGATGCGCAAACCAGCTTTGGTCGCCGAAGGCCGCGATACTGTCCAGAAAAGCGTTGGTCAAAAAGGCGGTGTCGCTGTCTTCGGCGCGGTACACCGCCGGGTCGTTCAATTTGGATGGCTCACCTGAGGTTGAAACAGGTTTGTGCAGATCCCAGTATGAGTCGAACCTGTAACCTTTTTTCAGCAAGTCAGCGCGCCAGGGATAAGATTCTTCAAGCCGCATTTCCACGACCTCTTCAAACCCCTCCATGGGACGTTCGTAAGATTTCAGGATCGGGTCATTGGCATCGTAAACCCGTGGGTCAGCCGAGGTGTCGGTATACCCGTAGAGCAAGGGCAGATATCCCGCCTTACGAATCTCGGTTGCGATGTTTGGCGTGTCGTGCCGCAAAGGCGTTCCATTGCGAACCGATCTATGATTCATCGCATATTGCCCGGTCAGGATGGACGCACGCGACGGGCCACAAGGGTTAGTAACCGAGAAATGGCGCTGAAACGTGACGGCCTCGTCCATAAAAGCGCGCAAATTAGGCAAATTGACATGCTCGGCCAGCGCGCCGGTCAGACAATCTGCCCGAAGCTGGTCAATCACGACAAACAAGACATTTCCGCGCTGCCGCATTCCCTGCCCCCGATTCCACCAAATAGGTCTCAGGGGCAGACTGTGTCGCGGTTCCGCTGCTTGCGCAACAGATTAGTCCAGCTCGTATTTTGTCTCGTAATTCTCCCTAAGCGCGGGATCCTGATCTTCCTTACGCAACAGGCAGTTCCCGATGGACAGGACCTCGATATCCGTTCCCATGAAACAGCGGAACGCATCGGTGGGCGTGCACACAATCGGTTCGCCGCGCACATTGAATGAAGTGTTCACCACCAAAGAGCATCCGGTCAGTTCTTTAAACTTTGAAATCAGCGCGTGATAGGCTGGGTTGGTCTCTTGGTGAACTGTCTGGATACGGGCAGAATAATCAACATGGGTCACAGCAGGGATGTCAGATCGTTTGACGTTCAGCTTTTCAATCCCGAACAGAGCGTCTTCTTCCTCGGTCATCTTGCGCCGGATTTTTTCCTGCACATCCGCCACGATCAACATGTAAGGGCTATCGCCATCCAGCTCGAACCAATCGGCTACGTCTTCGCGCAGAACAGATGGGGCAAATGGGCGGAAACTTTCGCGATACTTGACCTTCAGGTTCAGCGTTTTCTGCATCGAAGCTGACCGTGGATCGCCCAGAATGGAGCGGGCACCCAACGCACGCGGACCGAATTCCATCCGCCCCTGAAACCAACCAACAGCCTTACCGTCAGCCAGCGCCTGCGCCGTCTGGTCAATCAACTCACCATTTTCATAGGTGGAAAACTTCGCACCGGCCGCCGCCAGTTCTTGCGCTATGTCGTCATCTTCATAACGCGGACCAAGATAGGCCCCCAGCATCTGATCACCCGAGGTCACTTGCCGCGGCTGCGCTAGCTCTTGATGCCAGGCCGCATAGGCAGCACCCAGCGCCCCGCCCGCATCACCCGCTGCGGGCTGCACCCAAACATTGTCGAAGGCGCCATCGCGAAGAATTTTGCCATTCGCGACACAGTTCAGAGCAACGCCTCCGGCCATGCAGAGGTTGCGTATACCATGCTCTTTCGCCAGGTCCCGAGTGATCCGCAGCATGATCTCTTCGGTCACGGCCTGAACCGAGGCGGCAATATCCATGTGGAACTGCGTCAGCTGGTCGGTTTCGGCTTTTCGAACCGGTTGGTCGAACAGCTCTTCCATCGCTTTGCTCGTCATGGTCAGACCAGCTGTATAATTGAAATACTTCTGGTTCAGGCGGAACGAACCGTCCTCTTTCAGGTCGACAAGATGCTCAAGGATCAGATCCTTGTATTTGGGGTCGCCATAGGGCGCCAAGCCCATGACCTTGTATTCACCAGAATTCACCTTGAACCCGGTGTAATAGGTGAATGCAGAATACAGCAGACCCAGCGAATGCGGGAAATGCAGCTCTTTCACCATGGTCAGCTCGTTACCGCGACCAATACCCACGGTGGTGGTTGCCCATTCTCCGACTCCATCGACAGTCAGCACGACCGCGTCTTCGAAGGGCGAAGGATAGAACGCACTGGCCGCGTGACTGATGTGGTGCTCGGCGAACAGCAGTTTTTCGAGATCGAATTCCGGGTCGATTTTGCGAAGCTGCTTTGCAAGCAGATCCTTGAGAAACAGCTTCTCTCGCAGCCAGACCGGCATTGCCATGCGGAAGGAATTGAACCCGCGTGGCGCCACCGCAATGTAAGTCTCGATCAACCGTTCGAATTTTAGAAACGGTTTGTCGTAGAAAACCACATTGTCGACGTCTTCAAGCGCAACCCCCGATTCGGCCAGCACGTAATTGATGGCTTCTACCGGAAATCCGGGGTCGTGTTTGCGCCGTGTAAAACGCTCTTCCTGCGCGGCCGCAACGATCTTGCCGTCGCAAAGCAACGCCGCTGCGCTGTCGTGATACAGCGCCGAAATACCTAAAATGTATGCCATGTGATCAGAACAACGTGTAGACGAAAGGTGCAATCGCCGAGCCTTGGCTCAACACGATCAATCCACCAAACACACCCAAAACGATCAGAATGGGCAACAGCCAGAATTTCTTTCTGACTTTCATAAATGACCAGAGCTCGGATACGAATGTCACGCCTGGTACTCCCTTGTTAAAATTGCTGTTTCATGCTGCCGGGCTGCTCTTCACGAACAATCCAGTAGCTATCTGATGAACTGTCCAGTTTCTGTGACAGCAGGTCTTTTCCCAACAGGCGCGTAACCAGCCCAAACGGGACAAACGTAGTGATAAACACCAAAAACATAACGATTGGGGCCACAATCGCACCCAAAAGCATGCCGAGTTTGAACCAAAGCCGGTTCGGCACCTTCAGAGTAGCGGGTGCAAAAACTGTCAAAGCCAGAATAACCCCAGCGATAACCATTGGGATCAGGCGCACCGACCCTCCGCCCCACAAGGGCCAAAGAGCGATAATTAAGAAGACAGCGGTGAAGACGTAACCAAAGCCCCGTTCGGACCCGATTTCGACTTCTACCTTCGCGTGATGATCAGACATTGAACACAACCAAAATAACCAAACAAAAAACCTGCGCAAAGAATAACACTACTGGTTGCCGAAACAAGCCTTTTGCAAGCTCACACCATCATTCTTGCGATGAATGCCATCTTGCATCGCCTGATGGCTAAATACTTGAAGCGTGACAAAAACCCGTTGCAGCACCATGCAGATTCACATCAGATACCCCCATGACCCCGCCTACATTCACAACTGACCTGGATACGGATCAGGTTCACCTGCAGATATCGGGTGATCTTCACACCCAATCGCTGGATATGGTTGAGCGTGAATTCGCGAATTTCCATCCCAACGGCGGAACGGTCATAGTTGATTTGACAGGCGTTAAGGCACTCGACACTGGCGGGGCTTGGCTGATTGCCAGCCTTGTCCGCAAGGTGAAGTCCAGCGGCGGGCAGGTCGAGCTGCACGGTGCAACCGCCGCGCATTCCGCGCTGATCGAAACGGTTTCCCGCAACATGCCGGACGAATCCGCCCCTGATCCCGGAAAGCCAGATTTTCTGGATTGGGTGGCACGTGTCGGCGAGCGTACAGTTGGTGGCTGGAAAGACAGCTTGTCGTTGCTTGAGTTTCTGGGCCTGACGCTACATCGGCTGGTCCGCACAATCTTGATACCGCGGCGTCTGCGGCGGGCTGCGCTGGTATCGCAGATGGAAGAAACCGGTTTGAAAGCGATTCCGATCGTTGCCCTTATGGGTTTTCTGATCGGCGTTGTACTAGCATTTCAGGGGGCCACGCAGCTCAAACAGTTCGGGGCCGAGATATTCGTGGTCGAATTGATCTCGATCTCTGTGCTCCGTGAGCTGGGCATTTTGTTGACGGCAATCATTGTTGCGGGTCGCTCGGGATCTGCCTTTACAGCTTCCATCGGCTCGATGAAGGTGCAAGAAGAAATAGATGCCATGCGGACGCTGGGCCTGGATCCGATCGAGGTTCTGGTCATTCCACGCGTTGTGGCGTTGCTGATCATGCTGCCAATCCTAGGGTTCATCGCCGATATCGCCGCCTTGATTGGCGGCGGACTTATGAGCTGGATCGACCTTGGAGTCAGCCCCGGAATGTTCGTGACCCGCCTCAAGGAAAACACCGGCATCTGGCAATTTGCCATCGGTATGATCAAGGCACCTTTCTTTGCGCTGGTCATCGGTATCATCGCCTGTTGGCAGGCCTTACAGGTCAAAGGATCGGCACAAAGTGTTGGGCAAAGAACCACCGCGTCCGTGGTCCAGGCGATCTTCTTGGTGATCGCGCTGGATGCCATGTTCTCGATCTTTTTCTCGGTACTGGGGGTCTGAAATGGACGGTGTAGCCCACGAACAGATGCCGATTGGCGACACCCAGCGCGAGGCGGTGATACGGGTCCGCAATCTGACCAACCGGTTCGGGCCGCAGGTCGTGCACCAGGATCTGAATTTGGATGTCTGGCGGGGCGAAGTACTGGGCATTGTCGGCGGCTCGGGCACGGGTAAATCCGTCTTGCTCCGCACCATCGTCGGCCTGAACAAACCAGCCGCGGGAAGCATCGAAGTTCTGGGCGTCGACGTCCTGAACGGCCCCGAACAAGAGAGGCGGCGCATCGAACGCCGCTGGGGCGTCGCCTTTCAGGACGGCGCGCTTTTCTCGTCGCTCACCGTGTTGCAGAATGTCGTAGCCCCCCTGCGCGAGCATACAGGAATAAGTGAAAGCCTTATGTCGGCGCTTGGCGGTCTGAAAATCAGCTTGGTCGGACTGCCGCAGCTGAGCTGTGGCAAATTCCCGTCTGAACTGTCGGGCGGGATGCGCAAACGTGCCGCTTTGGCGCGCGCGCTGGCACTGGACCCTGAGATCGTATTTCTTGATGAACCAACGGCCGGTTTGGATCCCATCGGCGCCGCTGCTTATGACGACCTGATTGGCGAACTTCAGCAAGCGCTGGGTCTGACTGTGTTTATGGTCACGCACGATCTGGATAGCCTTTATGCGATTTGCAACAGGATCGCAGTTCTTGCAGAAAAACGTGTTCTGGTTGATGGTCCGATTGAAGAGATGACCAAAGTCGATCATCCTTGGGTACAAGAATATTTCACCGGCCCCCGGGCGCGCGCAGCACAAAAAAAGGGTCAGGACAGGTAACACCCATGGAAACCCGAGCAAATTATATCCTGATCGGTGCATTCACCCTGGCTGGAATACTGGGTGCGTTTGGCTTTTTTCTATGGCTGGCCAAATTCGAGGTTTCCCGGCAATACGCCTATTACAATGTACTGTTCGACAATGTTTCCGGCCTGTCTGCGGCAGGTGGCGTCAGTTACAACGGACTGCCAGTCGGGCAGGTAATCTCCCTTAACTTGGATGACGAGCACCCATCCAAAGTGCGCGTCCGCATTGAAGTAGACGCAAGTATCCCGGTGACCGAGGATACCGTCGCCCAGTTACAATCGCTTGGGGTCACTGGGGTCAGCTATGTGGAACTGACCGGAGGTTCGGCATCGGCCAAACGACTAGAGCAGGACAGCCTTATCAAAAGCAAACGCAGCACCATCCAGTCCTTGTTCGAAGGTGCCCCTAAACTGTTGGAAAAGGCAATTACGCTGATCGAGGATATCGACAAGGTGGTGGATGACAAGAACCGCCAGCAGGTATCTCAGATTCTGGAGAACGTATCTTCGGCCACCGGAAGGCTGGACAAAACCCTTGCAGATTTCGAAAACTTGTCCTCAGATTTGGGTGGCGCAGCGAAGGAAATTTCAGCCTTCTCAAAACGCCTCGAAAAATTGGCAGACACCGCAGAAACAACACTGGAAGCCGGAACAAATACATTAAATAGCCTGAAAACCGCATCCGACACGGCTGTATCGGCCCTAGACAGCGCAAAAGATACTTTTGACGCAGCAGATCGCATCATGCAGCAGGATCTGCAGCCCTTCATCGAACGGGCCTCGACCCTGGCAGACCACCTTACGGTCCTGACCGAAGATGGGCGCGTCGCGCTAGCCACGGTTTCCGAGACCTTCGTGAACGCAAACAAAACGCTCGGCTCCGTCACTGGTGCGATGGAAACAGCAAAGGGCACTTTGACCTCAGCTGAACGCGCATTTGACTCGGCCAATGAGGTGATCAACAAAGATATCGGCGTCGTCATGGATGATGTCCGCAATGCCGCCAACCAAGTGGCGTCCACGGTGACGAAAGTGACAGACAGGCTTGATGATATTTCAGCCGACATCCTCAGCGCGTCCAAATCGGCCTCGGAACTTTTGGGAACGATCGACGGCATCGTTCAGGACAATCGCCGTCAACTGTCCGATTTCATGCGGGTTGGCCTGCCACAATTCACCCGTTTCATAGAAGAATCCCAACGACTGGTGATCAGCCTCGATCGTCTGGTGGACAAAGTTGAACGCGACCCCGCCCGTTTCCTTCTTGGGACCCAAGCATCAGAGTATCGTCAATGATCAGGCATTTGATAATGACCGCAGTTTTGGCGTCTTTGGGGGCGTGTACTGGACTGGAAACGCTGCGGCAGGCCTCAGAACCCAATGATCTCTATCTGCTGACACCCAAAAGCACGTTTTCTTCTTCGCTGCCACGCATCCAGAAACAGATCGTGGTCCAAGAGCCAACCGCGACTGCCGCGGTAAATACCGATCAAATTGCAGTTCAGCCGACACCTTTGCAAGTTCAATATCTGCCGCGTGCCAGATGGGTGGATCGAGCGCCGCTGATCGTCCAGGCGCTTTTGGTCGAAAGCTATGAAAACAGCGGACGGGTATCTGCCGTGGGTCGTTCGACCGTGGGGCTTCGTCCGGATTATGTGATTGTTCCCGATCTACGCGAGTTTCAGGGCATTGTCGTTAACCAGGATGGTGAAAGCTCGACCGTACGCGTCGAAGTCCGCATGAATATCAAGATCGTGGACGAGTTCGACGACAAAATCATCGCATCGAATTCGTTCCAAGAGAACGTAATTGCCAAAAGTAACCAGACCGAAGATCTGGTTACTGCCTTTGACGTTGCTCTGGGTAAAACCATGCGGGATGCTGTCGAATGGAGCATTCGTAGAATTAGTACCCATACAGCCAACAACCCTAGGTCATTCTAGTTACTCCCAAGCCCGGGCCTTACTCAGCCAGCGTCTGGGCCAGACGCATCAAGGTGACAGCTTCAGCCCGATATCCGAAAGAATCCTCACCTCGGGACAGCGTGGCCAGATCAATGGCATCCGCATAGGACCAGCCGCCAAGATATCCTCCGCCCCGAAGCAACTGACCAAATCCTGCAATCGCATAGGAAAAGCGGATGTCATCCGTGACTGTCCCTTGTCCGGGTAAAATAGGCTGCTCCATCAGATTGCTTTGATCTTCACCAGGAAGCTTGTAACGCATTTTGAAGAAACCAATTTCCACTGAATCATCCGATATGGATTGTTCAGCATACCGCAACGGGCCGTTTCTGATCGCATCGGAACCAACTGGCGTCACCTCGTAGATCGCCGTTACGGTGTGACCTGCTCCAATATCACCAGCATCCACTTTGTCATTTGAAAAGTCCTCGCGCTGCAGGGATCGGGTTTCATAACCGATCAGACGGTATTCAGCGATCTGTGACGGGTTGAACTCGACCTGGATTTTGACGTCGTTGGCGATGGGAAAAAGCGCCCCGGTAAGTTGATCGACCAATACTTTTTGCGCCTCAACCAGCGTATCGATATATGCCGCCTGCCCGTTTCCGTTCTGGGCCAGAGCCTGCATGGTGGCATCGTCCAGATTGCCTCGGCCAAAACCCAGAACGCTTAGGAATGTACCACTGTCGCGCTTGCGGGCGATAAAATCCTTCAGGGCATCAGGGTCTGACAGACCCACATTGAAATCGCCATCGGTGGCCAGAATTACGCGGGTCACCTCACCGTCCGCAGCCATACCTTCTGCCACTTGATAGGCTTGCTGCAACCCGGCCTGCCCCGCTGTCGAGCCACCGGCTTCGAGCCTGTCGAGGGCTGAGAGAATGGACATCTTTTCGGCTGCCGCGGTCGGTGGCAAAACCTGCCCGGCACTTCCCGCATAGGTGACGATCGAAACCTGATCTTCCGGACTGAGTTCAGACAGCATCAACCTGAAAGACTGTTTCAGCAGCGGCAATTTGTTAGCATCCTGCATTGAGCCCGATGTGTCGATCAGGAAAACCAAGTTCAATGGAGGACGGTCTTCGATCTGGGGCATGACCCCTTGGATGCCGACATGAACAAGCTGCGTCCCCTCATTCCAAGGCGTCGGTGTCACGGTGATCGTAGAACGGAACGGTTCCACCCCATCAGGCGCTGGGTAGGAATAGGGGAAATAGTTCACCATCTCTTCAACCCGCGCCGCATCCTTGGGCGGCAGATAGCCATTCATCAAAGACGACCGAACAATGGCGTAAGAGGCGGTATCTACATCAATCGAAAAAGTCGAAACAGGTTCGTCCGTCGTGATCTTCAGCGAGTTGCTGTCCGCGTTCGCGAAAGTTTCGGTATTCTGTTCCGGCGCGGGAACAGTCTCATGTTGAATGTCAAATTTCCCGACCGCCGATGCCGGCGCGCTCTGTAAAAGGTCCGCAGCCCCTAGCTGCGCAACGGCCCCCTGCCTCTTGGCGGAAGGTGCGATTGTTTCTTCAATCACAACAGGCGCCTCAACAACTGGTTCTTCGAGATTGGCCTCGGGCATATCCGCCACCAATAGGTCAGACTCCTGCCGTGCGTCGGCGCGGTCCTCGGACCAGGGCAGCGGCGCAACAACCTCGTCGCGCGTCTGCGGCAAGATCACTATCAGAGCCACAGCAGCAACTGCGGTGGTAGCGGTCAGGGCACCGCGATAAGAGAGGGCATTCAACATGGCTTTCGCTCCTTCTGTCAGGCGGGCTATGAGGCCGCGCTTGACAGTGGGACGTCGCGCAGAGGTCGATCCTTGGATATTATCGAATTTTTTTTGCGCCTGGCTCAGATTTTCAATCCGTCGCGACACATCCGGGGTCGGCGTGGCGGCGTCCATCAGCATCTTCAGCTTGTCCAGTTCATCGGTCATTGTGCCAGTTCCTCTTGCCGCAAGGCGCGCAACCGTTTGCGGATATCTGACATCCTCCAGGATACTGTCCCTTCGGAAACACCCAGCACCTCTGCAGCTTCTGCATGGGTCATCTCATCCTCGAGGGTCAGGGCCAGAGTGTCTTGCAAGTCCTGCGGCAGGGACCGCATGGCCCGTTGCAACCAATCGACAGCCTCGGCCGTTTCCTGCACCTCGGCCCGGCGCATCTGTTCCACATCCCCCCAGCCGTGGGCCGCCCGCGTGTGACGGGTCGCGCGACGGCGTGCATCCTCGGCTGCATTGACAACAACACGGTACAACCATGTCGTAAACCGGGCTTCGGCACGAAAACCTACGATCTTTGACGGCAAGGCGGCGCATATATCCTGCGTCAGATCTTCGGCCTGATCCGCGCGTCCTGTCAGTCGAAAAGCCAACCGAAAGACCCTGTCGTAGTGGCGTGCCAATAGCGTGGCAAACGCATCAGCGTCCCCTGCAGCAGCGGCCTTTGCCAGATTCTCATCCGATGTTTTCATGCGCATCACAATGGGTAAGACGAACCAAAAACATCAATCCTTGGCAATGCACACAAAAAAATCAGAAATGATGCGCCGATGCGCGATTCCAGTCCTCTGCATATTCATCCGGAAGCGGAGCCTTCAGCAAAGCGCCTTCTTCAAGATGCAAATAGAGTTCAGCATAAGAGCGATCTCTTTCATCTGCAGTACGCCGAAGGATGTCCGAAGGGTGAAGTTCGGAGACCTTTTCCTTGCCCATGGCGCCCAGCAGCTCACGAAAGCTCTCTAAAGTCGCGTCGTGATAGCGATGTACCCGTTGTCTTTTTTGCGGAACATTCACAGCGCGGCCTCGGACCGGATCCTGTGTGGCCACGCCGGACGGGCATCGGTTTGTGTTGCAGTGAAGCGCCTGAATGCATCCCACTGCAAACATCATTGCCCTTGCCGCATTACACATATCGGCCCCAAGCGCGCATTTCTCGATGATGTCATAGCCTGTGGCGACTTTGCCCGAGCAAATTATGCGGATCTTATCGCGCAAACCCACACCGCGTAGACAGTTATTCACGAAAATCAACGCCTCGTTCAAAGGCATGCCCAACCGGTTGGTGAATTCTACAGGGGCCGCGCCCGTGCCGCCTTCGGCACCATCAATGGTGATAAAATCAGGCAGGATGCCTGTTTCCAGCATGGCTTTGCATATCGCTAAGAACTCGGACGGACGACCAATGCACAACTTAAACCCAATAGGTTTGCCACCGGACATCTCGCGCAGATTCTGAACGAAATTCATCAATCCGGTAGGTCCGTCAAATGCGGAATGAATTGGCGGAGAGATCACGTCCTGATGCAGGGGAACTCCGCGTATCTGCGCAATCTCTTCATCCACCTTCGCCGCAGGCAACACCCCCCCGTGCGAGGGCTTGGCCCCTTGCGACAGCTTGATTTCAATCGCCTTGACGACCTCGTTCCTGGCTCTTTCGGTGAATTTGTCTTTGTCGAACCCGCCATCCGGTGCGCGGCATCCGAAATACCCAGTGCCAATCTGCCAGATGATATCGCCACCTTCGGCCAGATGGTGCGGCGACAGACCACCCTCACCCGTATTATGCGCAAAACCTCCATCCTTTGCCCCACCATTCAATGCTCGGATTGCATTGGCGCTGAGGGCACCAAAGCTCATCGCTGAAACGTTCAGGCGCGAGGCACTATAGGGTTGGGAACATTGCGGCCCGCCCAGCATCACCCGTTCTTCGCTTTCGGGCACATGTTTGGGCGCAAGCGAGTGATTGGCCCTGTGGTATCCAACGGTTTGGATGTCGTATTGGGTACCAAATGCCTGGGTATCAACCTGCCCTTTGGCACGGGAATAAACCAGGCTGCGAATGATGCGATTATAGGGACGGCCGTTTTCGTTGGTTTCAACAAAATATTGCCGTATCTCTGGGCTGACAAATTCCAGCATGTACCGGAAATGCCCCAGAACCGGATAGTTGTTCAGCACGTTATGCCTTGTGGTCAGGATATCATATAGCCCGACCACCGCGTATGGGATCAGGAAAAGCAGCAGCCAATGGGCCGGGGGCCAGAAAAACCCGGCCACGATTGTCAGTGGCAGGCACACGAGGCTCAACACGTAATAGAGTCTGCGTATAATCATTCGTGCTCTCCTACTGTGGCTGTTAGCTGAGTCACCGTGGTACAAATTCGCGATTGCACGCAAGCCTTTACGCCCGAAATCACGTAAATGGTGAAACTTGTGATCCGCCATGCGCAGTTGATCCCGGCCGCGCCAATCGGTATCCCGGATGGCAGGGCAACGCGGGCAGGATCATTGGCTGTGAAAAAATCGCAAACAGCATGGGCCACGGCTCTCATGTTCTGTGCCGTTTTCGCGGGTGGCGCGGCTGGGTCACTGGTCAGAGAAGCGTTGTCGCTCGGGATCTCGGGCCTGCCGATCCTGACCGAGACTTTTGGAATCAATATAGCCGCATGCTTTGTGCTTGGCTTGTTATACGCCATCCGACACCGGGTACATGCGCACGTCCTGCATCTGGGCGCGGTTGGGTTTTGTGGCGGTTTATCTACGTTTTCCTCATTTGTTGCGGAATTGGAACGTCTGGCAGAGGTCAGTTTCGGGCTTGCCCTAACCGCAGCGGGTTTGGAAATTGTGGCGGGTCTTTTTGCGGCGATTTTGGGTGAAACCTCCGGGCGTCGCTTTTCCCCGCGGAGGTCGTCAGAGTGAGCGATCTCTACCTGCATGCAATGTTTGGTTTAGGCGGCGGTCTGGGCGCGGTTCTGCGGCACTGGATCGCCATTCGAATTCGCCATGACCTGCCCGTGGCAACGCTGATCGTGAACGTCTTTGGCAGTCTGTTGCTTGGGCTTTGGGTCGGGTATCTGGGTGGACCGACGGGCGTCAGCCAGGAGGAACAGCGCCTGGTGTTCGGCTTTTGTGGCGGCTTCACCACTTTCTCCAGCTTTGCCTACCAGTCCCTGGAACTGCGGCGCGAACGTACAATCGCTACGGCGGCGGGCAATATCGTGCTGAGCCTCTTGCTGTGTTGGGGCGCGCTGTGGCTTGGGCTGATGGCGATGCGCTGATCCGGTGCAGCCCGACCTACATCGGATAGGTATGCATCCGCACCGCCAGATTCCCCATTATCCAGACCGTCCCAACAATGATGATCAATAGAACCATCGTGGAAAACAGGACTAGGTCCAGGTCCTCGCGGCTGCTGCGTCGACGGTCGATATGCAGGAAATACACCAGTTGAACAATCAACTGCGCAAGCCCCAACAAACCGATCGACAAATAAACGCCCTTGGTCTCGATCCCGAACGTATATGCAATGGTAAAGACCGCCAGTGTCAGCAGCAGCGATCCGCCATAGCCAATCACATATCGGCGGCGTTCACGTCGGTGCATTTCGCTGCGCCTATCCATAGGTCAGCCCTCCGAAATAGACGATCGTGATTATGCCGATCCAGATGAGGTCGAGAAAATGCCAGAACAGGGCCAGACGAACCACCCGTGACATCAGAACGTCGGTTAGACCAAACACACGCAGCTGAATACCCAGAACGATCAACCACAGGCACCCCGCAGCAACATGCAGCCCGTGCAGCGGCACTAGCCCGTAAAACGCTGACAGAAACCCGCTGCGCTGTGGAATGCCACCCTTTTCCGCCATAGCCAGAAAGTCACGTATCTCAAGTACCAGAAAGCTGAGGCCCAGAACCAGAGTTACCGCGAACCAAAGCACGATACGGGGCCGTGGCAGGTTGTATTTCAACGCCAGCATCGCAAGGCCCACTGTAAGGCTGCTGGTCAACAGGATCAGGGTTTGGGCAAAAATGCTGGTCAGGTCGAACAGCTCATGCGGACCGGGCCCACCCGCCTGCGCGTCGATCATGGTGATATAGATCGCGAACATCAGGCCGAAATAGACCAGATCGCTCATCAGAAAGACCCAGAACCCAAAGGTGACCACTTCGCTGGCCTTGTCGGCTCCCGGATGCCGTCGGCCCAAGTTTAGGCCCGGATAGCTGTGTGTCGGCGCGCGTTTCATGTAGTGGCCTCCAGATCGGGACGGGCTAGGCCGCGGTTCTCGGGCGCGTATTCATGATCGCGATTGACCGGAACCGATGCGCGCACAAGATCAAGCCAGGCTTCATGCTCTTTGCGGACCTGCTCGGCCGGAATAAACTCTTCGGTGTCGGTTCTGAAAGTCCAGGCGATGAAGGCCGCCAACATCGCGGCTGTCGTCGCAATAGCCAGCCACCAGATCCACCAGACCAGCGCAAACATCCAGATACCGCTGAGCACGCACAGACCGAACCCGATCGCCGTATTGCGTGGCATGAGGATATCTTCATAGGCATCAAGGGACGGATAGGCGTTGCCGCGCTCTTTTGCGGCGGCAAAATCATCCCGGTCGGTCACATGCGGAATGATTGCAAAGTTATACGGAGGCGGCGGTGCCGGAATTGACCATTCCAGCGTGCGCCCATCCCAAGGGTCGCCAACCGGCACGCGGGTTTTTTCCCGGTCTCGAATGCTGACCCACAGCTGGACAATGATCGACAGAAGCGCTGCGAGAATGACCAAAGACCCAAGCACGGCGGCGATCATATAGGGGTGAAAGCTGGGATCTTCCCAACTGTAAGATCGACGTGGCATCCCCATCAGGCCGACAAAATAAAGCGGTAGGAAGGTCAACATAAACCCAACGGTCCACAACGCGACAGATATCCGTCCCCAGCCTTCGCTCAGGCGGAAGCCAAAGGCTTTGGGGAACCAATAGTTGTATCCCGCAAGCAGGCCAAACAGGACGCCAGGCAGCAGCACATTGTGAAAATGCGCGACCAGGAACAGGGTGTTATGCACCTGATAGTCGATGGTCGGATTGGCCAGGATGACGCCCGACAACCCTCCGATCACGAACAGCATCAGGAAAGACAACCCATAGAGCATCGGGACCGAGAACCGGATACGCCCGCGAAACAGCGTGGCCATCCAATCATAGACTTTCACGCCAGTCGGTATGGCGATCAGCATGGTGGCAATCCCAAACACCGCATTGATCAGCGCGCTTTGGCCCATGGTGAAAAAGTGGTGCAGCCAGACCGTGAAGGACAGCACCGCAATCGACATCGTTGCAATCACCAAGGAGTTGTACCCGTACAGGCGCTTGGCCGAGAAGGTCGCAAAAACCTCGGAATAGATACCATAGGCGGGAAGGACCAACAGATAGACCTCGGGATGTCCGAACAGCCAGAACAGGTTGGCATAGTTCATCATGTTGCCGCCAAGGTCATTTGTGAAAAAGTGGAAATCCAAGTACCGGTCTGCGGCCAGCATCAGCGCCGCAACACCCAGCGGCGGCATGGCAAAGACAATCAGGATCGAGCTGCAGATGATCGTCCAGCAATACATCGGCAACCGCATGAACTGCATCCCCGGCGCGCGCATCTTGTAGATCGTAACGGCAAAGTTGATCCCGGTCAGAGTCGTTCCGATCCCCGATACGACGATGGCCCAAATCCAATAATCCGGCCCAACGCCGGGATTGAAGGCCGCACCGGTAAAGGGTGGGTAGGCCGTCCAGCCCCCGGTCGAGAACTCTCCGACCACCAGGGAAACCATCAGCATCATGCCCGAGGACACGGTCAGGCCTAGGCTGATCTGGTTCATCACCGGGAATGCCACGTCGCGGGCGCCGATCATCAGCGGGATCAGGAAATTGGCGGCGCCGAACACAAACGGAACGGCGACGAAGAAGATCATGATCGTGCCATGGGTACTGAAAAGCTCGGCGAAATGCTCGGCTTCCAGAAAGCCTTCGCCCGGCCCTGCGGCTTGTTGGGCGCGCATGACGACACCTTCCAGAACCCCCCGCGCCAACATCACGATGGCAAAGACGATATACATGATGCCGATCTTCTTGTGGTCGGCGCTGGTCAGCCAGTCACGCCACAGCGGCCCCCACAGACGAAACCATGTCAGCAGCCCCACAACGGCAATGGCGCCCACAATCACGATCCCAGCGGCAGCATTTGCCACGATCTCATTTGCGTTGGGCGACTGGATCAACCCGGTGATCGGAAAAGCATCCCAGTTTAGACGGCCGAAAAAACCAGTCTCGACATCGGTCATTGTGTTTTCTCCTGACCATACTCGGCAGTGCCCGGTTGCTGATCGGCAGACAAGGGTGTGGCCCCGTCATAGCGGTGCAGGATCGACTGAAACAGATCACCATCGGCTAGTGTGAAATACAGCGCATCAGTCGGCATCTGATCATTGCCCAACATGGCCTGCACCTCATCCCGATCGGTTCGCATGGCGAGGGTTCGGTATGTTTCAGCGCTCAACGGAATCCCGTTTGTCCGGACCTTTTCGGCCCAGTCGTTGAAGTCCTGGGGCTCCATGGCAATCGCTTTGAATTTCTGCTTGGTAAAGCCACGCCCGTTATATTGCGTGTTCTCGCCCTGCATCGTTTCGGGCCTATCGGCGACAAGGTGCAGTTTGGTCGTCATCCCCGGCATGGCATAGATCTGTCCGGCCAGCGCCGGGATCATAAAGGACTGCATCACCGTATCCGTTGTCAGTGTGACAGCGACCTGTTGGTTAACGGGGAGGCCCATCTCACCCACGCTGGCGATACCAAGATCGGGGTAGATGAACAGCCATTTCCAGTCGAGACCAACAACCTGCACATTCAGCGCCGGGTCTTCCCCGAACGAAGTCGCGTAGGGGTCCAGCCGATGGGTGGCTTTCCACAGATAAAACGAGAGGATGGCCACGATAACAACCGGGATACCCCACATGAGGAATTCCAACCGGGCAGAAAAATCCCATTCCGGTCGATAATCTGCCTGCCCCTCCTTTCGCCTTCGATACCGTATGGCAATCAAAGGCACCAGGATCAGAACCGGAACAACTGCGACCAATATCAGAACAGTTGCCCGTAAAAGGTGGCTTTTCTGAAGGGCGGCGACGGGTCCTTGAGGGTCCAAGAAATTGTTGCTGGCTTCGGCAACCGGCACAAAGCCAAGACCTGCTATGGCGGCAGACAGGACAACCAAGGATGCAAAAGACGGTCTGGAATATGTCACGCCTGTTCATCCTCATTTCAAAATTTATTGGGACAACTATCGGCAGAGTCCTGAATTTTCACAAGGATTTTTACACAGCTCTGCCTGTTTCCCGAGATTTGATCTTGCCACCCGGATCACAGCGGCAGAAACGCCGTTCTGGTAGGTTGACTTAAAGCAGATCGCAGGTGAGATCATAGGACAATGCGTTGGTTAATCCTTACTCTTGGACTTTGCTACCTGTCGACAAGTGCGACAGCACAGGATCGTGCGGCGACCGAGGCTCAGTTTCAGTCATGGCTGAAATACACGGTCTGGGCGCGGGCGAAATCCGAGGGTGTTTCAAAACGCACGATGAACAGGGCCTTCAACGGCGTCACGCTGAACTGGAAACTGCCAGACCTGGTTCCTCCGGGTACGGCAACAGCGGTTCCCAAGGAACAAAAGCAGGCCGAGTTCGGATCACCCGGGCGCTATTTCAACGCTGGTTCGGTTCAGGGGGCCACTTCTGTCGGACGCAAGATGGCCCGGCGCTATAACACGACACTGAAACAGGTAGAATCCGATACCGGAGTACCAGCGCGCGTCATTCTGGCGATCTGGGGCCGCGAAAGCGGATATGGGCAGGTGGCTATCCGGCATAATGCGTTTCAGGTTCTGGGCACCAAAGGTTTCATGAGCACCCGCTCAGAATATTTCACGTCAGAGCTTATCGCCGCGCTCAAGATTGCAGAGGCTGGCCACATACCGCCGGATCAAATGAAAAGCAGTTGGGCGGGTGCGCTTGGGCAACCGCAGTTCATGCCATCGAACTACCTGACTTATGCGGCCGATGGAAATGGCGACGGGCGCGCGGATATCTGGACCTCGGCCGAGGACACAATTTCATCGATCGGAAACTACCTCGACCAACATGGCTGGGTCTCGGGTCGTGATTGGGGGTTCGAAGTAACTGTCCCGTCTTCGGTTTCCTGCACCCTTGAAGGGCCGGATCAGGGCCGTCCTATTCGCGACTGGGCCGGGTTGGGGATCACCCGTGTATCTGGCAAGCCGTTTCCAAAACAAGAAATGCAGGGACAAGGGTTTTTGATGATGCCCGCCGGGCGCAATGGCCCTGCCTTCATTGTCACCCCCAATTTTTATGTCCTGAAGGAATACAACAAAAGCGATCTCTACGCCCTGTTCGTCGGCCATGTTGGGGATAGGATAGAATATGGCGTCCAGGATTTCCGCGGCCGGTGGGACAAAGTCGGCGGTCTTTACCGATCGGATATAGCAGCCATGCAGCGCGCATTGGAACAGATGGGCCATGACGTCGGCGGCGCTGACGGCCTGCCGGGCTTTCGAACACGCCGCTCTATCGGGCGCTGGCAAGAGGCCACCAATCAGTCCGCCACATGCTTTCCTCAGACTCATATGGTCCGGGCACTGACCCAATAGCGATTCGCGCCAATTTTTGGAAAGCCGCAAAAGCGGACCTTGCGTCAACGCTCAACCGCTTACTCAAGAGCTTCACAAAAATGTCAAGAAACCATAGCGTATCATTATAATATTTCCATTCTCCCGTGGAATTTTTTAGATTTCGGCCGCACCTGGCCATTTTGCACGCAAAGGCTTTAACCTTTTTTGAAATAGTGCCACGTTCTGCATCAGTGAAAGGCGACTTTCGCAACTACGTTTCCGACAGCAAACCGAAAGACTGCGACGCGGTGTTCATTGCGATCTGAAAAAGCAAAATTCGAACAAGTCCCGGTCTATCTGAGTCGGACAATCATGGTGGTCAGCGACCATCCTGAACGGATGTGCGTACCTTGCCACCACACAAATGGGAGTAGAAAGATATGAACAAATACATTCGGACATCTCTGGCGGGGCTACTGACCTCGACCATGATCACCGGCGCTGCATTTGCCGCCGGCACCCATCCCGAAACCGGCGAGGCGCTGGCGGATGATCAAACCTTCACCTATCGCGTTCTGGATGAGCACAGTTCGGTTGACCCGCAGGTTGTTGAAGACGTTACCGGTGCGGAAATTGTCCGCGACCTGTTCGAAGGCCTGATGAACCAGGACGAAGACGGCAATTTGGTGCCCGGCGTCGCAACCGGCTATACCACAAACGATACCAAGGACGTTTACACATTTACACTGCGTGATAACGCCAAATGGTCCAATGGTGATCCGGTCACGGCAGGCGATTTCGTTTTTGCATGGAAACGTGCCGTCGATCCCGCTCTGTCCTCGCCCTATGCGTGGTTCATGGAGCTGATGTCGATCGAAAATGCGGCCGAAATCATTGCTGGTGAGAAGCCCGTGGACGAACTGGGCGTAACCGCCATCGACGACCACACTCTTGAGGTCAAGCTGAGCGCAGCACTGCCTTATTTCGCGCAAATGACCACCCATTCCACCACCTTCCCTGCCCCGCAGAAGGTGATCGAAGAGTTCGGCGACGCCTGGACTAAGCCGGAAAACATCGTCTCGAACGGCGCCTATGTTCTGACCGAACACCTGCCACAGGAACGCTCGGTCCGTGAGCGCAACGAGATGTATTGGGATAACGACAATACGATTGTCGAAAAAGTCGTGGCCCTTGTCATCAACGACGAAAACGTAGCCCTGACCCGTTACCTCGCAGGCGAGCTGGACCGCACTGAAGTACCTGCTGGTCAGTTCCCGCGCCTACAGAAAGAGCACCCCGAAGAGGCCATCAGCTTCCCGCGCCTGTGCAACTATTACTATACATTCAACCTGTCTGACAGCGGACCGGAAGAATTCAAGAACCCAAATGTACGTCAAGCCCTGTCTCTTGCAGTTGACCGCGACATCATCACCAAGAACGTCAAAGCCGGTGGAGAGCCGCCCGCATATACGTTCGCACCCGAAGCAACCGCTGGGTTCACCGTCCCTGAAGTCGAAATGGCTTCGATGACGCAAGCCGAGCGTGACGAGCTGGCCAAGGAGCTGCTGGCCGAGGCCGGATTTGGCCCCGACAACCCGCTGAGCTTTGACATGGTCTACAACACATCAGAGGCCCATAAGAAAGTCGCAGTGGCACTGAGCCAGATGTGGAAACAGAAACTGGGCGTACAGGTCGAGTTGGCCAACATGGAATGGAAAGTGTTCCTGGAAGAGCGTGGCAACCAAAACTTCGATCTGGCCCGTGGCGCCTGGTGTGGCGACTATAACGAAGCCTCGACCTTCCTGGACCTGTTGCAATCGGATTCCGGCTATAACGACGGCAAGTACAACAACTCCAAGGTTGACGAATTGCTGACCCAGGCCAAGACAGCAGATGACGCAGCACCACTGTATACCGAGGTTGAGCGGATCATTGCACAAGAGACTCCGGTTATCCCGATCTATCACTATGCTGGCGTCTACATGATGGACAGCGATGTCGGCAACTGGCCGGTCAAGAACGTAGAGCAGAACTGGTACTCCAAGAACCTCTACAAGATCGCCGAATAACCTTCCTTAGACCACGCTTTGCCCCGAGGATCACCCCGGGGCAAAGCCAATAATGGGGGCATGAAATGCTTGCCTATATCATCCGGCGATTGCTGATCGCCGTTCCAACGATCCTGTTGCTGATCGTTGCCTGTTTTTTTCTGATGCACTACGCGCCCGGCGGGCCGTTTACCTCGGAACGGCCATTGCCGCCGCAGGTGCTGGCCAATATCGAGGCGCGCTATGGTCTTGACCAGCCGCTGTGGAAACAGCTTTGGGACTATCTGTACAACATTGTCGTGCATTTCGATTTCGGCCCGTCCTTCAAGTTCAAAGACCGGGACGTCAATGATATCATTTCGCAAGGCTTCCCGATCTCGCTCACTTACGGGTCATTGTCATTCCTGCTGGCGAGTGTCGTAGGTATTGGCCTTGGGATCGCCGCGGCCATCCGACACAACAGCTGGATCGACTATTTTGCCGTAGGTCTGGGGATCGCTGCGCAGGCGCTGCCGAACTTCATCATGGGCCCGATCCTGATCCTGACCTTCACTTTGTGGCTGGGATGGTTGCCGGGTGGTGGCTGGAACGGCGGTCAGTGGCAATATCTGATCATGCCGGTCATCGCATTGGCCACGTCCTATATGGGGTCGATCGCGCGGATTACCCGTTCGTCGATGCTGGAAGTTCTGAACTCGAACTTCATCCGCACGGCCCGGGCCAAGGGTTTGCCTACCAGGACCGTAATCTGGCGCCATGCGTTGAAGCCCACGCTGCTGCCGGTGGTGTCCTATCTGGGCCCGGTCTTTGTCTATGTTCTGACCGGATCGGTTTTTGTCGACATCTATTTCTCGACCGGTGGTCTGGGGCAGGCTTATGTCGGCTCGGCCCTGTCGCGTGACTATGCGGTGCTGCTGGGGGTCACGATCTTGTACGGCACGCTTACAGTGATCGTGAACCTGCTGACCGACTTGGCATATGCCTGGTTCGATCCGAAAATCCGGTACTAAGGGGCACAAAATGCTAGGAAAATCACAAAAAGCCGCCCATCTGGCCGAGGACATCACCGATTTCACGGCCGTTCAGGGGCGTTCCCTCTGGCAGGATGCGCGGATGCGGTTTGTCCGCAACAAAGCCGCAATGGCGAGCGTATTCATATTGCTGATGATCGTTCTGTTCACAATCTTCGGCCCATATTTCGCCGTTTGGAGCAATGAGGAAATCGACTGGAACGTGATGGGTGACATCCGTGGCATGGGAATGCCGTCGATCGAGACCGGGCACTTCTTTGGCGTCGACGATCTGGGGCGCGACCTTTACAGCCGGGTCATTCAGGCCACAACAACATCGTTGTTGGTGGGGCTTGTCGGGGCGGCCACCGCGTTGATTGTTGGCACCTGCTATGGCATCGCCGCCGGGTATATTGGCGGGCGCCTTGACGGCGCGATGATGCGGTTCGTCGATATCCTTCTGGCCATTCCGACAACTCTGATCATCATTCTGTTGCTTGTAGTGGCCGGTCGGTCGTTCTTTACCCTGTTCATCGCATTGGGCGCGGTTGGTTGGCTGACCATGTCACGGATCGTCAGAGGGCAGACTCTGGCCCTGAAAAACCGCGAATTCATCGAGGCCGCGCGTGCCGCCGGTGTCAGCGAATTCACCATCATGTATCGCCATATCCTGCCCAACCTGCTGGGTGTGGTAATCGTCTATGCTTCGCTTCTGGTGCCCGAGATGATCCTGACCGAAAGCTTTATCTCGTTCCTCGGACTTGGCATCTCGGAGCCCTATACCTCGCTAGGCCGTCTGATCGCTGAAGGGGCAGGCACAATGGGGTACGGAACCCTCTGGCAGCTGATGTTCCCTCTGACATTCTATGTCGCCATTATCATCACGATGTTCTTCATCGGCGATGGGCTGCGTGACGCTCTGGACCCAAAGGATCGCTGATATGAGCCTGTTCTCTGTTAAGGACCTAAGCGTCCAGTTCGACACCCCCGATGGTGTGGTCGAGGCCGTCAAAGGCATCAGCTTTGACATTAATCCGGGCGAATGCCTTGGTATTGTGGGCGAAAGCGGGTCCGGCAAAAGCCAGACTTTCATGGCCGCGATGGGGCTGTTGCCTTCAGCGGGTCGTGCAATCGGTTCGGCCACACTGAATGGCAAGGAAATCCTGAATCTGCCGATCAACAAGCTGAACCAGATCCGGGGCGATGACGTCGGCATGATCTTTCAGGATCCGCTGACCGCCCTGACCCCGCATCTGCGGATCGGGCAGCAAATGCGTGAGGTTCTGCAGGTTCACGAAGGGTTGCAGGGTTCGGCCGCTCGGGCGCGCTGTCTGGAGTGGTTGGATCGGGTCCGCATCCCCGAGGCAAACCGTCGTCTGGATCAATACCCGCACGAATTGTCGGGGGGCATGCGCCAACGTGTCATGATCGCCATGTCGATGTTGTGCAGCCCAAAGCTGCTGATCGCAGATGAGCCAACCACCGCGCTGGATGTGACGGTCCAGGCCGACATTCTGGACTTGATGGTGCACCTGCAAAAAGACGAAGGCACTGCCATTGCGCTGATCACGCATGACATGGGCGTGGTGGCACGGATGTGTGACCGCATTCAGGTCATGCGTCTGGGTCAGTTTGTTGAGGCCGGGGACACACGCGAGATCTTCCGCGCGCCGCAGCATGAATACACCCGCACCCTGCTTGAAGCGATGCCGCGCATTGATGCCGGTGACGCGCCAAAAGCTCTGGAAGAAACCGACGCACCTTTGCTTAGGGTCGATGACGTGAAGGTGCATTTCCCGATCCACGTGTCGGGCGGGTTGTTCGGGCGCAAGGTACCGCTGAAAGCTGTGGACGGCGTCAGCTTTGACATCCGCAAGGGCGAGACGCTGGGCGTTGTGGGTGAATCCGGCTGTGGCAAATCCACACTGGCGCGGGCGGTTCTGCAGCTGATCGAACCCAGCGGTGGCAATGTCAGCTGGTTGGGCCATCCGATAGTCGGGCTAAAGCGGGCCGAGCTGAACAAGTACCGCAAGGACCTGCAGATTGTGTTCCAGGATCCGCTGGCCAGCCTCGATCCGCGAATGACCATCTCGGCCTCTATCGCCGAACCGCTGAAAACCTATCGCCCGGATCTGACAGAGCGTGAGCGCAAGAAAATGGTCGGCGAAATGATGGAGCGGGTTGGCCTGCAGGCCAACATGATCAACCGCTATCCGCACGAGCTGTCCGGTGGGCAGAACCAGCGGGTCGGGATCGCGCGGGCGATGATCAACAAGCCCAAGCTGATCATTTGTGACGAGGCGGTCTCGGCTCTGGACGTGTCGATCCAGGCCCAGATCGTAGAGCTTTTGAAAGAGCTGCAGCAGGAATTCGGGCTGTCGATGATTTTCATCAGCCACGACCTGTCCGTGGTACGGACAGTGTCAAACCGGATCATGGTACTGTATCTGGGGCGCATCGTCGAATTGGGAGATGGAGGGGTGATCTGTTCGCAGCCTCTGCACCCCTATACCAAATCGCTGATCTCGGCGGTCCCGATCCCCGATCCGGATGTGGAACGGCAACGCCAGCGCCTCAAATTACCGGGAGAGCTGCCTTCGCCGATGGACCCGAAAGCGGCGCTCAGGTTCTTGCCCAGCCGGCTATCGGCCGGTCAGAACGATTATGTTCCACAGCTCAACGAGGTCGCACCGAACCATTTCGTAGCCGAGCATGATCCGCTTGAGACAATCCTGGCGAACACATAAATCCCCTGTCCCCGAGGCCGCATGAACAGCCTCGGGGACAGGTTCGGCTTTGCACGACTTCATGACGATTCTTGGCGTATTCTTGTCAATGAATGGGCGAAGGGCCGGATTGTACAACAAAACACCGGTAAATGACGGGTTTCAAAGGCATCAAACGGCGGTTCGTTTTGACTTCCCCTACCCCCGGTGGCACCTTCCTGTCAGATTTTAGACTGCGGCCGCGATGTCATTGATTGTTCTGACTGCGCAGCCTAATAGGAAACCCCGGCCTGCCCTACGCGGTCGGGCAAGAATTGAATTTGAGAGGTAACATGGTACGCAAGGTCACCAAGGCGATTTTCCCCGTTGCGGGATTGGGCACGCGTTTTCTCCCAGCGACAAAATCCGTCCCCAAAGAGATCATGACACTGGTTGACCGTCCTTTGGTTCAATACGCAATCGACGAAGCCCGCGCCGCAGGTATTACCGAATTCATCTTTGTAACTTCGCGTGGCAAATCTGCGCTGGAAGATTACTTTGATCACAACCTCGTTCTGGAACAAGAGCTCAAGGCCAAGGGCAAGGATGACCTGCTTGAAGCGCTGAATGCAACGAATATGGAAAGCGGCGCCATCGCCTATATCCGCCAGCACAAGGCGCTTGGTCTGGGCCATGCGGTCTGGTGCGCCCGCCGGCTGATCGGCGACGAGCCATTTGCCGTAATGTTGCCGGATGACGTCATTGCTGCTGATAAACCCTGTCTGCAGCAGATGGTCGAAGCCTATGAGGAAACCGGCGGCAACATGGTCGCAACGATGGAAGTGCCAAACGAAAAAACCAGTTCCTATGGCGTTCTGGATGTAGGCGAAAACGTCGGCTCCGTGGTACGCGCCAGAGGAATGGTTGAAAAGCCCAAGCCGGAAGAAGCCCCCTCGAACCTGGCCGTTATCGGTCGGTATATTCTGGGGCCGTCAGTGCTGTACAATCTCAACCAAAAGAAAACGGGCAGTGGCGGTGAGATTCAGCTGACCGATGCTATCGCAGAAGACATCTGTAACGGTGTGCCCGTGTTTGGCTATAAATTCGACGGCCAGCGATTTGATTGCGGCTCGAAAGCCGGGTTCCTCCAGGCAACTGTTGCCTTTGCGCTGGCCCGTAGCGATCTGCGTGATGACCTGAGCCAATATCTGAACGAGATAGTCGCCGCCGGGAAGGCCGCTCAATAGCGCCCGCAACCTTCAGCATGTCGTTTCTAAAGTGACAAAGTCCAAGAACCTTCGAGGCAAGCCGCAATGACCACCATCCATCCCATCATACTCTGCGGAGGGTCCGGCACCCGACTGTGGCCCCTGTCGCGCAAAAGTTACCCCAAGCAGTTCGTCCCTCTGATCGGTGATTCAAGCCTGCTTCAGGATTGTGCTGAACGAATGCAGGGACCCAAGGACGCGCCTTATGCCAAGCCGCTGATCCTTACCAATGATGCATTCCGTTTTGTGGTTCCGGAACAACTGGGCGCGATTGGCATAGATCCGGGCCCCATTCTGATCGAACCCGAAGGGCGCAACACAGCACCAGCGGTTCTGGCCGCCGCGTTGTATCTGGCCGCCAGCAACCCGGATGCGATCATGCTTGTCGCCCCATCGGACCATGTCATCCCGGACAAAGCTGCTTTTCATCAGGCAGTTACCGAAGGCGCGCGCGCGATTTCGGATCGTGGGGATCTCGTCACTTTCGGGATCACTCCGGACCGGCCGGAAACCGGCTATGGATATCTCAAGCTCAGCCATGCCCCAGATACGGGCAACACCGCAATTGCGCTGGACCGTTTTGTCGAAAAGCCTGATCTGCAGAATGCCCAAGCCATGATCGCCGATGGCAGCTATCTTTGGAATTCGGGGATATTTCTGTTCGCGGTCAAAGACATAATTGCTGCATTCAAAGAACATGCGTCCGCACTGCTGGACCCGGTCGGCAAGGCCGTCCGTGAGGCAAAGGCCGACCTCGGGTTTCTGCGCCTCGATCCCCAAGCCTGGGGCACGGTCGAGGATATCTCGATCGACTACGCGGTCATGGAGAAAGCCCGCAATCTGAGCGTTGTTCCTTACGCCTCTGGCTGGTCGGATGTCGGCAGCTGGTCGGCAGTTCAAGAGCTGAGCAATCCAGACGCCGATGGCGTTGCCACCACGGGCCAGGTTACCACCATTGACTGCCGGAACGTATTGGTGCGTTCAGAAACCCCCACGCAAGAAGTTGTTGCGATGGGTCTGGAAAACATGATTGCGGTCGCCATGCCCGATGCGGTTTTGGTGGCCAGCATGGACAAGGCTCAGGACGTCAAACAGGCGGTTGCGGCCCTGAAGGCCAAAGGCGCCAAACAAGCGGAATCGCTGCCGGTCGATCATCGCCCTTGGGGCTGGTTCGAAAGCCTGGTCATCGGGGATCGGTTCCAGGTCAAACGCATACACGTTCACCCCGGCGCCTCACTAAGCCTGCAATCTCATCACCACCGGTCTGAACACTGGATCGTTGTACAGGGCACGGCAAAAGTTACGATCGACGAAGATGTGCGCCTGATCTCTGAAAACCAGTCTGTCTACATCCCGCTCGGTGCCGTTCATCGGATGGAGAATCCGGGCAAGGTGCCGATGGTTCTGATCGAGGTCCAGACCGGGTCTTATCTGGGTGAGGACGACATCATCCGGTACGAGGATGTGTACGCCCGCAGCTAACCTTTCACGGTGATTGGTAAACTTAAGGGCAGCTTCGGCTGTCCTTTTTCGTTGAATCCAGACCTTTGGCTACGCCCCATGGAATCCTCCAAACGTTAGGAAATGATTATTCGAACGTTCGGTCAGATCAGAACGGATTCATCCTGGGCACGGCAATGTAGCGCGCAATGCAATAGTCGGACCGACAGCTACAGGAGGACGCCACCCGTGTCACAAAACTCACCCAGATTGGATTTACCTTTCCTGCAACCTTCGCAGGCCCAGAAACACGTCACCCATAACGAGGCGCTGCGTGCTCTGGACCTGATTGTCCAGCTGAGCGTAGCGTCGACAAACGCCTCGGTCCCGCCTGCGGTGCCGGAACAGGGCGAGATTCACGCGCTTGGCGCCAACCCTACCGGGGATTGGGCCGCGCAACCGGGCGCCCTTGCGGCCTGGTTGGATGACGCATGGCATTTTGTGACCCCGGGAATCGGCTGGCGGGCCTGGGATGAACAGGCCAACCGGTTTAAGATCTGGGACGGCGCAGACTGGTCCGAACCTCAGGTCGCGACCCAGAACCTGGACGGGTTGGGCATCGCAACCGGGTATGACAGCACCAATCGGCTATCGGTCCGGTCGCCTGCGACGTTGCTCAGCCATGACGGGGCGGGGCACCAGTTGAAGATCAACAAGGCAGCGGCCGGGGATACCGCCTCGCTTTTGTTCCAGTCAAACTGGGTCGGTCATGCGGAGATGGGATTGTCCGGCAACACCGGTTTTTCCATCAAAGTCTCGGCTGATGGCGGATCCTGGACCGAGGCGCTGAGCTTTGACCCAGCCACCGGAACAGCCTCAGGCTCTGCCATTCAAAACGATGCCGAAGACATCACCGCAGGTCGCCTGATGCGGGCCGACTATGGCTACTGCCCCGGAAACCTGCTGGGCTCTGTGTCAGAAACCGCCGGGGTGCCAACCGGCGCGGTCGTCGAACGCGGATCAACCGCCAATGGCGAATACGTCCGGTTTGCGGATGGTACACAAATCTGCACGGGCGTTCTGACGGCCACCGATTGCGTGAACGCCGAAGGATCGCTGTATTCCAGCGCCGAGACCACCTGGAGCTTTCCCGCAGCCTTTGCGTCCGGAACCTCACCCTCGGTCGGTGGCAGTGGCGGCGCGACAAGCCGGTTTATAGGTTTGGGCGCGGCCACTGAAACACAAGTGCCCTTTAAGGTTCTATCGGCATCCTCGGACACAAGCAGCCTGTCCCCAACGGTAATCGCAACCGGTCGCTGGTTCTGAGCTTTAGACCGTCCGGAGCTATGCCCAGGCGGTCATTTGGCGCGCAAATCGGTGTCTGCCTGATCCAGGAACCACGCATAGGTCTCGCGGATACCGTCTTCGAGACCGACGCGTGCGCGCCACCCCATATCGGCCAGTCGGGACACATCCATCAACTTGCGCAGTGTCCCGTCAGGCTTGCTGACATCCTGAGTGATCTTACCCGTGAATCCGGTTGTTCCGGCCACCAGGGCCGCCAGCTCAGCGATTGAGATATCTTCGCCGCATCCCACATTGATATGGCTCAGCATCGGCTGGGTATTCGCATCGTAGATATCGCGCGGTAAGTCGAGCACAAACAAGGACGCCTCGGCCATATCATCGACATGCAAAAACTCGCGCCGCGGTTTTCCTGTGCCCCAGATCACCACTTCTTCCAGCCCGTCGCGCTGTGCCTCGTGGAATCTGCGGATCAGGGCCGGCAGGACATGGCTGTTTTCGGGGTGAAAATTGTCTCCGGGTCCGTAAAGATTGGTTGGCATAACCGACCGGTAATCGACGCCATGTTGGCGATTATAGCTTTCACACAGCTTGATCCCGGCGATCTTTGCAACGGCATAGGGTTCGTTGGTGGGTTCCAGCACGCCGGTCAGCAAAGCGTCTTCACGCATGGGCTGAGGCACAGCCCGTGGGTAAATGCACGAGCTGCCCAGTTGCAGCAAATGCTTTACCCCCGCTGCAAAAGCCTGATGGATCACGTTGCATTCAATCATCAGGTTTTCGTAAATGAAATCTGCGGGGTAGGTGTTATTTGCGTGAATCCCACCAACCTTGGCCGCGGCTAGGATCACCATATCCGGACGCTCAGTCTGCATAAAATCACGCACGGCGGGTTGGTCGGTCAGATCCAGTTCGGAATGCCTGCGCGTGATCAACTCCAGCGCTTCGCCTTCGTCCTTGCGGTTTTGCAAACGGCGCAGGATTGCGCCGCCAACCATACCACGATGCCCGGCAACATAGATCTTACGCATGAGGGCCTCCTCAGCCGTTTTCCAGGCTCATTGGCAGCTCAAACCCGTGCTCTTTCAAAAGCGCGTGACGTTTGGCCGTCTTCAGGTCTTCGGTCACCATCTCAGCGCACATTTCCTGCACGGTCAGTTCTGGTACCCAACCCAGTTTGTTCTTGGCGTTTGAGGGATCGCCCAGAAGGGTTTCGACCTCGGCCGGGCGAAAATATTGTGGGTCTATCCGCATTACGACGTCACCGGGTTTCAATCCCGGGGCTTTGTCCCCCTCGATCGAGACGACAGTCGCGGTTTCGTCAACGCCTGACCCGGTGAATTCCAGTGAAACGCCAAGCTCGGCTGCCGACCATTCAATGAACTGACGTACCGAATACTGAACCCCGGTCGCAATCACGAAATCCTCGGGATTGTCCTGCTGCAGCATCAGCCATTGCATCCGCACATAGTCCTTCGCGTGACCCCAATCCCGCAGACTGTCGATATTGCCCATGTACAGGCAACTTTCCAATCCTTGCGCAATATTTGCCAAACCGCGTGTGATCTTGCGGGTAACAAAAGTTTCGCCCCGGCGCGGGCTTTCGTGGTTAAACAGGATCCCGTTGCAGGCATACATGCCATAGGCCTCACGGTAATTGACCGTGATCCAGTAAGAATAGAGTTTGGCAACCGCATAAGGTGACCGTGGGTGGAACGGGGTGGTTTCGCGTTGCGGGGTCTCTTGCACCAGACCGTAGAGTTCCGAGGTCGAGGCCTGATAGAAGCGTGTCTTTTTCTCGAGCCCGAGAAAACGTATCGCTTCCAGCAAACGCAAAGTACCAATGGCATCCACATCCGCAGTGTATTCCGGGGATTCAAAACTGACGGCCACATGGGACTGTGCGCCTAGGTTATAGACCTCGTCCGGCTGCACTTCGCGAATGATTCGCGTCAGGTTAGACGTATCGCTCAGATCTCCATAGTGCAGGTGCAGTTTGGGATTGGGAACGTGTGGATCCTGATAGATGTGATCGATGCGTTGCGTGTTGAATGAGGACGCCCTACGCTTAATGCCGTGAACTTCATAACCTTTTTCCAACAAAAACTCGGCCAGATACGATCCGTCTTGTCCGGTAATCCCGGTGATTAATGCCGTTTTTGTCATAGTTCCGCCCTACGAAAACAAATGTGTATGATTGCCGACCCAAAAACAGCAAGAATCCCCGGAATGCAACCCAAGCACGCTGACAGGCATTGAAACCGGCGGAACTTTCTTCGAATGTGTGCGCGCCAAAGGCGGTATTTGTTAAGAAGGGTATTTTAGTATGCGTATTGCGATGATCGGAACCGGCTATGTAGGTTTGGTGTCCGGGGTATGTTTTTCCGATTTCGGCCATGATGTCATTTGCGTCGACAAGGCCGAACAGAAAATTGAGATGCTGCAGGCTGGCGAAGTCCCGATATATGAGCCCGGGCTTGACGTCCTGATGGCCAAAAACGTAGCCGCTGGTCGGCTCAGCTTTTCCACGGACCTGGCCGCAGCAGTGGATGGTGCGGATGCTGTTTTTATTGCCGTGGGCACGCCCACGCGTCGCGGGGACGGTCACGCCGATCTGACTTATGTGATGGCCGCCGCAGAAGAAATTGCGCATGCGATTACGTGCTACACTGTGGTGGTAACCAAATCGACCGTTCCAGTTGGCACCAATCGCAAGGTGCATCAGGTCATTTCTGCCGCCAACCCGAAGGCCGAATTCGACGTCGCCTCGAACCCTGAATTCCTGCGCGAAGGGGCCGCCATTGATGATTTCATGCGCCCGGATCGTGTGGTTGTCGGCGTTGAATCAGACCGCGCCGCCGATGTAATGGCGGAAATATACCGCCCGCTTTACCTGCGGGACTTCCCGATCCTGACCACTGATCTGGAAAGCGCAGAGATGATCAAATACGCCGCTAACGCGTTTCTTGCGACCAAGATCACCTTTATAAATGAGATCGCAGGCCTGTGCGAACGTGTTGGCGGCGACGTGAAAGAGGTCGCCCGAGGCATCGGTCTGGATGGGCGCATTGGCAATAAATTCCTACATGCAGGTCCGGGATATGGCGGATCGTGCTTTCCAAAAGACACCGCCGCTCTGGCCCGGATCGGTCAGGAACATGCCCACCCGATGCAGATCACCGAAACCGTCATCCGGGTGAATGACGAGGTCAAGAAACGGATGATCCAGAAAATCCGAGATGTCTGCGACGACAGTTTCAATGGAAAAACGATCGCTGTTCTGGGCGTGACCTTCAAACCCAATACCGACGATATGCGTGATGCGCCCTCGTTAACTATCGTGCCTGCACTGATCGGTGGTGGGGCAACGGTGCGGGTTGTCGACCCTCAGGGGCGTTCCGAAGGTGAGGCCCTGCTGCCCGGCGTCGAATGGTGCGAAGACCCCTATGCTGCTGCTGCTGATGCGGATGTCGTTGTGCTGTTGACCGAATGGAACGAGTTCCGTGCGCTCAATCTGAGCGAACTAGCTGGCACGATGAAATCCCCCCGAATGGTCGATCTGCGCAATATCTATTCCGAACCCGCCGTCAAGAAATCCGGCTTCGATAGTTACGTCGGTATTGGGCGCTGATCTTCGGATCAAGTTTGGATGGCCGATTCAAAACAACCGGCCATCCGTCATTCATTTTGTCAAAACGCCGCCAGATCCCTGAGGAACAGCGCGATACCTGGGAAGTAGATCAGCATAGCCGTCATCAGCGCCAGGATCGCGAAGAACGGCAAAGTGCCCCGGATCACCTCAAGATAAGGTCTGTTGAAAATCGCGATTGCGGTGAAGATATCGCAGCCAAACGGCGGTGTTGCTGATCCGATGGCCATCTGCAGCGTCACCATAACCCCGACAAGAACCGGATCAATCCCCGAGGCATCCACGATCGGAACGAAGATTGGCGTAAGGATGACAAGCACGACCAGCGAGTCGACGAACATACATCCCACGAAGAAGCACAGCGCTATGATGAACAGGATGTATTCCTGCGACGCGCCTTCCAGGTTCAGCGGCTCTAACAGGCCCTGTGGAATCTGTTCGAAGGAAATATACCAGGAAAACGCCTGACCGATCCCGACAAGGATGAACACAACCGCCGTAATCAATCCTGTGCTGAGAGCGGAATCCAAAACGTCGTTGAGTTTCAGTTCCCTATAAATCACGCATTCGACGATCAGCGCATAAAGCACCGAAAACGAGGCTGCTTCGGTCGGGGTCACTGCGCCGGTGTAGATACCGCCGACGATCAGGACCGGGAAACCAAGCGGCAGTATGGCCTTGCGAAACGCTGCGCGCCGCTCGGCACCTGATTTCTTTGGCACCCGCGCGATCAGATCGCCCTGCAGGACGCTGTAGAAATAGCAATAGACCGAAAACATCAGCGCCAGAACAACGCCCGGACCAATTCCTGCAATGAACAGCTCGCCCACGCTGGTATTGGCCAGCGTGCCGTACAGGATCATCCCGATGCTTGGAGGGATGAGGAAGGCGATGTCGCTGGCATTGATGATCAACGCCATGACAAAACTGTCCTTGTAACCGGCCTTCAGCAGCTTTGGCCGCATGATCTGACCAATCGAAACCACGGTCGCCTGAGTCGAACCCGAAACCGAGCCGAACAATGTGCAACTGATGCAGGCCGTGATCGGCAATCCGGCCCGGCGGTGACCGACAAAGGCTTCGATCAGCCCCAGCAGATTATTGGCCGTATGACCTCTCGCCATGATATCGGCGGCGAATATGAACATCGGCACAGCGATCAGCGCGTTTGGCGAAATGCCGGTGACCATCTGCTGGATGATGACGCCAGTATCGCTTTGCGAGAAATGAACAAGGCCAATCAGCGTGGCAACCGCTAGCGGAACAACCATCGGGTAGCTGAGGAACAGCAGAACCACCATCACCATGACCAGAGCAAAGGTGATGACATAGATATCCAGCTCACCAGCTATGACATCGCCAAGGAAATCAAGGAATCCGGGCATCTCAGACTCCTACATCCACTGCGTCATTGTCCTCGACCTCGTACGAGTGCCAGATGCCGACATGAGTGACATTCATGATGAATGCGATCAGATATTGCAGGCTGGCCATAAACAGGCCGACCGGGATCACAGAGTAGATGATATAGACCGGAAACTGCAGCGCCGGGCTCAGACGGTTCAGCTCTTTGATCTCAAGCACGTAGAACACGGACTTGTAGGCCAAAAAGGCCAGCAGCATGCTGGTCGTGATCGAAATCAGCGTCAGGATCACTTTCTTGGACCGACGGGACAGCGTGTCATAAACCGCCGTCATCCGAATGTTCCGACCTTTCCGAACCGCATAGGCAAATCCAAAAAAGGTCACGCTGACAATCAGAAACTGGTTCAGCTCTTCCGAGAAGAACAGGCTTTTGCCAAAGGCGTAGCGGCCAATGGCGTTAGCGGTCGAATTCACCATCATCAACAATATGGCCAGAATGATAACGAATTTCTCGATGAACTCGGTGCCCCTACTCAGGGCGACCAATGCGCTTTTCATGATTTTCCCTCCCTCGGTCCGCCAGTCAGCGTTCCGTAAATGAAAGACGCGACGTCTGAATGAGACGCCGCGCCTTTCAGTGATGTCAGCTTTTATTGCGACGCATTGCTCACCTCGTTAAGCAGGCCGTCGAGGATCTTCTGGGCTTGCGCGCGCGCCGCAGGTTTCTCGGCGTCGTCATAGGCGTTTTCGACCACATCGAAGAATGTTTCATGCAATGTGGCGCTTTGGGCTTCAAAGACAGCGCGCTCGTCCTCGGTCAGGACAATGACCTGCAGATCGGGGCGCTCTGCCTTGATCTTTTCCATGTTTTCCAAGTTGATCTTGATCTGATAGTCATGCGCGGCCTGCTCACCCTTGGCGATAGCGTTCTTGACCATTTCCTGCTGATCTGCAGGCAGGCCGTTGAACCAATCGCTGTTGGTGGAAACAGTGCCGACGTAAGGAAGCTGACCCGGGAAGATTAGGTAATCCTGAACCTCATGCCACTTGGCGTTGTAGATGAAATAGATCGGGTTCACCATGCCATCGACGGTCTTCAACTGCAGCGCGCCATAGACCTCGCCCCAGGACAAAGGCGTCGGGTTGGCGCCAAACGCCTTGAAGGTTTCCACCGGAATGGTCGAAGTGAAGGTACGGATTTTCTGGCCTTCAAAATCCGCCGGGCTGCGGATCGCCTTGTTGGCACCCCAGGCCATGTCACCTTCCGAGATCATGGTGAGCAGCTTCAGGTTCACCTTCTCGAATTTCTCGCTGAGGTCTTCATAGATGGTCGGGCTGGTGGTCAGAACTTCGCGGATCACGTCGATATCACCGCCCAGAACATAGGGCAGATCAAGAACCTGCGCCTCGGGCACATAAGACCCCAGGTGACCGGTCCCCACCGATACGAACTGGACCGTACCCTTAGATGTCAGCTCGACAATATCGTTCTCGGTACCCAACTGACCATAGTAGTAGATGCGCACTTTGATGTCGCCATCAGACTGCTCTTTGACACTTTCGGCGAAGGCCTGTGCAAAGATATCCTGTACGTCGCCTTTGTCCTCTTCCGAGGCGAATTTCCAGGTGTCCGCAAAGGCAGCAGTCGACAGACCTGCCGCGAAAACCGCCGAGGTTATCAGCTTGCTAAAAATGGATGTCATTCTGTTAGTCCTTTCTTGCCCGCTCATGCGAGCCCTTCTGAGATGATGACAAGAGGACGTAAATCCTGCGTCCTCGCCTGCTGGTTGGCTCTCTTGCACAGGGCGCCGTAACCGGCCGCGCCTGACGGCGTGGTCGCGATTCCAAGTGCTGTGACAGCTTCTGCGGCTGCCTGGCCTTCTTCTTCGGAAAGGGTTTCGTAGCTCACGCCGCAGCGCTCGAGCACATCCCAGGCCACGATCGACGGTGCCTTGCAGTCAAGCCGACCCATATTCGAATCCGGCCCATCGCTGCGGGTGGCCCGTCCGGCCAAGTGACTGGCCCGCAAACAGGACGCAGCGCCGGGTTCGACAACGATCAGTTCAGGCTGTTCCGCCCAGTTCAGACGGATCATATGCGACATTGCGGCGGCCAACCCACCGACACCGGCCTGCAGATAGACATGCGTAGGCCACTGCCCCGAAGCCTCGAACCGGGCGCGCAACTCTTCGGCGATGACGCAATAGCCCTCCATCACCAGTTTCGGAATCTCGGTGTAACCAGGCCAGGTTCCGTCGGCCAAAAGCGTGGCACCGGTGGTTTTGGCGTCAGCAATAGCGGCGGCGACGCTTTCGTCATAAACATCGCCCGAACGGACAACCTCGGCACCGAAGGTTCTAAGACGGTCGCCGAACCCTTGTGGTACGGTCTGCGCCAGATGAATTCGCGCCTTTGCACCCATCGCCCGCGCCCCAGCCGCAACGCCCATTCCGTGGTTGCCTGCACTTGCGCAGACGAATGTGTGGCCAGATGCGAATTCTCGAAAAGCGGCATCCTTCATCCGCGTGAGGGAGAGCGTTTCACCGGTATTCTCGAGCCATGCATCCTCGAGAAGGCGTGCAACCGCATAGGGCGCCCCCAAAGCTTTGAACGCGCCAAGCCCCATACGCTCTGTCTCGTTCTTGACCAGAATGCTCTGACCATCAGGCCCCGTGATTTCAATCAGCGGCGATACAGCGTAGGTCTCTTGCCCCTGAAAAAACTCCTGCGCACGGACGAAATCCGGGGCGAAGCTTAGGTCGTCGGTCGCTGTCATGTATTTTTCATCCGCTTTTTCCATGTGCAGAGATTGTGCATGACCGACCTATTTCTATTTATCGTATTTGACCCTAATCTCGATAATATGTTTCAAACCTGCCTCTTCCATCGCGAGGATTTTTCATGAACCAACAACTTGATGATGCAGACACGATAATCCTCAGAACCCTGCAAAGGGATTGTCGAATCGGGCTGGAACAGCTGGCGCAAGAATGCAGTCTTTCTGTTCCCTCGGTGCAGCGGCGGCTCAAGCGGTTGCGAGATTCCGGGCTGATCCTGAAAGAGGTCGCGGTGCTCAACCCGTCGCGCTTTGACTATAAGATGACCTTCATTGTTCTGGTCGAACTTGACCGGGAATCGCTTCAGCAACTCGATCTGTTCCGAAAACGCGCCAGGAACGAGCCGCAAGTTCAGCAATGCTATTATGTGACCGGTGATGCCGACTTTGTTCTTATCTGCGTCGCGCAGGACATGGAGGATTTCGAGGACCTGACCCATCGCTTGTTTTTCGATAACTCGAACGTCCGCAGATTTCGCACATCCGTCGCGATGGACCGTACAAAGATTGGTCTGGAACTTCCGATCTGAACTTGGCGCTTTTGTGCAATTTTTTCTGCTTTAGGGCCGGAAATTTGATGCGAAACACGCAGCCCTATCCTGTAGAACCGATGCAACTCACACGCGGATGAAGAAATGAGCGATTTAGAAAACCGTATGATCGCGCTTCGGCGGGATTTGCACAGGCACCCGGAACTGGGCTTTCAAGAGAAGCGAACTAAGTCGGTTGTCGCTGAACGGCTGCGCGCCCTTGGGATCGAAGTGCACGAAGGCGCAGGCGTTGTCGGTGTGCTTCGATCCGGCGGTGGCAACAAAGCCATTGGCCTGCGTGCTGACATGGATGCGCTTCCAATCACCGAAACCTCGTCCCATGACTATGTCTCTACCTCACCCGGTGTGATGCATGCTTGTGGCCACGATGGACATACAACCATGCTGCTTGGGGCGGCAGAGCGTCTGGCGAAAGAACCTACCTTTGACGGTACGGTTGTTTTTCTATTCCAGCCAAACGAAGAGCACGGCCTGGGCGCGCGCGCGATGATCGACGACGGTGTGCTAGAGCAATTTCCGGTCGAAGAAATCTATGCAATCCACAATTTGCCAGGCGCTCCAACCGGTCAGATTTCGACCCGCACCGGTATTATCTGTAACAGTGAAACCCTGTTCGAGATCACGGTTAAAGGCCAGGGCGGTCATGCCTCGATGCCACAAACCGGCGTTGATGCAATTACCGTAGGGTCCGAGATTGTAGTGGCATTGCAGACCGTGGTGGCACGAAAGCTTGCGCCCGCCTCTGGCGCGGTAGTGTCCGTGACCGAATTCCTGACGGACGGCCAGCGAAATGTCTTGCCGGGCAACGTCACTCTCAAAGGAGATTTCCGCGCCAGATCGCCCGAGGACCGCAGCGCCATCGAAGGGTTCATGCGCCAGATCGCCGAGGGGATTGCGGCGGCGCATGGCATTCAGGCCTCGGTCAGCTTTGACACGCAGTTCGTCGAGACCATCAACGCTGCCAGCCCGGCCCAAGCGGTCTATCGTGCCGCCGAGGCCGCTGGGTGTGACCTGATCAAGGATCGGCAGCCGATGAGTTTTTCAGAGGATTTCGCCCAGTTTTCGACCGCCGTACCAGGATGTTTCCTTTTGCTGGGCAATGGCGAGACCGGGCCACATGGCCAACCGCTTCATGCTTCTGACTATGATTTCAATGATGAACTGCTGCCGATCGGAGCTGAATTCTGGGTCCGATTGGTTCAGGACCGGTTGCCCCTGCGAAAGGATCAAAAGTCATGAACGCCCCACGACGTGGTTTTGACCAACAAGAATTCGCAACGCGTACCGCAGCGGCGCAGACAAAGATGGCCGAAACCGGTATGGCGGGCATATTGCTGACAACTGAACCGGATGTGCGCTATTTCAGCGGGTTCCACACGCTGTTTTGGCAAAGCCCGACCCGCCCATGGTTCCTGTTCATCCCGGCATCCGGCAAGCCCATCGCAATCATCCCTGAGATCGGCGCAGACCTTATGCGGCGAACCTGGGTCACAGATATCCGCACCTGGGGCGCACCTGCACCAAAGGATGACGGTATCGGGCTGTTGACCGATCTGCTGGCGCCGCTTGCCAGCCGCGGCGAGACTGTCGGCCTGATGAAGGGCCACGAAACCCATTTACGGATGCCGCTTGGCGATTATGAGCGGCTGTTGGTGGGCCTGAATGGGCTAAAGATCACTGACGCGACCGAGATCGTCCGGGGCTTGCGAATGGTGAAATCCGAGGCCGAGATCGAAAAACTCACCTATATCTGCGCCATCGGGTCGCGCACATTTGAGCAGGTGCCCGAAATCGCCCGCGAAGGGCAGCCGCTTGAGGATGTGTTCCGCTCCTTTCGGCGCGAAGGGCTGGCGCAGGGTGCCGATGATGTTCCGTATTTGGTCGGCGGTGCGGATACGGGCGGCTATCACGACGTCATCTCGCCCCCGTCCCGCCGACCACTGGCGCGCGGCGATGTGCTGATGCTCGACACCGGTTCCAACTGGGACGGGTATTTTTGCGACTTCGATCGGAATTGGGCCATTGGCCGCGCCGATGACGCCTCACGCCATGCATATGATGTTCTTTGGCGTGCGACTGAGGCCGGGATGGCCGCAGCTCGCCCCGGAGCGACTTGCCGAGAATTGTTTCAAGCGATGCAGAAGGTGATCACGGAGCTCGACGATCAGGGTGGTGACGTCGGCAGGCTGGGTCATGGGCTTGGCATGCAGCTGACCGAATGGCCCTCGCACACCAGTTGGGATACAACCGAGATCGCCGAAAATATGGTACTGACCCTTGAACCATCGCTTGGCTATGGCGACGGTCGGGTCATGGTGCACGAAGAGAACATCGTCATACGTGCAAGTGGGGCGGAGCTTTTGACCAAACGCGCCGCGCCTGAACTACCAATCATCTGAGGCCAATCATGAAGCTTGATTTCGAAACAGACGAAGGCATTGGCACCCGCGCCAATCTGGGTGTGATTGTTCTTGAGACTGACGAGACGTTAGAGAACGAATTCTCTCGGATCATGTGCCTAGCTGGTGTCGCGCTCTATCACAGCCGGATTCCGATGGTGCCCGAAATCCGACCCGACACATTGGCACGGATGGAACAGGACTTGCCTGCGACGGCACGGCTTTTGCCACCATCGCTCAGCTTTGATGCAATCGGATTTGGCTGTACCTCGGCCTCGACCGTGATCGGGTCCGAGAATGTGGCCAAGGTGATAAAGACGGTCTGCCCGGATGCACGTGTGACAGATCCGTTGGCGGCAATCATCGCTGCCGGTCAGCATTTAGGAGCCCGACGATTGGGCTTCGTCACCCCCTATATTCCCGAAGTTTCCGCTGGGATGCGCACAAAGCTGGAACAGGCCGGTTTCGAAATCGCAGGTTTCGGGTCGTTCGAGGAAGGAAATGATCGCGTTGTTGCGCGGATCACAGAAGGGTCGATCCTTGACGCTATTGAAAAGGTCGCGGCTCAAGCGCCCTGCGATGCTGTCATTGTCTCTTGCACGAACCTGCGATGCCTTGACGTCATTGTTCAGGCAGAAGAAAAGATCGGGATTCCAGTCATTTCCAGTAATCAGGCGCTTGCCTGGCATATGCTTCGATTGGCCGGCATTGAGGACCTCAACCCTCAGTTCGGACGGCTCTTTGGATAGAGCGAGAAGGGTGTCCGCCTAGGGCGCTTTCGTTCAAGCAGGCGATTTGAGGCCAAGCGTTGCCAGAGTTGCAGCCATTGTCTGGCCCCAACGGTCCTGCAATGCGCTGTTTGTGTTGCGACGCAGGCCCATTGATTTCAACAGCTCGAACCGTTTCGGGTCATCGCCGCCGAAGGACACCGCAACCCGAGGCCACCAGTAAGTGACCGAGTTCTGCATGTCGTCCGCCGCACCGTTCTCGATCAGTTTGACCGCCCCTTCCAACGCCAGCTCGCCATGATGTGCCTCGACCGGGGCGATGGATCGGAAGGCTTCGGCCAGAGGCTGATACGAGATGGTGGAATACTCGGCCAGTTGTTCGGCCACCGCGCGGCTCATCAGCAGGTTCATGACCACAGCGTCTGTCCAGCCGGACAGCGGATAGTTGAACACCGCCAGACGCATGTCATGCTCGGACCGGGTGGCCCCTATATCCGCATCTCGCGACAAGCGCATGGTCCAAGGATGGTGATTGGCATAGCGTTCGGTATCTGCGCCAAATTCGCCCATGATGCTGAGAACACAATTTGCGTGGTCTGACTTTTCCAGCACGATCTTTGCGGCGGCGATCCGTTCCTTGATCCCCGGCCCCTGATTGATGATGTCGGCAAACCCGGCAGCCCCAGCCAGTTCGCTGTCGACAAATGTCGCCATCAGCTTCATCAGCTCGGCCCGATAGCGAGGCGGCACGTTCGATGGGTTGGTCAGAACACCGCCTGCGGCCAGATAGCTGTCGAGTGTCATTGAATCGGACATATCTGCCCCCTTTCTACCGGTCGTAATCGACGACCACGCGGTCTGTTACCGGATAGGCCTGGCAGCTTAGCACATAGCCTTTTTCCACTTCGTAATCTTCCAGCGCGTGATTGGCGAGCATCTCGACCTCACCTTCAAGCACCTTGCAGCGGCAGGTCGAACAGACACCCGCCTTGCAGGCAAACGGGGCATCCATAGCGTTTGCCAGGGCCGCCTCAAGGATGGATTGGTCCTTGGGTATGGTCACGGTCTGAGTGGATCCATCCAGCGTGATCGACGCGCTGCTTTGATTGCCCTGCGTACCCGTTTCTGCCGAAACGGGCTTAGCCTTGGCCCGTCCGGGCTGGGCGCTGGCGAACAGTTCAAACTTGATCTGGCTGTCATCCAGTCCGTGTTCGCGCAATGCGGCGGCAATGCCCAGCATCATCGGTTCCGGGCCGCAGATAAATGCGGTGTCGACATGGTCGATATCGACCCAATGTTTGAACAGCTGCGCGCATTTTTCCTGGGTCACCAAACCGGTGAACAGCTCGATCTCTTGTGAATCCGTCTCAAGAACGTGGATCACGTTGAGGCGACCCATATAGAGGTTCTTGAGGTCTTCGAGATCCTCGCGGAACATGATCGTGTTGATGCCCTTATTGGCATAGATAAGGGTAAAGCGTGATTGCGGTTCCTGTGCGAGGGTCGTTTTGAGGATCGACAGCACCGGCGTAATCCCCGAGCCCCCTGCAAAGCCCAGATATTGCTTTTCCGCACCCGCATCTATCGGAGTATGAAAGCTGCCCATCGGCGGCATGGCCTCGACGATGTCGCCGATATTCAGTTCAGTATTCGCCCATCCGGAAAAGGCGCCGCCTTCAACGCGTTTGATGCCAACCTGCAGCACGCCTTCATCCTTGCCCGCGCAGATCGAGTAGGACCGGCGCAGTTCTTCGCCCTCAAATTCGCGACGAAATGTCAGATATTGACCGGCGGTGAAATCGAACTGATCTGCAGTGCCGTTCACAGGTTCCAGTGTCACCACCACCGCATCGCGAGTGGTTTTGTGGATATCTGTGACTTTCAGGTCGTGGAAACGTGCCATCCGGTGGTCCTCCTCAGATGCACTTGAAATAGTCAAATGGTTCCAGGCAGTCGGTGCATCGCCAATGCGCCTTGCAAGGCGTCGAACCGAACTGGCTGACCTTCTCGACCGCTTTGCTGCCGCAGCGTGGACAGCGATCCGGGCCGCCTGCCGGTTGCGGCGGGGCAATGCCAAAGTCTTCCAACCGGGCGCGGCCCTTTTCGCTGAGCCAGTCGGTGGTCCAGGCCGGGGCGATGCTGGTTTCGATCTGCACGTCACTGATCCCGCGATCGTGCAAGGCGGTTTCGATATCCAGGCTGATAATGGATGTTGCCGGACAGCCGGAATAGGTTGGAGTGACCGTCACCTTCAACGTCTCGTCCTGCCACTGCACATCGCGCACAATGCCAAGATCGACCACCGAAATCACCGGAATTTCAGGGTCAGGAACAGCATCCAGCCATTCCCAGATTTGTTTGGTCGATGCCCGATCCATCGGCGTTACCAGCTTGCTTCGGGATAGGCGCGTTGCAGCCACTGCATCTGTGTCAACAGATGACCCAGATGTTCCGTATGCATCCGCCCGTCACGCCCACCTTTATGGGCAAACGCGCCTTCCGGGATCGTCAAGGTCGCCTCGGACAGGATCCGCTGCACTAAAGCGTCAAACTCCGCGCGCAGATCCGCGGGGTTCGGCGCAATGCCCGCCGCGACCATCTCGACGTCAACTTCGTCGCTGGTGAACATCTCACCGACATACGGCCACAGGTAGTCCAGAGCCGACTGCATCCGGGCGTGGCTTTCCGCTGTTCCGTCCCCCAGACCAACCACCGTGTCGCCCGAGCGTTCCAGGTGATATGCCACCTCTTTGCTGGCTTTCGCGGCAATGGCCGCGACACGGTCATCCGTAGAGTTGAGCAAGCGTCCCAGCATGATGGAATGCCATGCATCGAACAGGAACTGGCGCATCAGGGTCCGGCCAAAATCCCCATTGGGAACCTCGACCAGCAGCACATTGCGGAAATCCCAGGCATCGCGCAGGAAGGCCAGATCGTCAGCGGTTTTGCCGCCTTGGATTTCCCCCGCCAGACCCAACCACATCTGAGTCTGCCCGATCAGGTCCAAGGCCGTGTTGGCCAGTGCGATATCCTCTTCCAGCACCGGCGCATGGCCGCACCATTCACTGACGCGATGGCCAAGGACCAGGTCGTTATCGCCCATCCGTAGAAGGAATTGTACAAATGCCGCGTCCCGGTCCATCACATGGCCCCCACTTCATCGGGGATGTCGAAAAAGGTCGGGTGACGATAGACCTTGCTTTCGCTGGGCTCGTATAATGGGCCCTTGTCGCTGGGCGAGGAGGCCGAGATATTATTCGCCTCGACCACCCAGATCGACACACCTTCGTTGCGGCGGGTATAGACATCGCGCGCGTTCTTGATGGCCATCTCCGCGTCAGGGGCATGCAACGAGCCGACGTGACGGTGACTCATACCATGCTGACCGCGGATAAAGACTTCCCACAAGGGCCATTCGTTTTTCATCGGGTTTCCTCCTCAGGGTCGACTTATTCGGCAGCCACTGTGCCAGAGCGTTTCTTTTCGGCATGGGCCATCAGCCCGTCGCGCACCCATTTGCCGTCGTCCCAAGCTTGGTTTCGGGCGGCCAGCCGGTCGGTGTTGCAGGGGCCATTGCCACTGATGACATCGAAGAACTCAGACCAGTCGGGTTCTGAGAAATCATAATGGCCGCGATCGTCGTTCCAATTCAGCTTTGGGTCAGGGATGGTCAGGCCCAGATACTCGGCCTGTGGCACAGTCTGATCGACGAATTTCTGACGCAGCTCGTCATTGGTGTTCATCTTAATCTTCCATTTCATCGACTGCGTCGAATGCACCGAGTCCTTGTCGGACGGTCCAAACATCATCAGCGATGGGTACCAAAAGCGGTTCAAAGCGTCCTGCGCCATTCGTTTCTGGTCCGGCGTGCCTTCGGCCATCTTGCGGATGGCGTCATAGCCCTGACGCTGATGAAAGCTCTCTTCTTTGCAGATGCGGATCATGGCGCGTGAATAGGGACCGTAAGACGTGCGCTGCAACGGCACCTGGTTCATGATCGCGGCGCCATCCACCAGCCAGCCAACGGCACCAACATCAGCCCAGTTCAGGGTGGGATAGTTGAAGATGGACGAGTATTTCATGCGCCCGTCCAGCAGCATTTCGGTGATCTCATCCCGGCTGACACCCAGTGTTTCGGCGGCGCAGTAAAGGTACAGACCATGCCCGGCCTCGTCCTGAACTTTTGCCAACAGGATCGCCTTGCGTTCCAGTGTGGGTGCCCGTGTGATCCAGTTCGCCTCGGGCAGTTGCCCAACGATTTCGGAATGGGCGTGCTGGCCGATCTGGCGGATCAGCGTCTTGCGATAGCCTTCGGGCATCCAATCCTTGGGTTCGATCTTTTCGTCAGCGTCTATGCGCGACTGAAAGGCAGCAAGCTTTGCAGGATCTTCCTGTGTCGCCTCGGACTTAACCATCTGAGCATACATGTCCCGTCATCTCCCCTATACGCGTTCAAGAATAAGCGCTGCGCCCTGACCGACGCCGACACACATGGTGCACAGCGCGTATCGCCCGCCCGTGCGCCGCAACTGATAGGCCGCGGTCATAACCAACCTTGCGCCGGACATGCCCAACGGGTGGCCAATGGCAATCGCGCCCCCATTCGGGTTCACCTGTGGCGCGTCGTCTGGCAGACCCAGTTCGCGCAGTGTCGCCAGACCCTGGGACGCGAAGGCCTCATTCAACTCTATCACGTCCATTTGCTCGATGCTCAGCCCGGCGCGAGCCAAAACTTTGCGGCTAGCCGGAACCGGGCCAATGCCCATGACACGCGGCTCAACCCCTGCGACAGACATGCCCACGACCCGGGCCATCGGGGTCAGGCCGTTCTTTGACGCTGCCGCCTCATTGGCCATCAAAATGGCCGCAGCGCCGTCATTGACGCCCGAGGCGTTGCCAGCGGTCACCGTCTTATCCGGCCCGTTGACACCTTTAAGACCGGACAGTTTGTCCACGGTCACATCCGGGCGCGGATGTTCATCCGTATCGACAATGATCGGATCGCCCTTGCGTTGCGGGATCGTGACCGGGGTGATTTCATCCCGGAACAGACCTGCCTCGTGCGCGGCGGCCCATCGGGCCTGACTGCGCGCCGCAAAAGCATCTTGGTCATCGCGGCTGATACCAAAGTCTTCGGCCACATTGTCGGCCGTTTGCGGCATCGAGTCGATGCCATAGGCCTGTTTCATCTTCGGGTTCACAAAGCGCCAACCGATTGTGGTGTCATAGACCGCATTGCTGCGGGTAAAGGCCGAGGTCGCCTTGGGCATCACAAAGGGCGCGCGCGACATGCTTTCGACACCGCCGGCCACAGCCAGATCATAATCGCCCGCCTTGATGCCCCGCGCTGCCATTCCAACCGCATCCATTCCACTGGCGCACAATCGGTTCACTGTTGTTCCAGGCACATCAACCGGCAATCCAGCCAACAAGGCCGCCATCCGCGCCACATTGCGGTTGCTTTCACCCGCCTGATTGGCATCGCCATAGATCACATCATCAACGCTGGCCCAATCAACCTGCGGGTTGCGCTCTTTCAGGGCGGCCAATGGAATCGCGGCCAGATCATCTGTCCTGACTGACGACAAAGCCCCCCCATATCGCCCAATCGGAGTGCGCGTCGCGTCGCAAATGAATGCGTCCATCACTTAATTCTCCTGTAGGTGCTGATCCGTATCATTGACCGCATGGTCGGTTTTTAGGGCGTCCATCGATTCGAGGCAAGCTTAATGTTACGAGTTCTTTTTCTTTTTTAGCTTTTCTGTAACATTTGGCGCGAGAGAAACGCCGCAATAATCGCCGAATGACCAGCATCGGGCGGATCAGATAGGTGACGCTAAAGAAAACCTAGCTGTCCAGCTCGGCTTCCAAGGATTCCAAATCAGGGCGCGGCAGTTTTTCCAACAACTGAGATACAGCCGCCCGGCATGTAGGGCCTTTCCAGTCAGCGGGCAGAAACGCTGCAGGAAAGGCGGGATGGCGCAGAACAATACGGCGCCAATTATGCACGATCAGGACACGCAGAATGGCCGTCTTCATCGGGTCGCCCGCCCCCTCAGATGGCATCTCTTGGTCGATGATCTGTGTCGATCTCAAGAACTGATCATAGGCGGTTTTCAACGCCTCTGGCCCGCAGAGATCCCGAAGCCAGCCAGGAACAGAGATAGCGCTGCTTTCCACGCCCATCAGCTCTTCAAGACCCGCCGGAACCTGACCCGGAGCCATCGACGTTGCGGGATTGAGAGAGATGTAGTCCCCAGTCAGCATCAGGTCAGCCAATTCTTTGCGCGATGAGTCCGAATTGCTGGCGATAAGTACATGCCAGAGGCCGGGTTCCGGCGCTTCCTTGGCATAGATACGCGGTGCGGCGGTCACACTCTGATGACGGCCAAACGCGGTCAGGCGGTGAAAGCTGCTGCGCCCTTTGCGGGTGCTTTCAATCCAGCCATCCTTGCGCAGCCGATGCAGGGCAACACGCGTGGCTTCGGCCTTGATCCCGGCAAGGCTGGTCAGTGCGGTGATCACCGCACCACTTATCTGATCTGTTTCTTCCTGCGCCAGATCACCGAATATCGTCACCAGCACGGACCACACCCGTTGCGTACCCTCAGCGGTCAGATGGCTAACGCAGGTTTCAAACCAATCGGGGGCTGAATCTTTCATGCAGCAAGTATAATCGGGCCAGATCGAATTACCATCCGGCCCAAGAATCTTAGTAGGCCACCATGGTCAGCAGCTCATATTCGGCCACAGGCTCATCATCTTGCTGGGTCAGGGTGACATGCCAGCGCACCTCGCCATATTCATCATTGCGGCGGGTTTTCTTTTTAACCGTCAGGCGCACCTTGATGCTGTCGCCTGCCTCTACCGGTTTCATAAAGCGCAGGTTATCGAGCCCAGTATTGGCCAGGACCGGCCCCTCGTTCGGTTCCACAAAAAGACCCGCCGCGAATGACAGCAAAAGATATCCATGCGCGACCCGGCCCGGAAAGAACGGGTTACGCTCAGCTGCGGCCTGATCCATATGGGCATAGAAGGTGTCGCCGGTGAATTCGGCGAAATGTTCAATGTCTTCCATGGTCACGGTCCGCGGTGCGGTGTGGATCGTCTCACCAATGGCCAGATCGTGATAGCGGCGTGTAAATGGATGGGCTGGCGCATTGATCTCGGCTGCACCCGGCACCCATCTCTCGCCAATAGCTGTCAATATGTCCGGCGATCCTTGAATCGCCGTACGTTGCATATAATGCATCACACCGCGTACACCGCCCATTTCCTCGCCACCGCCAGCACGGCCGGGACCGCCATGGACCATATGCGGTAAAGGAGAGCCATGGCCTGTGGATTCTTTCATCGAGTCTCGGTTGTTGAAATAGAGCCGCCCATGATAGGCCCCTGCCCCCATAACAAATTTGCGGGCAACATCAGCATCATGTGTGATGACTGAGGCCACCAGAGACCCCTGCCCTCTGTTCGCCAGCTCAATCGCGTGGTCGGTATCGCGATAGCCCATGATTGTACTGACGGGCCCAAAGGCTTCGGTATCATGCACACGTAGCGCGGCATCGGGATCGCTGCAATGGAACAGCATCGGTGGCAGAAAGGCGCCCTTATCTGCATCGGCCCCATCGACCACGAAGTCGTCCGGGTTGCCAAAGACGCACTCGGCCTCGTGCCCTATAATCACGGCCTTCTCCAAAACATCGCGCTTCTGACTGGCCGAGACCAGCGCACCCATTCGGGTGGTTTCCAGTTTCGGATCCCCGATGGTGGTCTTTGCCAAACGCGCGGACAGCGCCTCAATCACGGCCTGCACATGCGGCTCGGGCGCGATGATCCTGCGGATGGCAGTGCATTTCTGACCCGCCTTGGTGGTCATCTCGCGCTGAACCTCTTTGACGAACAGATCGAATTCGGGCGTTCCCGGCGCGGCATCAGGGCCCAGGACCGAGCAGTTCAAGCTGTCCTGCTCCGCCACGAACCGGACCGAATTCTCCAGGATTACGGGGTTCGCGCGCAGCTTCAGCGCCGTATCCGCCGAGCCTGTAAAGCTGACCACATCCTGCATGGTCAGGCGATCGAGCATGTCGCCCAGCCCGCCTGACACCAGTTGCAATGCACCGTTGGGCAATATGCCCGACTCGAGCATCAGCCGAACGCACAGCTCGGTCACATAGCAGGAATTTGTGGCCGGTTTGACGATAGCCGGAACCCCCGCCAGAAGAGTCGGAGCCAGCTTTTCCAGCATGCCCCAGACCGGAAAGTTGAAAGCGTTGATATGGATCGCAACACCTTTCAACGGGGTGCAGATATGTTGCCCCAGAAAGGTGCCATTGCGCGAAAGCTGCTCGACCTCGCCGTCGAGATAGACATGCCCGTCCGGCATCTCGCGCCGCCCTTTTGAGGCAAAGACGAACATCGTGCCAATACCGCCGTCAATGTCGATCAGATGATCCGCCTGGGTTGCGCCGGTATTGAAGGACAGATCGTACATCGCCTGCTTGTGCTTGCCCAGATGAACAGACAGCGCCTTGAGCATCTTGGCCCGCTGGTGAAACGTCATCTTACGCAGCGCAGGACCACCAACATTGCGCGCATGATCCAGCATTCCCTGAACGTCCAAGGCGTTGTTTCCGGCTGTTGCGATCACCTCTCCCGTCACCGCGCTTGCGATGTTGCGGGCACCTGCCCCCGGCGCAATCCACTCGCCCGCAGCAAAACTGGAAATCTGTTGGATCGTCATAGGTTTCTCCTTACTCGCGGCAGGGCTAGCGCGCGGGGCATTTGCGATATCTTATTATTAACCGTACGGTCGGTCAATAAATTTCAGAACAAGCAGCACGGCTAGTTCAAACCTGCGCGGGCAGGTGGGCGAACCCCCGAAACCGGATACGCCCCCCACGCTGAGCACTTTCCGTGATCTGGTAATCAGGGAACCGGTTCAAAAACCGGCTAACGGCAACCCGACCTTCCATCCGGGCCAAGGTCAAACCAACGCAAGTATGCGGCCCGCCCGCAAACGCGTGGTGCTTGTTGGGACGGCGATCCAACATCATGTCATCGGGGAAATCAAATTGTCGCGGATCGCGGTTGGCCGCGCCGATGCAAAGATGCAGATCGGTTCCTGCTGGAATGACATGTCCGTGAAATTCCACCTCTTCAGTGGTCAGGCGATTGCCGAACTGGTTCGGGCTTTCCAGACGCAAAAACTCGTCCACTGCGGTAGAAATCAGGTCTGGATTAACCAACAGCTCGGTCCGCTTATCCCTGTGGCGGTCCAACAGATCCAAAGCGTTGCCTATCAGGTTTGTCGTGGTCTCATGCCCGGCATTCAGAATGAAGATGCAGTTCTGGTACAGTTCAACCTCGGTCAGGCCGCCCTCGGTGTCATCCTGTATCAACCGGGTCAATACATCGGTCTCCGGGTTGCCCGGATTGGCCCTGCGGTCGTCGATGATATCGCGCAGAAAGGCTTTGAACTCGCGGACTGCGCGGTTGCCCCAATCTTCCTGCTCGGGCGTCAGCTGCGGTTCCAACGCCCCGAGAATGGCCAAGGACCACTCACGCAACGGCTCGCGCTCGGACCGAGGGATGCCCAGCAGGTTGCCGATGATTTCGATCGGGATCGCCCCGGCAAAATCCTCGATCAATTCAACTGTGCCCTTGGCCTGCATTTGATCCAACAGCGCGTCGACAAGTTCGATCAGACCCGGCTCCATCTGCGCCAAAGCGCGCGGGTTCATCGCGCCGACCATCACCTTGCGGACACGCGAGTGCAAGGGCGGATCATTGAACACAAGACTGGTGGTGTGATGTTCAAACAATGGGCTATCCACCCCGTATTTGGGGCCAAACACGGCCTTCTTGTCCGAAATGAATCGCGTTGTGTCCCGATAGATGATGTCCAGATCCTGATGTCGTGACAGGATCACCGACCCATCGGGTTGCAGGCAGACGGGCGTATCTTCACGCAGCGCCCTATAGGTAGGATAGGGATCATCGTGGAACCCGTCAGGCAGCTTGGTCAGCGCAAACATCAGTGGCCCATCGCCCCCATCTGTTCCGGCAGAACCAGCACAAGCCAGGGCACCAGAACGATCAGGGCCAGCCGAAAGATATCTGCGATCCAGAACGGTGTTACCCCCCTGAAGATCGTCCCAGTCGACACATCCCCGACCACACCCTTCAGAATGAACACGTTCAGCCCCACGGGCGGGGTGATCAGGCTGATTTCGGTGACGACGACCACAACAATGCCGAACCAGATCGGGTCATATCCCAGCGATGTGACCAGAGGAAAAAAGATCGGCACGGTCAGCAGTAGCATCGACAGGGATTCAAAAACACACCCCAAAATGATGTAGATGCCAAGGATCATCAGGATCACCACAAAGGGCGCAACGTCATACGCTGTGACCATGGCGATCAGCGCTTCGGGCAAACCGGCGAGGTTGATGAAGTTCGAAAATATCTGCGCCCCGATCAGGACCGAGAACAGGGCCGCAGCGGTCGCGGTGGTTTCCTTCAAAACCTCGAATGTTGAACCCAGGCTAAGCCCGCCGCGCGACAAGGCAATCAAAAAGGCGCCCATGGCCCCCATCCCTGCCGCCTCGGTCGGGCTGAAGGTCAGGTTCAGCGGTTGAAAATCGAAGGCACCATAAAGCCCGCCAATGACCAGAAAGAACAGCAGCAACACGGCCCAGACCGAGCGCAAGGCCCTCAGGCGCTCGACCCAACCGTGGCGTTCGCCTGCCGGTCCCGCCTCTGGTTTGCGCCAGACGGTCCAGCGCACCGCGAGAAGATAAAAAAGAATGCCAAGCACACCGGGGATAATGCCCGCAACAAACAGTTTGCCAATCGAGGTTTCCGTCAGCAGGCCATAAATGACCAGGATCACCGAGGGCGGGATCAGGATGCCAAGCGTGCCACCCGCTGCAATCGACGCAGTCGAAAGCTCATCCGCATAACCATACCGGCGCATTTCCGGCATCGCGACCTTGGACATGGTGGCCGCGGTCGCCAGAGACGATCCGCAAATTGCCGAGAACCCGCCGCAGGCCGCGACAGTCGCCATGGCGATGCCGCCCCGGAAATGGCCGAGAAATGCATTGGATACCGCATAAAGCTCGCGCGCGAGCCCGCCTTTGTTCACGAACAGGCCCATCAGGATGAACAGAGGCACCACCGACAATCCGTAATCCTGTGCCGTATCGGTGATCTGGCGACCCACCATCGACATCGCCGCCTTCAAGCCGCGCTCCGAAAAGATGCTGCCGCCACGTTCGTAGGCGAACCCAAGCGTACCAACCAGACCCATCGCGAAGACGATAGGCAGACGCACCAGTACAAGCACCAGAACAAGGGCAAAACCGATAAGTGCGGCGGTCATTGAGAGGTCTCCGACAAGGATTGGGGGGAGAAGATAGTAATTAGGCCCGTGACAATCATCGCCATGGCCGTGATCGCAGTGAACCCGGCGATGAACCAGCCGACATAGAATACCGGGATCGATAGGTATTCAGTCACATCACCATAGTCCCGTGCGCGCTCGGCAAGAATCCAGACGCGTTTGATCGGCCAGATGAGCATCACGCCCGACACAATATATACAACAGCGTCACGTGCTCGGCTCAGCCGCAAGCGGGAAAATACTCCGTCCGTCAGGTCGACGGCGATCTGACCCTTTCCGGCTGAGATCATCGGCAGAACCGAAAACACCATGATCGCCATGAGAATACGTGTCAGCTCAGTCGCTGCCTCAATCGGGGCGTTCAAGACAGACCGCAGTATGACGTCAAAAAAGGTCATCACCATCAGGATGAACAGCGCGATACAGGCCAGCAGCGTCGGAGCGATGCTGACGCGACGCGCAAAAGTCACGAGAGATTGCATGATTGGGTCCCGGCTGGTGAATATGGCTGGCGAAGAGACCCCGCCAGCCGGACTGCGTTACTGGGCAGCCATTTCATTTACGATCATGTCATAGGCCGCCTGTGCGTCAACACCGGTGCCGTTGACCTCGTCAATCACCTTGGCGCGGACATCAACGGCGATCGCGTTGAACTTTTCCAGATCTTCCGCCGAGGCCGCGTTGATTGCGTTGCCCTCAGTGGCTTCGGTCGCCTCGCGGCCGATCCCGTCGATCTCGTCCCAGATCTTGCCGATTTCGCGGCTCAGCGGTTCACCGAACACATTCTCCTCCAGCGCCTGTTGCAGCTCAGGGGGCAGGTCGGCAAACGTTTCTTCGTTCATGATAAAGGCGAACGACCCGCGATACAGACCGCCCGGAACTTCGTAAACGTTCTGGGCAACCTCGGTCAGCTTAAAACCCTTGCGGGATTCAAACGGCATGACAACGCCATCGGCTGCTTTCGAAGCAAGGGTTTCATAGACCTTCGGTGCAGGCACCTGGATGCCGGTCGCGCCAAGCGCTGTGCCGACGTCACCGCCAACCCCACCCGGGATACGGACCTTGAGGCCCGACACTTCATCCAGCGTGGTCACCGCGCTGCTGGAATGCAGCTGCGCCGGACCATGGGTATGCAGGGCGATCACTTTCACGCCGCGATGCTCGTCCGCGGCCTTGAGATGCGCGTCATAGGTGCGCCAATATGCAACCGATGCGGCCTCCGCCGAGCCTTCATATCCGGGCAGTTCTATCATCTTTGTGGTGACAAAGCGCCCCGGCTGGTAGCCGTGGAAAATGATCGAGGCATCCGCCGCGCCATCCATGATCAGATCCATCTGTGCTGGTGGCGGCGCGATGCCCAACTTCAGTTCGGCGGTGACCTGACCGTCTGTGGCCTCTTCAACCATTTCCACGAATTTTGGCCACATCTTCGCGTTGATACCGTGGGTCGGCGGTGCCCAGCTGGATATGGTCAGCGTATAATCTGCGGCCAGCGCCACGGTGCCCGAAACGGCCAAGGCGGCTGAGGCCAATAGCGTGCTCAAACTGTTGAATTTCATGGTTTTGTCTCCTCCCTCTGAAACATACATTGAATCTGCGTTAATAGTCCGTTTTGTAACCATCAATAGTCATGGTGATGTGGTCTGCCTCGCAATCCTCCAAGACCCGGGGCTTTCAGAGGCGACGGTCTCCATTATTTCCCGCGACAGCTGCGCCCCAATTTCATCTCGATAGTTCATCGGCCCCCCGCGCCAGCGCGGGAATCCGTAGCCATGGATCTGGACCATATCCACGGCCATCGCGTTTTCGGCGATACCCTCTTCGATGATCAATGCGCCCTCATTCGCAAGTACCGCCATCAAGCGCGACGAAATCTCGGTGCTCGCAAACGCGCGCCGGGTGATGCCATGTTCAGCCGAGTTGGCTTCGATCAAAGCCTCGACCTGTGTATCACGGATCGGCGTACGGTCGCCGTCATCATAACTATACCAGCCTTTTCCGGACCGCTGCCCGAAACGCTCCATCTCGCAAAGCTGGTCGGCCACAGAGACATAGCGCTCATCCGGTGGGCGTGTTGCGGCATTGCGCTTGCGATTGGCCCATGAGATCTGAAGACCGGTCAGATCCTGCAATTCGTACGGACCCATGGGCATACCAAAGTCGCGCATGGCCTGATCCACTTGATAAGGCAGCGCACCATCTGCCAGAAGATAATCAGCCTCGCGCCGATAGGCGGCCAGCATGCGATTGCCGATAAAGCCATCGCAAATACCTGATAGGACCGCCACTTTGCCCAGCTTTTTGCCAAACGCAAATCCGGTGGCGATGACCTCTGGGTCCGAATGCCCGGTATGTACGATTTCAAGCAGTTTCATGACATGGGCTGGGCTGAAGAAATGTAGACCTATACAGCGGGCCGGACTGTCGATACCGGCGAAAATCTGGTTTGGATCCAGATAAGATGTGTTGGTGGCAAGAATTGCGTTTGTGTCCATATGCCGGGTGAGTTCCGCGAAAACCTGCTGTTTGACAGATATGTCCTCAAACACCGCCTCAATGGCCAGTTGCGCATCCCGTGCGTCGGCATAGCTGTCAACGGCGCGAAAGGCGCTCAGACGGCTCTGCATCTGCGCCTCAGTCAGCTTTCCCCGTTTGGCAGCGCCTTCGAGCAGACCCTTAACACGCCCAAAGGCCGCCGCGGCGGCTTCGGCGTTCTGCTCAATCAACGTGACAGAAAACCCCCCATTCAGGGCGGCGGTTGCAATCCCGGCCCCCATCAGACCGCCGCCGACCACCGCGATACGGCTGATGTCGCGCGGGGTTACGCCTCTGATCAAAGAAGGTTTGGACACGCTCCGTTCGGCAAAGAAAGCATGGCGAAGGGCTCGGCTTTCGGCACCTTGGCGCAGGGCCAAATGGCGGACGCGCTCTTTTGGCAAGGCATCGGCAAAGGGTTCGGTCGCCCACCCCAATGCCGTCAGATTTTCCAGCGGAGACTGCTGACCCTTTGACCGTTTCAAAAGTTCCGCGCGCGAAACCTCGATCAGGTCCGGTGCAAAGCTGGTGAGGCTACGCTGACTGACTGGCACTGGTCGCTGCGGCAGTTCGGCCGCAAAGGCCTCAACGGCAGCCTCAGGCTGTTCAGCGACAAGATCAAGGCCACCCAGCCCTAGTAACGTTTCTGCAGTCAGGATCTCTCCCCGGCAGGCCATGTCAATCGCGGCCTCCATCCCCACAAGACGGGGAATACGCTGGGTGCCCCCTGCCCCGGGGATCAGGCCGACATTGACCTCTGGCAGACCAAATCTGGTGCCCGACGCGGCAATGCGCCAAGCGCAAGCCATGGCAATCTCGAACCCGCCGCCCAGAACAGTACCGTGCATGCAGGCGATAAAGGGAACTTCACTGTCTTCGATCATCTGTACTACGTCAGGCAGATGTGGCTCAACCGGTGGGGCGTCGAACTCAGACATATCGCCACCGGCAACAAAGGTTTTACCCGCACATCGCAGGACAGCCACGCGCGCGCCTTTGATGGCACCTACCGCGTCGGCCAACCCCTGACGCACCGCAGCGGATGTCGCGTTCACTGGCGGATTGTTGATCGTTACCCAGGCAACGTCACCCTTCCGCTCAACGCTCACCATCGGCGATTTTGCCATAACCCATCCCTTTGATTTGCTCAGATTCGGCTTGCGTTTATATATTGACCAACCGTTCGGTTAATGCAATCATAAAGTTGAAACGATACCGGCCGAGGCAGTGATGAGCGATACGATTCTTGTAGAAAATCACGGGAACTGGGTCGAGATTACGTTGAACCGTCCAGACAAGCTGAATTCGTTCAACGAAGACATGCATCATGCGCTTCAGGCTGCCTTGAATTCCGCGCGCGATACAGGCGCGCGGGCAGTGCTGCTGACGGGCGCCGGGCGTGGCTTTTGTGCCGGCCAGGACCTTGGCGACCGCGATCCGTCGAAAATGGACGGGCCGCCGGATCTGGGCAAGACCGTCCGCAGTTTCTATGCCCCTTTGGTGCGGCTGATCCGGTCGCTGAACTTCCCTATCATCTGCGCGGTGAATGGTGTCGCTGCCGGCGCCGGGGCCAATCTGGCACTGGCCTGCGACATGGTTCTGGCAGCGGAAAGCGCGAAATTCATCCAGAGCTTTTCTAAGGTCGGCCTGATACCGGACACTGGCGGCAGCTGGCACCTGCCCCGCCTTTTGGGCGAGGCGCGCGCCAAAGGGCTGGCCTTTACCGCACACCCCCTGCCCGCCAAACAGGCCGAAGACTGGGGCCTGATCTGGAAAGCCATACCCGACGATCAGCTATTAGCAGAGGCTCGTACGCTGGCTGATCAACTGGCCAATGGCCCGACCCTTGGGTTGGGCAAGACCAAACACTGTATCCAAGCAGCGGCGACGACCTCTTTGTCTGATCATCTGGAACTCGAGGCTGATGCGATGAAAATCTGCGGCGAAAGCGCGGATTATGCCGAGGGCGTGTCCAGCTTTCTTGAAAAGCGCGCGCCCAATTTTCAGGGTAAATGACGATGACACCAAAGGAACGTGCCAGCAAATCAGCCGCTGCGATGTGGGCGAGTGACGAAGCCAGCAAATGGTTTGGCATGGAGCTTGTCGAAGTGGACGAAGGCTGCGCAGTTCTGGCGCTGACCGTCGTTGCGCATCACTGTAATGGGCACGGCATGTGCCATGGCGGCGTGACCCATGCCCTGGCCGACAGCGCCTTCGCCTTTGCCTGCAACAGCCGTAATCACGCGACCGTTGGCCAGCACACGATGATGAGCTATCTCGCCCCCGGCAAGCTGGGGGATCGCCTGACGGCCACCGCGACCGAGGTCTCGGTTACGGGTCGCAGCGGCATCTATGACGTGCGCGTCACCAATCAAGACAGCAACGTGGTCGCCGAATTCCGCGGCATGTCCCGCGCGATTGGTGGCACGAATTTTCAAGAATAGCTTCGCGACCGAAGGAGTAACGCGATGGAGGACCTGTCCCCTAACAAAGCTGACCTGGACCCGATCGAGATCGCCTCGGTTGACGAAATCCGCGCCACTCAGTTGGAGCGTCTGAAATGGTCCCTGCGTCACGCTTACGAAAACGTGCCGATATACACCCAGCGCTTCGACGATGCCGGCGTGCATCCAGATGACCTGCAACAGTTATCTGACCTTTCGAAATTTCCCTTCACCTACAAGAACGACCTGCGTGACAACTACCCGTTCGGCATGTTCGCCGTGCCGCGCAGCCAATTGGTTCGGCTGCACGCCTCATCCGGGACAACCGGCAAGCCAACCGTTGTGGGCTATACCAAAGGCGATATCGACAACTGGGCCGATCTGGGTGCTCGGTCGCTGCGGGCCGCAGGTCTGCGCAAGGGCGATATCGTGCATAACGCTTATGGCTATGGCCTGTTCACCGGGGGTCTGGGCGCGCATTACGGCATCGAACGTCTAGAGGCGACCGTGGTTCCGATGGGTGGCGGGCAAACCGAAAAACAAGTTGGTTTAATCACAGATTTTCAACCCGATGGGATCATGGTGACCCCATCCTACATGCTCAACATCCTCGAACAATTTCATAAGGTGGGCCTTGATCCGCGCGAAAGCTCTCTGAAGGTTGGTATCTTCGGCGCGGAGCCCTGGACCGACGCGATGCGCTCGGAAATCGAGGCTGCATTCGACATGCACGCGGTCGACATCTATGGCCTGTCGGAAATCATGGGGCCCGGCGTTGCCAGCGAATGCGTCGAAACCAAGGATGGCCCTGTGATCTGGGAAGATCACTTTCTGCCAGAAATCATCGACCCCGCCACCGGCGAAGTACTGCCCGACGGTGAAACTGGTGAGCTGGTCTTTACCACCCTGACCAAAGAAGGGCTGCCGATGATCCGCTATCGCACGCGCGATCTGACCTGCCTGCTGCCCGGAACGGCCCGTTCCATGCGTCGCATGGCCAAGATCACCGGCCGCAGCGACGACATGATGATCCTGCGCGGCGTCAATGTCTTTCCCAGCCAGATCGAGGAACAGGTCATGGCGACCGGAGGCCTTGCGCCTTATTACCAGGTCGAGCTGTATAAATCCGGCCGGATGGATGCCATGCGGGTCTTTGTCGAAGCCTCTCCGGGATCTACCGATGAAATGTCCAAGACGGCGGCCGCCCGAATGCTGACCAAACGCATCAAGGACATCGTTGGAGTTTCAACTGAAATTGTTGTAGGTGAGCCGGGCGACGTCGAACGCTCTCAGGGCAAGGCGAAGCGCGTCATCGACAACCGCGATAAGGATTAAGCCTTGGCCCGGACAATCGCAAAAGACCACGACCAAAAGCGGGAACAAATCCTGAAAACGGCAGCCAAAGTGTTTGCCGACCAGGGGTTTGATCGCGCCTCGATGACCCTTTTGGCCAATGAGTGCGGAATCTCCAAGGCGAACATTTACCACTATTACGACAGTAAGGATGCCATCCTGTATGACATCCTCGAAACCTATCTGCGCGAGCTGCGCGACCGCATTTGCGAGGTCGATTTGGCGGGTCTTACACCCGAGCAAAAGCTGCGAAAGACCGTGCGTGAGATCCTGTTCGCTTATCAGGGTGCGGATGATGAACATCGGGTGCAGATCAGTGGCATGAACGCCCTGCGCGACGATCAGCAAAAGCTCTTACGAGGGTATCAGCTGGATCTAGTGAATTTCGTCCGGGACATCCTGAAAGACCTGTCTCCGGACTCGTTTGGCGATGACAAGGACAAGCTGCGCGGTGCCACGATGTCAGTTTTTGGCATGCTGAACTGGTATTATATGTGGAACACAGGCGCAGGCACCAAAGCACGTGAGGATTACGCTGATCTGGTCAGCACCCTAACGCTCCACGGAATACGCAAACTCTAGACCCAGGACGGGCCGCTTCGCAGGACAGTTGCCTAACAGAATAATTTTGGCTCACCCCCCAATTCTGATCCATACCATTGGGTCAGAAATAGGGGGATAAGCCTGCTTTCAATCTGTTACAGCTGGATGCGGAAGGCCGCAAAGCCATCTGCGCCCTCACCGGCATCCTCGATCGAAACACCTTTGACGTCACTCATATAGTCACGCGCCTTCGGGCCTGTTTCGAACAGGACCGTGGTGCCGTCCAGCGGCGCAAACGACCAGTTGGCATCTGCTTTGGGATCAATCGTGCCCTGTTCGACGATATAGCGGACAATCACGTCGCGGTTGGTGTCCGGCGCTTCGAACACAACCGTGTCGCCCATCGCGCCGGGGAAAGATCCGCCACCGGACGCTCGGTAATTGTTGGTGGCGATAATGAACTCCATGTCATCCGTGACCGGAGAACCATTGAAGGCAAGGTCCACGATCCGGGCCGCGCCAGGGTTGACCTCTTCACCCTTGGGTCCAAACCGCGATGGCTGGGACAGGTCGATCTGATAGGTGACACCGTCCATCACGTCGAAATTATAGGACGGAAACTCTGGGTTCAGCAGGACCGCGTCGCTTGCGCCCGGTTCGACCTGATTAAACATTCCGGCAGACCGCTCCAGCCAACCTCGGACCTGCGCTCCGTTCACCCGTACGGCGCGCACGGTGTTGGGATAAAGGTAAAGGTCGGCCACGTTCTTGATTGCCACGTCACCCACCGGGACATCGGTGTAATACTCGGGGCCACCACGACCGCCGGCTTTGAAAGGCGCCGCGGCTGACAAAATGGGCAGGCCTTCGTGTTCCGTGCCCTTCATCATCTCTTCGACGTACCATTTCTGCGCTATCGACACGATCTGAACGGACGGGTCATCTGCTACCAGCGCAAAATAGCTGTGCAGCGGGGCCGACGTCTTGCCGACCGCTCTGCGCACATAGGCCAGGGTTTCGTCATGGTCTTTCGCGACCGAGGCCAGCACGGCCTGATCGTCCTCGACCAGCGCCGTGATCGAGCGATCTTCGTTGCGAACCGAAATCGGGCGCGCCTCAGACGTTGTGGTCACCACACGCCACTCGTTCCCATCGCGCTCCAGCAGCAGGTCCAGAAGGCCAAGATGTGATCCCCAGAACCCGCCCATGACGGCGGGTTTGCCCATCAACGTCCCTTTTGCAACGTCAATACCGGGACGGTCGGCAAATGTCTCGGACGGGAAAACAAGGTGGTTGTGACCGGTCACCAGCGCGTCAATCCCGTCAACACCGGCCAGCACAACCGAGGCGTTTTCCATACCGTCGGAATGGTCGGCATCGCCAATCCCCGAATGCGAAAGCGCGATGATCAAGTCGCAGCCCTGCTCTTTCATCTCAGGCACATAGGCCTGCGCTGTCTCGACAATGTCGCGGGCCTGCACGTTGCCTTCGAGATGCTTGCGGTCCCAGTTCATGACCTGCGGCGGCGTAAACCCAATGACGCCGACCTTGATCGGGTGTTTGCTGCCATCGCCCATTTCAATCTGGCGGTCGAGAATCGCATAGGGTTTGACCAGCGTTTTATCCTCACGCGGGTTTGCCCCCTGTTCCTTTGCGACGTTGGCCAGTACAATCGGGAAATCCGCGCCAGCAAGCGCCTTTTCCAAAAAGTCCAAACCGTAGTTGAATTCGTGATTGCCCAATGTGGCGGCGTCATAACCGACTGTGTTGAAGGCGGTGATAATCGGGTGGCTGTCGCCCTCTTTCATCCCCCGCTCATAGGCGATGTAATCGCCCATTGGGTTGCCCTGCAGATAGTCTCCGTTATCGACCAGCAGAGAATTCGTCGCCTCGGACCGGATGCCGTTGATGATCGAAGCGGTGCGGGAGAGGCCTACCGTGTCGCGAGGCTTGTCGGCGTAATAATCATAAGGGAAGACATGCACATGAATGTCCGTCGTCTCCATTATCCGTAAATGCGCCTGATTATTGGCAGCCGCCGCAGAAAAAGGGTGAAGTGTAATGGCCGCGGCGCTGGCGGTGGTGGTCGCAAGGAACTGACGGCGGGACATCAAGCTGGGGTTGGAAAATGGCATGTGACACCTTTCATTTTCGTTTGTCGACGCGACTTGTGCAGGCCCTGCGAAACAGTGGTGTGACACTGGCTGGCAGGTCCTGCCACGCGTCGAACTGGGCATGAACCAAGTCAGTTTGCCCACAAGTTTCAGGGCGCGTAAAGCAATCCCGGGGTCTCAATTCGATTTTTGTAAAATTTTGCCAATGCCCAAAGCCGCGTTCAGGCAATCAATCGGGCAACGCTTTCTGCTGTATCCAGCTAAGGATCGGCGATGAAAGGTCCAAGGCTGTCGCTGAACTGTTCTATGAATTCCAGCGTGACCAGCGATGGTTGCTTCAAAACCGGTCGCACCAGCGACAGCGTATGAGGCAGAAATGGCCTGAAAGACCGATAGCTCAACCCCCTGTTCTGATATTGTACTGCGTCCAGTTCGCTAACGACAGACACCCCAACGCCCTTCACCACCAATTCGCAAGCGGCCGTGAATTGCCGAACCTCGATATGCGAGTTCAGTTCGACATTCGAGTTTTGAAATGCACGCGACAGGCGCGCGAAAAAGTCGCTGTCGCGCCGGGTGTGGATGATCTTCTGATCGGCAATATCTGCCGGTGTCACGGTCGAAAGGTCTTCCAGCGCATGGCCTGCGGGAAAGACGCAAACTGTGCGGATATCAATATGGGTGCTTTCGACAGCCGGGTGGCCATTAAACCCATCTGTGATTCCGAAATCATATTGCTCGCCGATCATCCACTCCAGGATGCGCTCGGGCCGATCCGGCTCTATCGTCATGGTGACGCCAGGCCGGTCGCTCAGAAATCCGGCTACAACATCTGGTAAGTGACTGGTGGCGAAGCCAGGAAGGCAGGCGACGCGAATATGCCCGGCTTTGCGTTGCGTGATGTCCTGACTGACATCCGAGATCTGCCGCATCAATTCCAGCACGCGCTCTACGCTGGGTTGCAGATAGCGGACCTCTTGCGTCGGAACCAATCGACCTTCGCGGCGGTCGAACAGTTGAAACCCAAGCGATTTTTCCAAATCTGAAAGCAACCTGCTGACCGCAGGCTGGCTGACCCCCAGATCAAAAGCGGCGGCAGTGACCGAGCCATTGACGGTCACCGCCATAAGTGCCTCAAGCTGCCTAATTCTCAGGGTTTGGCTCATGGAGCGTCCTGTTTTTGCTGCAAACCTCGGTCAATTCATAACATCGTATTATATTTTTTGCCAGAAAATCAGGCTTGAATTATATTTCTGTGACGTTAACGTCGTGAAATCGTCATGTGTGCCGATTACGCGTAGCGCTCGGTATTCAACGAAGCATCGCCTTTGATGCATGGGAGGAATCATGAAAACGAAATTGCTTGGCGCTCTTGCCGTATCAACAGCCTTGTCCCCGATCGCGGCAATGGCGCAAACCGAAGTTCAGTTCTGGCATGCCTTTACCGGCCGCCTAGGTGAGCTTGTGAAAGCTCAGGTTGAAGAATTCAACGCCAGCCAGGATGAATATGTCGTGGTTGAAAGCCACAAGGGCAACTATTCGGAAACCCTGAATGCAGGCATCGCCGCCTTCCGCGCCGGTGAACAACCGCAGATCCTGATGGTATTCGAGGTTGGCACCGCAACTATGATGTCGGCCCAGGGCGCGATCAAACCGGTCTATGAGGTGATGGCTGAAAGCGGTGCGTCATTTGATCCGGACGCCTATATCGGCTCGGTCAAAGGGTATTATACGACCACGGATGGCGACATGCTGTCCCTGCCCTTCAACTCGTCAACACCGGTTCTTTGGGTCAACCGCAATGCGTTCGAAGCGGCGGGCGTTGATCCTGACACCGATCTGTCGACCTGGGAAAAGGTCGGGGAAACGCTGGAGCAGCTTAAGGCCGGTGGTGAAGATTGCCCGTTGGTCACTGCATGGCAAAGCTGGATTCATCTTGAGAACCTGTCAGCCTATCACGACGTCCCCTTCGCCTCGCAGGATAACGGCTTTGCCGGTCTGGATACCGAGCTGATGCTGAACGGTCCGGCCCAGGTTGCGCACCTGACCGCGATGGGTGACTGGGCCAAGGACGGCAAGTTCATCTACACGGGCCGCCGCAACGAAGGTGGCGCGAACTTCCGGTCCGGCGAATGCGCCCTGTTCACCGAAAGCTCGGCGGGATACGCCGGAATCAAAGCCGAAGCCGAGTTTGATTTCGACGTGCGCCCACTGCCCTATTGGGAAGCTGTCACGGCCGAGCCGCAGAACACCATCATCGGTGGTGCCTCACTGTGGGTCATGGAAGGTCATGAGGCCGATGAATACAAAGGCGTCGGCGAGTTCCTCAGCTTCCTGTCCTCGTCTGACGTTCAGGCGGCCTGGCACCAGAACACCGGCTATTTGCCCATCACTACTGAGGCAGGTCAGGCGACCCGAGCGTCTGGTTTCTATGACGAAAACCCGGGCACTGACATCGCCGTCATCCAGATGACCGCGAAAGAGCCGACGGCAAACTCGAAAGGTCTGCGTCTGGGATCATTCGACCAGATCCGTGGCATCATCGACGAAGAGCTTGAGGCCATCTGGGCCGGTGAAAAGACCGCCCAAGAGGCGATGGACAGTGCGAAGGAACGCGGCGACGCGCTGCTGCGCCGGTTCGAATCCGCCAATCAATAAGTCGTAATCTGATGCGGGCCTCGTTGGGCCCGCATTCTACTCTGGTGGGCCAATAGAATGGAAAAACGCGTCATTTTTCGCGGCTGGCTGCTGCCGCTTGCGCTGATCGCCCCGCAGGTCATCATTTCCGCCGTCTTCTTTTTCTATCCTGCTGGTCAGGCCGTATGGCAATCGTTGTTCATTCCCGACCCGTTCGGGCTGTCGTCTCAGTTCGTCGGACTGGGCAATTTCGAATTCCTGCTGAGCGATAAATACTACCGCGCCTCATTCGTGACGACGGCGGTGTTTTCTACTCTTGTGACCCTGTGCTCGATGATCCCGGCCTTGTTCCTGGCAGTCATCGCAGATCGACTGATCAAGGGCTCGGGCGTGTATCGGACCTTGTTGATCTGGCCCTACGCCGTTGCCCCCGCGGTGGCGGGTGTGCTGTGGCTGTTCATGTTCAACACCCGCGTTGGTGTGGTCGCATGGTATCTGGGCCAGCTCGGCTATGACTGGAACCACGTCCTGAACGATGCCGAAGCCATGGGGCTGGTCGTTGTCGCCTCGGCCTGGGGACGCATCAGCTATAACTTTCTGTTCTTCTTTGCGGCGCTGCAATCCGTGCCCCGCTCGGTCATCGAAGCGGCGGCGATTGATGGGGCCCATTTTTGGCGCCGGTTCTTTACCATCGTACTGCCGCTTTTGTCGCCGACCGCGTTCTTCCTGCTGGTCGTGAACATTGTCTATGCCTTCTTTGAAACTTTCGGCGTGATCCACACGATCACCGGAGGGGGTCCGCAACAAGCCACAACCATCCTGGTCTACAAAGTCTTTTCCGATGGGTTTGTGGGCCAAGATCTGGGGTCGTCTTCGGCCCAGTCGGTCATCCTGCTGGTGGTTGTCGGCCTGCTGACAGTGATCCAGTTCAAATATGTTGAGAAGAGGGTGCATTACTGATGGCGGCCCAACAACATGGAATGGTCGAGAAACGTGGTGCGGGCCTGTGGCTGACCCATGCGTTTATGATCCTTGGCGTTCTGGTCATTTTCTTCCCGATCTGGCTGGCCTTTGTGGCCTCGACCGTTACTCAGGCCGACATAATCTCGCCCCCGATGCCGGTTGTGCCAGGTGATCAGTTCTGGGTGAATTACAAGGCGGCCCTGTTCTCAGGCGTGAACGTCCCGGTCGCAACGATGCTGTTCAACAGCCTGGTGATGGCGATTGGCATTGCCGTGGGCAAGATCGTCATCTCGCTCCTGTCAGCCTTTGCCATCGTCTACTTCCGCTTTCCCGGGCGGAACACGTTTTTCTGGCTGATCTTCCTGACCCTGATGCTGCCGGTTGAGGTGCGGATTGTCCCTACCTTCGAGGTGGTGGCCGGGTTTGGTATGCTCAACAGCTATTCGGGGCTGATCTTTCCGCTGATCGCCTCGGCCACTGCCACGTTCCTGTTCCGCCAGTTCTTTCTGACCATCCCGGACGAACTGGCCGAGGCCGCGCGGGTGGATGGCGCCCGCCCGATGCGGTTCTTCGTTGATATCGTGATCCCGATGAGCCGAACCAACATCGCGGCCCTGTTCGTGATCCTGTTCATCTATGGGTGGAATCAATATCTCTGGCCGCTGCTGATCACGACCGACCCCGAGATGAACACCATCGTGATGGGCATCAAACAGATGTTCCCCTCGGGCGATGATTTTGCCCATTGGCCGACGATCATGGCGACCTCGATCCTGGCAATGATCCCACCGGTCCTTGTGGTGGTGTCGATGCAAAAGCTTTTTGTCCGCGGCCTTGTCGATAGCGAGAAATAAGAAATGGCAACAGTATCCCTTGAGAACGTCAAAAAGAGCTTTGGCCCGACGGACGTCATTCATGGCATCGACGTCGATATCGCGGATGGCGAGTTTATCGTGATCGTGGGCCCCTCCGGCTGCGGCAAATCCACTTTGCTGCGGATGGTGGCCGGGCTTGAGACTGTGACATCCGGCGAAATCCGGATTGGCGAAGAGCGCGCCAATGACAAGGAGCCGATGGACCGGGACATTGCGATGGTGTTCCAGAACTATGCTCTGTACCCTCATATGTCGGTACGCCAGAACATGGGTTATGGTCTGAAAATCGCCGGATTGCCCAAGGCTCAGATTGACCAGAAGGTGACCGAGGCCGCTAAGCTGTTGCAGCTTGAGCCGCTGCTTGACCGCAAGCCTCGTCAGCTTTCAGGCGGTCAACGCCAAAGGGTTGCCATGGGCCGCGCTATTGTCCGTGAACCTGCCGTGTTCCTGTTTGATGAACCGCTCTCAAACCTGGATGCAAAGCTGCGTGTCCAGATGCGCCTGGAAATCCGCGAACTGCAAGAAAAGCTGGGTATCACCTCGCTATACGTGACCCATGATCAGGTCGAGGCCATGACCATGGCCGACAGAATGATCGTGATGAACGGTGGTGTTGCCGAACAGATCGGCACCCCGCTTGAGGTCTATGAGACGCCGCGGACGCTGTTCGCTGCGCAATTCATCGGCAGCCCGGCGATGAATACCTTTGATGCAGAGCGACAGGGCGGAAAGATCAGGATCAAAGATACCGAGATTGGCCCATCAGGCGGGCCCGATGGCCTGTTCAAATTGGGCATACGGCCAGAGCATCTGTTCTTTGATGAAAACGGGCCCTTTGATGTCGTAGTTCAGATATCCGAACCGCTGGGGGCGAATACTTTGCTGCACGGTCAGGTGTCAGGCTCTGGCGCGGCAATCACGATCAGCCTTCCGGGTGTTCATCCGATCGAAGGCCGTCATCCCAGTATGCGTTTTTCTGTTGCGCCAGAGCATATGCATCTGTTTGACCCTACCTCTGGCATAAGGCTCGAGGGCTGATGCCTTTCCCTCAGGTCGAGGCGTTTCGCGGCGGTAAAAACCTGATCCGTGTAGTAGGGCACCGGGGGGCACGCGGCGTCCTGCCCGAAAACAGCATGATCGGTTTCGATTTTACGCTGTCCATCGGGGTTCCACTTCTTGAGTTTGACGTGGTGCTGACGGCGGATGATGTACCTGTCATAACCCATAACCATCGGCTGCACGCGCCGACCTTTCGGGATGCCAGCGGTCAGTTTTTGACCGGAAAAGAACCCAAAGTCTCGTCCCTGTCCTTCGACCAGATTCAACAGTTCGAAATCGGGCGCTTGGACGGACACTCGGATTATGGTCGACGGTTCCCCGATCAGGCCCAACTGGACGGCGTTCGCGTGCCAAAGCTGCAGGACCTGCTGGATCTGATCAATCGGCCGGAATACGGCAAAGCCAATCTGATGCTCGAACTGAAATCTGATCCGGATCTGGCCCATGACGCGGCCTATCTGGACCGCTTTGTCGAACGCGTGGTACAGCAGGTTCGGGCCGCTGGCCTATCCGATCGCGTGTTGCTGCACAGCTTTGACTGGACCCTGTTGGAAGTCTGTCAGCGGCAGGCACCTGACATGCCGTCATCTTACCTGACGCAGCTTCCCGAAAATGCCGATGACCTTGGCGAGGATTCCTCCAAGGCCGTTTGTCCGGACTTTCGAGGCCAAAGCGAAAAAATCCCGCAAATGGTCAAGCAAGCGGGCGGCGCGCTTTGGTGTCCGTATTTCGCAGATGTGATTTCTGAGGACGTCGCGCTTGCCAAAGAACTTGGGCTTTGCGTAGCCGTATGGACGGTCAATGAACCGGCGGATATCAGCAGGATGATTGATCTGGGTGTCGATGCCATCGTCTCGGACTATCCTGGACGGGTTCAAAGGCATCTGTCGGATTTGGGCATGAGATGGGTGTGATCCAGCCGTGATTTCCGACACAATCGCCATCGCTAGTGACGGGCCAATTCAGGATCACATCGGCTCGCTGCCGGGTTAGTCTATGGCTGGGCCGCGCGGTTGTTGCCGCATTTACGTGCGCGAGGCTTCGAACGCCGCCCATGCTTGTTCAAAGGCCTCAAAATCGAACTCTGACGCGCGTGCTGGGCCAAGAATAAGCTTTTCGGTTTCAAGCAATTTGCGGATCGCCTGTTCCAGGCTGTCCACCACTTCGGGCGGGATCACCAAAGCGCCGTGCCGGTCCGCATGCACCAGGTCCCCGTCCTTGATCGAGAGGCTGAAGATGGTAACCGGAGTGCCCACCTCTTTGACATGCACGAACCCGTGGCTTGGACCGACCGAGCCCGCCACAACCGGAAACCCATCCGGCAAATCGCCCAGATCCCGCATCACGCCGTTGGTCAACGCACCGCTGATGCCAAACCCTTTGTGGACCGTGGTATTGATCTCACCCCAGTAAGCACCGATGCAGTCCGGGAAATCCAGATCTTCGACAACCGTGACAGCCGGGCCTGTGCCCGTTGCCATATGCCGGTAGTAATCCATCCGGCGCTGACGGATCACTTCGGGAGGGTCGTCGGGAGGGTTCACCGCCGCGATCTTTGCCGTTCTGGCATAACCGACCATTGCCCCCGCATCGGGATCCGAGCACAGCATTGTGCCCCGCGTGAAATTTTCGAACCCACGCTTGCCTTGCGCCACTTCAATCGCATTGCAGACGGTGGGGGTGTCGACGGATTTCAAAAGATCCAGCAAGGGTTTTTTCATAGTGCCTCCAGCCAACGGCACAGAGCCGCTGTCGTCCGTTCGGGTTGTTCAAGTGTAGGCAAATGCCCCGCCTGCTCGATGACCTCGAAACGGCTATTCGTGAGAAGTTCATGCATCAAGGCGTGTCGCGAAACCGGGCACAGAGCATCATCTTTCCCGCACAGGATCAGGGCCTGCCCGGTATAACCGCGCAAGGTATCGCTTTGGTCGGGGCGATCTCGCAGTGCTTTGGACTGGTTAATAAAAACATCCGATCCAAGACCCAAGGCCATATCCATGCACAGGTTCAGAATTGCCTCGCGGTTCGGGCCATCGGTCAGGTAGTTTGGTTTCATCTCCTCGGCCATGATCCGGCCCAAGCCCCCACTGGACACAGAGGCGATTTGTGGACCACGCCTGGCTTTGACGTCATCCCGTTCGGCCATGTGGTTGGTATCCATCAGCGCCACGCTGACGACGCGCTGCGGTTGCTGCCGGATTATTTCCATCGCAACGATGCCACCCATGGACAGACCCGCAAGGACAAAGCGCGGGGGCGCATAAGACAACACTTCGGCGGCCAAAGCCTGCACCGTGTCATGCCCCCCAATCGGCGCATAGAGGACAGGATTGCTGCTCGAAAGCGCCGCGATCTGCGGGGCAAAAAGCCGGGCATCGCACATCATGCCGGGCAACATTACAAGTGGCTTCATGTGACCAATGCAGCCCCGTCGGCCAGAGAACCAAGCTTGGCAAAGGCGATATCAGGATCAACCGCACCAAATCCGGCAAAAGTGCCAAATCCGCAATCCGAGCCCGCGATCACTCTTTCGCGGCCGACAATATTCGAAAACCGTTCAATACGTTGGGCGACCAGTTCCGGATGTTCGACAAAATTTGTCGTGGTGTCGACAACGCCAGGTACAAGCACTTTGTCCTCTGGTATTTCGGCTTTGCGGTCACGGAACACCGTCCATTCATGCGCATGACGGGGGTTCGAGGTTTCGAACAGGACATAGCGGGATTTGGTCGACATCAGCGTGCCGAACACTTTGTCCATTCCAATGTCGCAACAATGCGGTCCTTCGTAATTGCCCCAGCAAATATGGACGCGCACCTTGTCAGCGGGAACGTCCTGCAATGCGTGGTTCAGGGCCTCAACATGCAAATTGGCGACTTTGACAAATTCTTCGTCCGAAAGGTCAGAGAACAGCATATGGCGAGACAAGGCCAGGTCGGGGCAATCCAGCTGTAGATCCAGACCGGCCCCCACAATGGTTTCGTACTCTTGCTTCATCGCATCGGCGAGTGCAGCCAGATAGGCTTCACGCGTGGGGTAGAAATCATTTTGCAGAAACAGAGAGATGACACCCGGGCTGGCCGCGTTCATAAAACCACGCTCGACATCATGCGTGGCCATGGCGGCCTTGAGGTTGTCGATGTCTTTTTGCAGTTCACCTTGCCCTTTTGACCGCACCTCACCCACACACATTGGGCGCGCATATTGTGGCGTACCGCCATCATCAGCCAGGCGTTTCAGGAAGCCGGGAAACATCTTCAGATCCGCTGGCGCGTTGCGCGGGCTGTCCCCGTCAAAGCCGGTATAGCGGTCTTTGACATAGGTGGCGTATGAGATCTTCGACGTCTCGCCATCTGATACGATATCGACCCCGGCTTCGACCTGTTTGCGCACTGTCTCGGACACGGCCGAGGTCATACAGGCATCAAACGCAGCCGCGTCAAATGGCTCTGCACGCTCGCGCGCAAAGATGAAATCCACGACCTCCTGACTACGCGGAAGGCTCCCTACATGTGTGGTTGAAATGCGGGTCATTCCTTCTTCTCCCTCTGCAAGTCTAATCTGCGCCGCCCGGAAGGCAGCGCAGTTTGTTTCATGCACCTGTCCAAGTTGTACCGGCCGGATCTTCGGTTGCGGTAACGCGATAGAGCCCCGCGTCACCGGTCATCGAAGGCGTGACGCCATAGCTTTCGCCGGGCAGAACCAGTGCGGTATCCCCATTTGTCAGGGTTGTTTCGACATCCTCAATCGTAATCCGCCAGTGGCCACTGGCCGGCATCAAGACCACAGGCTTTTCGGCTTTGACCGGATCAGACACGCACGAGCCGCGACCAAGGAAATCAACCTCGAAACCCGGCTTGTCTTTGATCAGGCCGTTTTCACCGATCACAACGGCAGGCTTGTTTGATGACAGCGCCATCAAATCCCAATAGCGGGCCACGTAATTGCCAATCACATTTTCGACGGGGACCTCGGGATAGGCTTTCAACTGCTCTTCAGTCAGCAAGGGCATGGGCTGTACGTTATGCGGCAGCGTTTCCCCTTTTTTGCTGTCGTAAAGAACCCCATTGTTTCCCAGCATCAAGCCATGGGCCTGCGCATCCTGAATAACCTGCGGCGCCCAGGTGACCCCGCCCCCGGCATCGTCACCACCAAGGACCGCCATGATCATCCCATAGTCCTGCCCCACATTTTCAAACCCGCGGAAGATACCGGTCGGGATGTTGAAGATGTCTCCTTCTTCGGCAATGAACTCACCAGCCGATCCGTATCTGCCCCAGAAGAACCGCCAACGGCCTTTGGCGACAAAGAACACTTCGGCCGTGGTGTGGCTATGCAGAGAGTTCCGGCATCTCGGCGGTTGGCCTGCGGCACCGATATTGAAACCAATCTTGTCGGTGATGTGGACATGCTGGTCGGGGCTTTCAGATACGCCCCCGCCGATGATGGTGAAGTTTTCCTTTTGATCTGACCCCGGAGTATGGGCGTCGATGAACGCGGTTTTACAGGGTTTCAAATCGCCATAACGGACGATGCGGCTTTGGATGGTACTCATTTCTGTCTTCCTTTTGGTTGGAGTTCGCTGCGGTCAAACTCCGAAACCAGGCGGGCGGTTGTTCAGTCGCTGGGCACGCAGGCTGGCCCGGTGGGCGTGAAAACGCCGCAGGGCCTGCCCAGCCTCCAGATTTGAGAGACGATGCGACATTTTACAGATCACCGGTTTTCAAAAGGATCTGTTTCCAGACCGACGTTTCATCAAACAGAGTGTATTCACGGCGCAGGCCCCAGGGGCCGAATTCGGCGTGGCTAATACCCAGCACAAAGACCTCGGCCCCCGTCGGCGTGCCGAACACACCCCATCCATCATGCTTGCCATGCAGCGACCAGCGGATCGCGGCGCGGGGCGGCATCATTGGGTCATCGCGACCGATCTGATGTTGAATTTTGAACTCGGCATTCGGGAAAGAGGCGCGAAGCCCCATCCAAAAGCGATCGACCGGAGCCCAGCTGTGACCAGTCGTGCCGCGCGGATATTCCGATTGCACGGCGCGGTCATACTCGGCACTGATCACGCTCAGGTCTGCAGACATGACCCGGTTCAGAATGTCGGCGTATTTCTGACCCCATTCATTATCATTACCACGCCCTTTGTAAGGTCCAGGCTGATCATTCGCCGGCGTGTAAGGCTGGGCGCAAGCCTCCGGGCCGCCTTCGCGGGCAATCAGCTCGCGGGCATATTCTTTTGGGTCCCAACCCATCTGTTGGACAATCGCACCCTGGTCGCGGATCAGCCATTCATCGTTGATCTGGTTGTTGATGGCGTGACAGTCAGCAAGGATACGGTAGACCAGCTTTTTCCCGGTAGCCTTCCCATAGACACCGTCGCCCAGATGGGTCGCAGTCGACAAAAGCCTGTGCGAGGACAGCATGCCATCTTCCGGTGTGCCGGACCAAATCACATCCTCACCCAGCAATGTGCGGTCGGGGAACTCGGCAAGCGTTGCCATGGTAGCGGCAATGACGCCCTGATTGCCAACGACAACTGACCCCGGGGATCGAACCACGATATCGGGCGCATAGTAATGGTGCAGCGTGGCAATGCCCCGATCTTCCCAGATTTCTTTTGTGATCCCAATAATATAGTCAGGAAAATCTTTGAATTTCGGGTCAAATCCCTTCATGTCTTCCATCCTTCAGGTATACGTGCAGAACCGCGAACAATCAGCGGTCCATCTATTTCCAATCGGTGCGGACCAACATCGGGCCCTTCGATTTTGCTCAGCAAAATGTCCACGGTTTCGGCAACCATACGGTTTGCAGGCTGTCGTACAGTGGTCAGGCTATAGGTTGGCCATGCCGCAACGGCCACATCGTCATATCCGACAACCGAAACATCTTCGGGAATCCCTAGGCCCAACTCGAATCTGAGGGTGTCCATCACTGCAATAGCCATGTGGTCATTGGCTACAAAAACGGCGTCGGGCGGGTCCGAGGCAAACATCTCCAACGTTGCCGCCCGCGACTGTTCGCTGGTGAAGTTCCCAACGCCGCGCGCATGCAGTTCCGCCCCCGCATCATGCAAGGCGGCCCTGAAACCTGCTTCGCGGTCGCGCTGGGTCGACGCGCCTTCCCAACCGGCGATGTACCCGATCTTTTTATGCCCCCCGGCCAAAAGGAATTCGGCAGCCTTGCGCCCACCCGCGATATTGTCCGAGGTGACCGCCGACATGGCCGGGTCGTCCTGAACCCGGTTAAACAGCACCATCGGCACACCGGCAGCCAGACAACGATCCGACAGATCCGACGACAAAGCCACCGAAGCCGCGATAATCCCATCAACCTGAAAATCCAGTATTTCTTCGATCACGTTGTCTATGTTGCCGGCTTGATGCGACGCCATGAAGACCAGCACGTGGTAGCCGCGCTCTTGCAACTTGTTTGTCAGCTTTTCCAACGCTTCAGGATAGAACTGATTGTTCAGATAGGCGACCACAAGTCCAATGATCCGGCTTTTGCCCGAGACCACCGCACGCGCCAGAAAATTTGGCCGATATCCCAGCTCATCCGCTGCCTTGCGCACTTTCGCGACCGTTTTTTGTGAGGCAGATGCACCAGGCGTAAAGACCCGGCTAACGGCGGATTGGCTGACCCCGGCCAGCCGGGCAACGTCCAACGATGTAACCTTCTGAGTAACCATCAGTCTGCCGTCCAGCCTCCGTCCACCAACATTGCTGTTCCTGTAACCAAAGCCGACGCCTCTGATGCCAGGTACACTACCGCGCCCATAATATCCTCAATCTCTCCCGGGCGGCCCAGCTTGATCTTGTCCAAAATCCAGGCCCGTTTGGTCGGGTCCGCGAATGTAGGCCGGGACAAATCCGTCAGGATGAAAGTCGGGCAAATCGTGTTGACACGGATCTTTGCGGGCCCGAATTCCAGCGCCATCGCCTTGGTAAAGCCCTCGACCGCAAACTTGGAGGCGCAATAGACCGCGCGTTCCTGCCCGCCGACATGGCCCATCTGGCTTGAGATATTTATCAGCGATCCGGGACGCCCGGCCTCAAGCAACCCTTTGGCAACGGCTTGGGTTAGGAAATAGGCCCCCCGGACATTGACGTTCATGACCAAGTCAAAATCTTCGGGCACCGTTTCGACCGCCTTGCTATGACGTGCAAACCCTGCCGAGTTCAAAAGGATGTCAAACGGCCCGTTTTCGGCGACAGCCGCGGCAGTTCCTGCGACATCGGTGACATCCATCTCAAGCACCTTGGCAGACCATCCCCTGGCAGTCATCTGATCGGCTATCTCTTGTAACGCACTTGCGCGGCGCGCCGCCAATGTGACCTCGGCCCCATGTTCTGCCAGCGCTACGGCGCAGGCCAGACCTATGCCCGACGATGCCCCGGCGACTAGCGCACGTTTGCCACCTAGACTAAAACTGGGGGTGCTGGGAAAATTGAGCATATCAGACCTCGCCGACTGGGTATGGAATTTCACCCGCGACACGCGCTTTGTTGAATTCGCGCAGGCGGGCAAAGACATCTACGCCCAGTTGCCGGTACACGTCCAGCAGGTCGACCAACACCCAGTTCTCCCGGATCAGGCCATCTTCCAATCGCCAAAAATCCAACGATCTCATAGTGATGGGCTGGCCAGAAGGGGCGATACCCATCCAGCCGTCATGAGTGATGGTCTGGATCATGTCCGGCCAGCCGGTAACAGCTGCATAATCACCGTCACCAAAGAAATGAAAGGTGATCTCGTCGGCGTATTTGCCTCGGTCCGGCATGCCACCCAGGAAAGGGATCTGGTGCCAGTTGCGAAACCCTGCAATGCCGCGCCCGGTGCCGATCCCAGCGGGGCCGTACCAGTTCATGCGCGGATGCCAGAACCTTTCCATCTCCATCACTTCGGGGCCACCCTGACTGGGATGCTTTTCCAGATGTTCAAGCATGGAAACGATATGGTCGCAGGAGGCCTTCGATTTTGCCTCATCCCAGGGGCCCCGCACGATACCGTCCAGCGTCGCCGGGCCGGGAATACAGAACTCCTGCCCCAAAGACGGGGCCATCGGCCAGGCCTTCGCCTGCATCATCACTTCGGGAATGTCCCAGAGTGCCTGGATTTCGACAACTTTGCGATTTTCAAAGCGGTAGAATTCGTGGAACCGCATATGGGTCAGATGCCCGGTCGGCGGGATGTCCAACCAAGGGGCGACGAAGGTGCCTACGTAGTGGCCGCCACAGCAGACCCAATCATCACCATGTTGCGTCGGCCCGCCCATCACAATCCAATCCCGGCGTTCCAGATCGGGCATGGATTTCAAAAGCGGTGTGTAGCAGGCATCATAGAGTTCCTGCGGCCCGGTCAGGTCGCCGAATGGATGGGGCATGTGGATGACGGCATCGGGCGCAATCTCCGCCTGCAGTGCAGCTCGGACGCCGGTTTCGTCAAAGTTATACATGGCTTCGCGCAATGGCGCGATCAGGGCCTTATGGGTAGAATGTGTGTCCATTGCGAAATCTCGCATTGTGTTATCTGCTTTTCTTTCAAAACCCGTGGTGCCCGGGCAAACCCCAAGCGCAAGTTCTGCAGCAATGACCTCACTCTTATGAGGACGCGTCTGCAGCCTCGCGATAAGCCGCACCTTCGCCGTAAGGTACGTTGATGCCCCCATAACGCCGGACGCGAATATTGCATTGCTCGGCATGGCCGACAAAGCCTTCCAACATACACAGGCGTGAGCCGTATTCGCCGATCATTGCCGCAGCCTCGTCAGTAACAACCTTCTGGTAGCTGTGAGTTTTCATGAACTTGCCGACCCACAAGCCGCCGGTATAACGTCCGGCCTTTTTGGTCGGCAGCGTGTGGTTCGTGCCGATCACCTTATCACCGTTTGCAACATTGGTCCGCGCCCCAAGAAACAGCGCGCCATAGCTGGTCATGTTTTCCAGGAACCAGTCGTCACGGTCGGTCATCACCTGCACATGCTCAGAGGCGATATCATCGGCAACTTGCAGCATTTCGTCATAAGTGTCGCAGACAATGACTTCCCCATACTCCTCCCAGCTGACTTTTGCGGTTCCGGCGGTAGGCAGGATACCGAGGATACGGTCGATCTCGCTCAGCGTTTCTTCGGCCAACTTGCGCGAGTTGGTGACCAGAACACAGGGGCTGTTGTAGCCATGCTCGGCCTGCCCCAACAAGTCGGTCGCACAAAGTTCGGCATCGGCAGCGGTTTCGTCGGCAATGACCATCGTCTCGGTCGGGCCCGCAAAAAGGTCGATGCCAACGCGACCAAAGAGCTGCCGTTTGGCTTCTGCCACAAAGGCATTCCCGGGGCCGACCAGCATGTGGACCGGATCAATGGTTTCCGTACCGATCGCCATGGCACCAATCGCTTGGATACCACCCATGACATAGATCTCATGCGCCCCACCCAGATACATGGCAGCGATCACGGCCGCATTGGGCTTGCCCTGAAACGGTGGCGTACAGGCGATGATGCGAGGCACACCGGCCACTTTAGCGGTCGCAACCGACATATGCGCCGACGCAACCATCGGGAATTTACCGCCAGGAACATAACAGCCAACAGACTGCACCGGGATGTTCTTGTGGCCGAGGATGACCCCCGGCAAGGTTTCAACCTCGATATCCAGCATTGAGTCGCGCTGCGCCTGGGCGAAGTTTATCACCTGTTTCTGAGCGAACTTGATGTCGGCGAGCTCGCGTTCGGTCAATGAGGCAATCAGCTCGTCGATCTGTTCCTGGCTCAGGCGGAAACTTTCCGGCGAGTAATTGTCAAACTTTTCCGACAGATCGCGCACCGCCGCATCACCGCGAGTTTCGATGTCTTTCAGCGTCGCTTCAACGACAGTGCGGGTTTTGGCGTCATCTTCGGCCCGGTCGGCCTCGGGTTTGCCGCTTTTCAGATATTCGATAGCCATTGTCCTAATCCTCAATTTTCGGGCCGGGGCGGAATTTCTTCTCCCCGGTCAAATGTTTCCCACCCTTTGCCCTGGAACAGATCGACTCCAAGCTGCGAGGCGACATGGGCAAAATCGACATTCACCCAGTTGTCGACGATCTTGCCGTCGACAACTTTCCAGAAATCCATGTAACGGATCTCGACGCGCTTGCCGGTGGGCGCAATCCCCAGAAATTCGCCAGAATGGGTTGCTTCCTGGCGGCCAAAAGCTGCCGCCCACTCGCCCATATAAAGCCGGGCCTCGTCGATGCAGGTCTTGTCGGAAAACGCAGCCTGGAACGGGCGTTGCCAGTTTTCCTGGAATTCCTTCAGGCCCGTCTTGGTGCCGCAACCCTGGTTGCCAAGCCAGCGGAACCCTTCGGCGAAGAATTCGCCGATGTCTTCGATACGGTGGTCGTTCAAACCATCGACCATCCCCTCGATCACGGCGCGGGTCTCGTCGGTTTTGCTCATGTCCGTGTCACGTGTCAGCACGGCCTGTTCGGGGCGGGAGCCCTTCATGTTTCTCTTCCTTTTATGGTTACCAAGGGGTCTTCTGTGTGGAGGGCGAGGATTAATCCGCCGTCAGAAAATCCCTTGGCATCCGGTTGAGCGCCGGATGGCGCGCAACGGCGTTATGTCTGGCAGAGCAGCTCATGCAGCCTGCTCGGCGATTTCAGCAAAGAGGTCATAGCCCAGTTGCAACAGCACATGCGGGACATCGACAAAAACCCAGTTTTCGACCAGCAGATCGTCCTCGCGGCGCCACCAGTCGCAGACCCGCATGAAGACGCGTTTGCCACTTGCGGACTGGCCGAGGAAAGGTTTCACCTGGACGCCAGTTAACGAGGGCCAACCGCCCGAGCATACGTAGTTACCTTCGCCATAGCGGGTGAAATGCGCCGTCATACCGTTGCCCGCAGTGCCGCCGGACCAGCCTTCAAAGGTGGCTTCGAAAGGCACCTGGAAGCTGGCAAAACTCTCGATCCCGACGAAAGAACCGAAGGCGCCGGGGCCGTACCAGACCATGTTGTCATGCCAGTAGGGGCGCCAAGCCTCGTTCTCGGTAGCAAGCCCGGCCAGCATTTCTGTGACCATATGATAGCTCTTGGCACCCTCGGCAGGATCCTGCGGAGTGGTCAAGATGCCATCATGGCTGGCAGGGCCCTGAATCATGCCGGTGAAGCCGCGGGTCTTGCCCGGGCTGTCGGGGATCGGCCATTGTCCAGCGGCCAGCATCAGCTCTGGAATATCGAGGAAGATATAGCTTTCCACCGCCTTGCCGTCCTGCATCCGGTGGAACTCGCCAAAGCGCAGATAGGCAAGCTCGCCTGTGGCCCGGATGCCAAGCCAGTCGCGCGAGAACCGACCAACGAAATAGCCGGTGGCGCTGATCCAGTCCTGCCCGTCAAATTCGCCGGCCATGACGATGTCATCGCGCCGAAAAAGCCCGTCGAAGGCAGCGGCGAGCGGGGCGATGACGTGATCGTGCAGCCCGAGGCCGCCCGCGACCTCATTGAAGGGATGCACCACGTTGACATGTGCACCGGGGGCGAAGAAAGCGTCAAATGCCGGCCGGAAGTTGCCAGGATGGCGTTGTGCTTCGGTGAATCTCAGAAAGGGTTTACGGTCGAGGTTTTTCATCTTCTCTGTCTCAATGGGGTCTGTTCGGGGCGTGTTCGGAGAAGCGCCCCGCAAGGTCCCGCGCGCATCAAAGCAAATGGAATTCGTCCCGGCCGCCGGGTCCTGCGCGCAGCCACATTCAGTCTGGCAGTATGCGCATGGGCAGATACGGACTGAGGATGAGTGCGTCCCATCAGAGTTAGCCTTTCACAGCCCCGGCCGTCAGACCGCCCACAATCTGTCGCTGGAAGAACATGACCAGAATGAACAGTGGAACTGTGGCTGAAACCACAGCCGCAACCGCGAACATCACGTTACCTTCGGTCTGCGTTGTACCAAGAAACGCGGCAATGGCAGGCACCATCGTGCGGTTACTTTCGGACAGAAGCATCGCCCCGACGGCAAAATCGTTATAGGCCAGCAGGAACGAGAACAGCCCGGTGGTGATCACCCCTGGCCACATCACCGGAATGATCACCCGACGAAATGCCTGGAACTGGTTGCATCCGTCGACCTTGGCACTTTCATCCAGCTCGCTTGGGATGTTCTTAAAGAAAGAATGCAGCATCCACAGAGTGAACGGCTGGTTTATCGCCACAAGCACGATGATCGTGGTTGGAAGGATCCCCCAGATGTTCCATTCGAAGAAAGGCAGCAAATATCCCGAGACCAGCGTAATCGGTGGCATAGCCCGGAAGATAAGTGCCGTGATCAATAGCCAGAACGTATAGTTGTAGGTCGACCGAGACAGGGCATAGCCCCCCAGCGTTCCGATTGTGAGCGAGATGGTGACAACAAAGAAACAGATGATCCCCGTGTTGAGAACATTCCGCCAAAATTCTTCCTGTATCCAGGCGCCCTCGTACCCTGTGGTTGTGAAGGGCGAGCCATAGACGGCTTCGGTCCGTGCTCCGGTGATGGCATTGGTCCAGTCGGCGATCGAAAAGAAATCCAACTCTACCTTGAACGAACCCCAGACCGTCCAGAGGAACGGGAAAGCGGCCAGAACGAACCATAGGATCACAAATAAGGACGTGGCGATCCGGAGACTTCTAGGCATTCTTTGTGCGCGGCTGGCCATATTATCTTGCTCCTTTGAAGTCGCGCCAGGTGCGGACAAGCACCGGTGACAGCAGAATGGCGACTCCGATTATCGTGATCACAGAGGTCGCGGCCGCGGAAGAAAGCTGCCGGGTTTCACCGCCTAAGTCGTTGAAGATGAATGTACTAAGGGATTGTGCGTGCGCACCTGCGCTGAACCCGATTATCGGTTCAAACACCTTGAAGTTGTCCATCAACTGAATCAACGCAACAAATGTGACCAGTGGCATGAGATGAGGAACGACCACGAACTTAACCTGTTGCCAGCGGGTTGCCCCGTCTATCTGGGCGGCCTCGATTTGATCCTGGGGCAATGTTTGCAACCCCGCATAGAACACGACAAATGCAAATGGAGCGGCGTGCCAAACTCCATAAGCCATCAGCGCCACCCACATCAGCCCGGTTGAGGCCTTCAGGCTAAAATCCGGATCCCCGGCCAGATATACTAGGGCGTTGCCGATGACCCCGCGGCTGTCAATCATCCAGAACAGGATAAGCGAGCCAATCAACGGAGTGACGATCATCGGCAGAAGCGAAAAGAAGATCAGCAGCCCTTTGAGATTTCGGTGCAGGGAGTTGATTGCCAGCGCAATCACCAGCCCCAAAATGATTGTGAGCGGCGTCACAACAAACGTGAAGGTCAGCGTAAAAGCCATTGCCCTGTAAAAGGGCAAATTACCGATCTTTGAGAAGAAACCGCCCCAGGTTTCATTCGCAGCCCAGATCTGTCCAATTTCCTGGATCGCCAGGTGGCCACGGTCCAGGTAAATGTCCAATCCGACAAATCGGCCCAGTGGTTTCTCGGCGCGAAGGGCGGTTGTTGCCTCTTGATCAATCGTGGTCTCTGTCGTGCAGCCGATCAGGGGGGTGCAGCTTTCGACCTCTAACAAAACGGCCGGATGAGGCGCGAAAATGGATTGGGTCACCACCGAGACTATCGGCATCGCGATGAACAGCAGCATCGCAAGCCCGGTGGGCAGGAAGAACCACAGGAAGGTCTTATGGCGCATGTCGCAATCCCCACGTGAATTGGTTTGTGCGGGCGGCCCTTACAGACGCCCGCACGAGTCAGGCCCTACTGGAGGAAACCTTGTTCGATGGCAGCGGCGCGATATGCGGCTTCGACATCGGCCAGCGCCTGCTCAGCGCTTTCCTTGCCTTGCATGAAGTCTGAAAGTTCATTGCCTAGCGCGCTGTGCATCAGGCCCATGTAAGGCAACATCGGATAAGGCGGTGTGCCCATTTTGGCCGCCTCAAACACGCCTTCGGCGTCCGCACCAGGCTCGTAGCCTTCGATCAACCATACCGCCAGCGGCGTGGTTTCATCGTTCAGCATGTCAGGACGGATACCGTGTTTCATCGCGATGAACGTAGCCTCGGCTTCTTCATCCGAGATGTTCTTGCCGACGGTCCAGCCGTCCCACCACAGGGTCGATGCAGGCGTCGACCCGCCGCCGACTGTCAGTGGTGCGCCGATCGCATGACCGTCGATCACTTCCTGAAGCACGCCTTCGGTCGTGGTTTGCTGCGATGCGCGTGAACCCCACATATTCATGATTGCAACGTTACCAGCACGGTATTCGGCATTAGTGGCATTGGAATCGTGGGTCAGGAAGTCGGGGTTCATGTATTCCGACAAAGCCTTCATCATGTTCAGCGCATTGACACCAGCCTCAGAATTCACGTTGGGCTCGGCTGTTCCGGCTTTGAAGTGGCTGCCGCCATAGCCAAGAAAAATGTTGTTGAATTCCTGTGCCAGATTCCAACCCGACGCATAGGCGCCGCCAACCGGGTTTTGCATGATGCCCTGCTCGCGAATGGCTTTGGCCGCTTCGAGCAATTCTTCATAGGTTGTCGGCACTTCGACACCGGCCTGTTCCAACACGTCCTTGCGATACATCAGGTGCTGAGCATTCGCCATGAACGCCACGGCCATAATGTCATCACCAATCTTGATCAACTGACCTGGCTGCAGGTCCTGACCATGCTGTTCCACCAGATCGTTGAGCGGCCGAATAACATCTTCGTTCATCAACGCCACGATCGAGCTGTTGGCGATGATGGCACTGGTGTATTCAGACGGGTTTCCGGACAGACCAGCCACGTTGATGGTCTGGTGCTCGGAGGTCAGGTTTGAATCGACCGATGCGCCTGTGCATTCTTTCGCGCCGGTTGCGACGGCCTGAATGGCCGCAAATTCGTTACCAACGATATTCACGCGCCCGCTAATTTCACAGGCATAACCTGCGCTGGCGGCAAAGGCGGCCAAGGACCCAGCCAATGCAATTTTCTTCAGAAACATTTGTATTCCTCCCTAGGTAGATGGGTGCATCTTCGAAGTCTGCACCTGCGTTAAACCCGGCAATGCGGGTTTGGATTTTCTGTTCAGCGCTCCAAACGCGTTCCGGTTTGCGCATCAAACAAGTGGCAGTGATCGGTGTGGATATGGATTGAAACCTGATCATCGATTTCAGCGCGATAGGTTTTGTCGGCTTTGACCGAAACCAGCGCGCCACCGATCCGAACCGAGACCATCGTGCTGTCGCCCAAAAGCTCCTGCGTGTAGATGGGCCCGTTAATCTCGCCGCCGCTTTCCACGACATTGGCGTCCTCGGCGCGAAAGCCCAGCGTAATCGGGCCGTCCGACGCATTCAGCCCATGCACCTCAGTGTTCTGAGCCCGAAACACCCCATCCTGAACCTGACCATCGATAAGGTTCATTGCCGGATTGCCAATAAAGCTGGCCACAAAAGTGTTTGCGGGTGCATCGTAAATATCGGTCGGAGAGCCAACCTGCTGCACGATACCCTGCTTCATGATCACCACACGATCTGCAAGAGTCATCGCTTCGATCTGGTCATGAGTCACGTAGATCGTGGTCACGGCAAGCTCGTGGCTGAGGTTCTTGATCTGCGCGCGCGTCGAAACACGCAGCTTGGCGTCAAGGTTTGACAGCGGTTCGTCCATCAGAAAGACATTTGGCTCGCGAACAATGGCGCGGGCCAAAGCGACGCGCTGACGCTGGCCGCCCGACAGCTCTGCCGGTTTGCGATGCAGAAAGTCATCCAGTTCGACCATGGCCGAAGCGCGGCGCACTTTTTCGTCATGTGTGGAAGGGTCGATGCCGCGCACCTTCAGCGGGAACCGGATATTCTCATAAACATTCATGTTCGGATAGAGCGCGTAGGACTGAAACACCATGGCAACATCGCGGTCCTTGGGCTCCATGTCATTGACACGCTCGCCATCTATCAGAATGTCGCCCTCGCTGGCGTCTTCCAAACCCGCAATCATGCGCATGGTCGTCGTCTTGCCACAGCCTGATGGGCCAAGAAGAACCAGAAACTCTTTATCGGCAATAGTCAGGTCGAAATTATCCACCCCCACAAACGATCCCCAACGTTTCCCAACACTGCGAAGTTGAATTTCGGCCATTCTGTCCTCCCATGTGCACTTGTCGTGCATACGTTTGCAAGAGCATAGACATCTGATGGAACATCAGGCAAGCTTTTTTTGCATGCGTTTGCAAATCTACGTTTCACTATACAGAAAACCTGTGCTCAATTCCTGGTAAAGCACTGAAAGAAAAGAATATGCCTTACGAAGCCGAGAAAAATATTGTTCTGGATCTTTATGAAGCTCTGAGCCGAGCTGAAGAATCAGCGGTCCCTGACGTGATCTCGAAATATTGCGCCGATGACTATCTGTGGCGCGGATTCCATCCCTTTGACGAACTGCATGGCCCCAGTGACGTAGGTGCCCAGTTCTGGCTTCCGCTGAAACAAAGCCTGACCCGAATGCAGCGCCGTATGGACGTATTCATGGCCGGAGAAAACGAGATGGACGGTTTCACCTCGGTCTGGGTTGTATCAATGGGCCATCTCATGGGGCTGTTCGACAAAGATTGGCTAGGTATCTCGCCAAACGGCAAAATGACATTTCTGCGCTATTGCGAATTCAACAAGGTCGAAAACGGAAAAATCACTGAAACGGCGATGTATTTCGACATACCTCATTTCATGATGCAGGCCGGATTGCAGCCGTTCCCGCCTCAGACAGCCGCGCAGCTCGTGCAGCCGGGGCCCATGACCCATGACGGCCTGATGGTCGGTCCGCAACCTGCGGCGGAAGGAGAGCGGACTCTGGCGGCCATCAACTCTATGATCTCCGATCTGGGCCAATGGAACAGCGGCCTCAGCCTTGAGGACGAACTACGGCGCACATGGTCCGAAGACATGATCTGGTGGGGGCCATCCGGGATCGGGGCGACCTACACGATCGAACGCTACGCCCAACAGCATGCAGGCCCTTTCCGTGCTGGTTTCACTGACCGGTCGAAAACCAAACACATATGCCGCCTGGCAGAGGGTCACTATGGCGGTTTTTTTGGCTGGCCGAACTTCACAGCCCGTCCAACTGGCGGGTTCATGGGAATGCCTGCAACTGACAAAGCCGGTGAATTTCGGGTGATAGATATCTATCGGCGAGACGGGGATAAGTTGGCCGAGAACTGGATATTCATCGACCTTTTGCATTTCTGGAAACAGCAGGGTGTGGACATCCTTGCCAGAATGTCCGAGCTACCGCGAACATAACCGGCAGGATTGACGCACATCAGACCTTGGCTCTGTGCACTACCCCTGGCTCATGGCGCGCAGGGTCAAAAGGTTCTTTGGCGACCCAGCGCCGATTCACCGGGAATACATGCTGAACGAGTTCCGGTCCGACGCCGCCCCAATCGGGGCGGCATTTTTTTTGTTTGCAAACGGAGCAAGCGCTGGCTCATATCCCAAGCCTCACATGGGCCCGGCGCCTGAGCGGGATTGCGTATCTGAGCGAACGAGAATGGGCCAAGCGGCGGCGTTCAGGGCGTCCCATTGGCCGGGGTCAACCTCAATCCCCTGTTCCAAAGCTTGGTTATAGTTGGCTGCTAGCTGCGCCGCCGAAATTTCAAACCGCTGAAGTTCGGGTTGCTCCACCTGACGTGTCACCGCGTCCGCCAGCAATGCAGGCTGATTTGTGCAGATGATAGTGACGGTCGAGATTTCTTTTCTGTCATCTGCATTATCCAATCGCCAGTAATGCGGGAAAGTCGCGCCGCTTTCAAAGCTCGCTCCGTGTGATCCAACCTGATCTTTCCGATAGGCTGAGATATACACGCCCAACTGCGCGACCATCGACAGGCTTCGCAGGATTAGACCAGGATAGCGGCAGTTGGCCAGTTCGATGATCGCAAAGCCCGACTTGTTGGCCTTGGAGTGCATCAGATAGGCCGCCAATGAGCCGTGCTCGCAGACATCCGCGCCACCTGCATCAAGAACGGCGATGTCGCCATTTTCGAACACCAACCGCGGAGTCGCTCCACCCTTGGGGGCCCGTGGTGGCAGGCTGATACGGTCGAACCCGCTCAGACCCGCCATTTGCAACCAAGTGACCAATTGGCCAGCGACCTCATAGTCACCGATCTCGTGCCCGGCTCCTTCGTAGGCGCGGGACAGCGCGGTGATCATTTCGTTACGGGATACTTTCATGCCTGTGCCTCCTCAATCTGCGGTTTCAGTGGCAGGAACCAGCTTTCATAGGTCTGGCCGATGTCATCAATCAGCGGTGCCCCCTGATACATTGTGTTACGTAGCCATAGCTTCGAACGAGGGTCGAACTTGCTGACGCCAAAGAAGGCAAGCTTGCAGCGCAACAGGTCCATGGGGCGCACGTTCCGGTCCGCAAGGTTGGCTCGGATTTCGGCGTATTTGTGCCTGCTCATGGTTTGGATGCGGCGCACGATGCTTTTCAGAGCTGGGCGGCGCAACAGGAAATGAATGACGTCACTGCCTGGATGCTCTTCAAGGTCTTCCAACAACACGTCATAGCAGGCGCGAACACGGCACCCGATGGGCAGCGGCATTTGTTTCTCAATCCCCGGATCAGCACCGGCAAAACCCAGTGCTGAGCCTCCCCAACTGAACTGGTCCCCCTTTATGTTTAGGAAACGGAGGACCTAGAATGGCAAACAAGAGACCGAAG